>NZ_JBIVVA010000004.1:615450-683321 GCF_044757465.1 Streptomyces sp. NPDC091279 | reverse complement strand
CTCAAAAGCCCTCACACCACGAGCACCAAACTTACCGAAATCAATCGTCCTCTCCGGCACCCCACAACCCCCACATCACACGAAACCAAAACACGTAACCCACGAAACACAATACACCAAACACCCCCGAAAATCCCAACAACCCACAACCCCAAACACCGATCCACCCGGACACATAATTCCGAGCCAGTGAACGCCGTACATACTTCGGCAATTACCGAACACGAACCCGTGGATTTCCTAGTCACACAGAGAAACACATCAGACCGTGACACTGCCCCCACAAGAAACCACAGCCTCACACAGCGTCATGCACCCCCAAACCATCAAGGAGCCTGACAAAGACGTCATCAACGCTTCTAAGCTCGAAAAAGTCAAGGCACAAGCCGGAACTGCTCCTCCTCGACGACGCCTTCCTCAGCCCCACCGGACGCAGCCGGTCCCACTCGACATCCGTCAGATCTCCCCGCCCCATGTCCACATCAACAACCTATGGACAAAGTAGTCAGACAACCGGCCGGACAAGTCCTAGTGACCTGAGTCAGAGATTCGTCGTTAGTGGGGCATGAGTCGTCCGGGTCCGAAGATTGCGCTGTTGTTGGTCACTGATGCCCAGCGGGCTGTGCTGGAGGGCTGGCTGCGGCGCCGGACGACGGCCCAGGCGTTGGCTCAGAGGACGCGGATCGTGCTGGAGTGCGCCGAAGGGCACTCGATCATGGAGGTGTCCCGCCGGCTGCGGATCACTCCGGACACGGTCCGCACCTGGCGGCGCCGGTTCATCGAACGCGGCCTGGACGGCTTGTGCGACGACCCCAGGCCCGGCGTCCCGAGGAAGATCACCGACGCCGATGTCGAACGGGTCATCGTCAAGACGCTCGAAGAGACACCGAAGAACGCGACCCACTGGTCGACCAGGTCGATGGCCGCGGCGACGGGCATGTCCCAGTCGACCGTCTCGTGGATCTGGCGGGCGTTCGCCCTGGCACCGCACCGGGCCCAGACGTTCAAACTGTCCACCGACCCGCTGCTCATCGACAAGGTCCGCGACGTCGTCGGCCTCTGTCTCGACCCACTGGAGAAGGCCCATCAGGATCTGGTGATCGACATTGTCGAAACACGCGGTGATGTCACCCTCCACCACCCACTCGTATGAGCGGCTGGTGAGCTGGTGGACGTAATCTCCCTGTTCGGCACCGGGATAGAGCCATTCCTGTTCGCGTGTGGCATGAAACTGCCACTATTCCTCGAAGTCCCCGTTGTCGATCACGGCGCGGCAGTGCACCGCAGTTAGGAGCTGATCGACCGCGCCGCCCGGCCGGGACACCCACCGTCAGACGGCCTCGGTCAGGATGCGGTTGACCAGGGTGGTGAGCTCAGTCGGGGTCGCGGCGCTGGAGAACTCCTCCTCGTCGATGGCCACGCCGAATTTCCGCTCCAGCCTGCTCAATGTCTCCAGCATGGCCAGGGAGTCGTAGCCGAGCGAGGCGAACTCGACGTCCTCGGGGCGGCGGTCGGTCTCGATCGCGTCGCCGTCACCGGCGCACTCGCGCATGATCTCCATGAGCCTGTCGGTTGTCAGCTGGTCCATGATCGCTGTGTCTCCTGTCACGGGTGCGGGGCGGGTGGGGTCAGCGCGGGCCTGTCACAACCAGGGCCGAGTTGAAGCCTCCTTGTCCCCGGGCGAGGATCAGCGCCGTGGCGAGCGGGGCCCGGCGCGGGGTCGTCACGAGGTCTAGGGTGTGGTCCGGCAGCGGTCGTGAGACGTGGACGGTCGGGGGGATGACGCTCTCGCGCAGCGCCAGGAGGGCCGTGGCTACGTCGACGGCGGGTCCTCCGGCGCTCATCCGGCCGGTCATGGACTTGGGCGCGGTGACCGGGACCCCGTGGGGGCCGAAGAGAGTGCGCAGCGCGTCGGCCTCGACGGCGTCTTCCTCCGGGGTACCCGCCGCGTCCGCGAAAACTACGTCGATCTCCTCGGGCCTGAGCTCTGCGTCGTCGAGGGCGGCCTGGGCGGCCCGTACGAGGTTCGCGGAGCGTCCCGAGCCGGGCGGCGGGTCAAAGGTGGCCGCGTAGCCTGCCATCCGTCCGTACCGACGACGTGCGCCGCGCGCCCGTGCGGTCTCCTCGCTCTCCAGGACGAGCAGGGCCCCGCCCTCCCCGGGCACGTAGCCGGCGGCCTTGGCGTCGAAGGGCCGGTAGGCGAGGGCGGGATCGGACTCCCGGCTCATCCTGGCGGTGCTGAGCTGGGCCACCCAGCCCCATGGGCAGGGGGATCCGTCGACGGCTCCCGCGAGCACCATCGACTGCCCCCGGCGGAGCTGCCGACGGGCCTGCCCTAGGGCGTCGAGGCCGCCTGCCTGTTCGGTGACCAGGGCTCCGGCGGGGCCACGCAGTCCGTGCCGGATGGAGATCTGGCCGGTGTTGACGGCGTAGAACCAGGCGAAGGACTGGTAGGCGCTGACGTACTCGGGTCCCCGGTCCCACAGGTTCTGCAGCTCCCGGTGGCCGAACTCGAAGCCGCCCGCCGAGGCGGCGGTGACGACGCCCACCCCGTACTCCGGAAGCAGGGCGGGGTCGAAATCGGCGTCGGCGAGGGCCCAGTCGGAAGCCACGAGGGCCATCCGGGTCATGTGGTCGGTCTGGGGCAGGAGCCGACTGGGCAGGTGCTCCTCCGGGACGAAGTCTGCGACCTCGCCGGCGAGTCGGCTGGGGTAGCGCTCGGCGTCGAACCGGGTAACGGGGCCGATCGCCGAGGCGCCGCTCAGGGTGTTCTTCCAGTGCTCATCGTGGCCTAGGCCGGTGGGGGCCAGCACCCCCATTCCGGTGATGACCGTGTCCGCGTTCACGCCGCCGCCCGGCCCTGTGCGTCGGGTCCGGACAGCACCATGGCACTCTGGAAGCCGCCGAATCCGCTGCCGACCGTGAGGACGTTGTCCACCGGCAGGGAACGGGCCTCCAGGGGTACGTAGTCCAGGTCGCACTCGGGATCGGGCTCACGCAGATTGGCGGTGGGCGGGACCGTGTCATGGCGGATGGCCAGGGCACAGGCGGCGATCTCCAGGGAGCCGATGGCGCCCAGCGAGTGGCCGATCATCGACTTGATGCTGCTGACGGGTGTCCGGTAAGCGTGCTCCCCGAGGCTCGCTTTGAGGGCTGCGGTCTCGTGGCGGTCGTTCTGCTTGGTGCCCGAGCCGTGGGCGTTGACATAGTCGATCGCGGACGGCTCCGTGCGGGCGGCGGCGAGTGCGCCCCTGATCGCCTCCGCCATCTCCCGTCCGTCGGGCCGCAGACCGGTCATGTGGAAGGCGTTGCAGCGGGAGGCGAATCCGGTGATCTCGGCGTACACCTCGGCGCCCCGGCGCCGGGCGTGTTCCCACTCCTCCAGGACGAAGACGGCGGCTCCCTCGCCGAGGACGAAGCCCCGGCGGGTGCGGTCGAAGGGACGGGAGGCCTCGGCCGGACGGTCGTTGTCGGGGCTCGTGGCCTTGATCGCGTCGAAACATGCCACGGTGATGGGCGAGATGGGCGCCTCGGTGGCCCCCGCCACCATCGCGTCGGCCACGCCCTCCGCAATCAGATCGGCGGCCCGGCCCACCGCGTCGAGGCCCGAGGTGCACCCCGTTGACACCAGGGAGACCGGCCCTTCCGCCGCGATGCGGTCGTGGGCCACTTCGGCGGCAATGGAGCTGGGCACGAAGTAGTCGAAGAGGTGCGGGACCGCGTAGGCGTGGTCGACGAGCCATCGGCTGCCGCTGTCGCTGACGACGGCGTACTCGTTCTCCAGGCTCGTGGTACAGCCGACCGCGCTGCCGATGACCACCCCGATCCGGGATCCGTCCAGGGCCTCGCGGTCGATCCCGCTGTCCTCGATTCCCTCCCGTGCGGCGACCACCGCGAATTGCGCGGCCCGGTCCATTCGGCGAATCTGCCGCGGCGTCAGTCCTTCCGCCGAGGCGTCGAAGTCGCATTCTGCGGCTATTCGGGAACGATAGAGTGCGGGATCGAACGCCGTTATAGCGCGAGTGGCGGTGCGACCCGCCGTCAGAAGGTCCCAGAACGGCTTCACGCCGACGGCACCGGGAGCCACGATTCCGATTCCCGTGATGACCACACGGCGATTCGTCACTGTATTCATCCGCATCCCCCTTCACCGGTGCCCACACCCCTGCCCATTGCAGAGCAGAGCCCCTGTGTCGCCCACATCGGAAATGTCCACGAAGCGAGCGTGTACGGAATGGCTCGCATTCGGCTCGATGGCGATTGGAAGGACGCGGAGAGACTTGACACGGGCGGCGGAAGCGTGTCGGACACCCCGGCCGGGAGCGCCGCGGAGCGGTCTCTCCTCGATTCTCGCTGGAGGAACGCTGGAGCCAGGACGGTGCAGGGCGGGGCGCGAGCCGGCCGATCTACCCGGCTCGTCCGTATACCGAAGGGCGTCCGGCGGCACCGGGGGTCGCTCCGGAGGGCAACGGACCCGTATGCGCGACGGGAAGAGATGCCCACACGCAACGACCCTCGGAATGGGCCGGAGGCCGCAACCCACCAGTTGGCGCCTGTCGAATACGGGCCCGGCAGGCGGCCGTGGCGGGATCGAATCTCCGCCAGTCCCCGATAAACGCGACTTTACGGGAACTTTTCCTGGACCGCGAGTCAAGATCCGGCAAAGTGGACATTTTTTCGCTCTTCAGCGATTCACCAGGTCTCTTCGCTCCCCCCGCCCCGACATTGACCAGTCACTTTCAAGGACCTACCTTAAAGTCGAGATGATAAGCTGACGGTGGAGGTGCGCACAGGGCGGCGACAACAGGCCGTGCGTGACTCAGCTGAAACGGGGAGGAAATATCTTAGAGTTCCGACTTTTAGGTCCCGTCGAAATCCTTTGGGGAGGGCGGAACATCACGCCAACCGCCCCCAAGCCGCGTCAGATCATATCCCTGCTCACGCTGCGGCACGACACCGTGGTGCAGGCATCCGAACTGATCGACGAGTTATGGCCCGAACTCCCGCCCCCGAGCGCGGTGACCACCCTTCAGACGTACATCTACAAGTTCCGCAAGCTCCTTCTGAAACAGGGCCTCGGGAACCTGCTCCAGACCCGGCCCGGTGGATACAGCCTCACCATTCCATCGTCGAGTCTGGACGTAAACCTGTTCGAGATACGGGCGGAGGAAGGTCAGGAACTTCTCCAACGGGGCGATTCCGCGGCGGCTTTGGCATGTTTCGAGCAGGCCCTGGCCCTGTGGCGCGGACCCGCACTCGCCGACGTCGAGACCGGGGGACGGCTCTTCTCGTACGTGACCCGGCTGGAGGAGCTGCGCTTCCGCATCCTCGAACTACGGATCGAGACCGACCTGGAGAACGGCCGACACCGCGAACTCATCAGCGAGCTCAAGGCGTTGGTGCTGGCCCATCCGTTGCACGAACACCTCCACGGACTCCTGATGGTAGCCCTGCACCGGTCCGGCCGGCGGCACGAGGCGCTGGAGGTCTACCAGAGTCTGCGACAGAAGATGATCGACGAACTCGGCCTCGAACCCGGCAAGGAACTCGCCCGTCTTCAGCACACCCTGCTGTCCGACTCACCCACCGAACCCCAGGAGCCCCCGCGACAGCGGACCGCGCCCGCCGCGCCGCCTACCTCTACCTCTACCTCTGCCCCTGCCCCTGCCCCTGCCCCGACGACACCCGCCCTCGCGCCGGGGCTCGCCTCCCTGGCCACACCACCGCCCGCACCGCACCTTCTGTCCTCGCCGGTCGCTGTGCGGGAGTCGATCGGGACGCCGGCCCAACTGCCGGCCAGGCTCGCGGGGTTCGTCGGCCGCGACAACGTCCTCAAGGAACTGGAGGCGGCGCTGCGCGATCCCGGCGGGCCGGCTGCCGACGGCACAGCGGCCCACATAGGGGTGGTGACCGGCCCCCCGGGTGTCGGCAAGAGCGCGGTGGCCGTCCACCTGGCACACACGCTCCGCCCGCACTTCCCCGACGGGCAGCTCTACGCGGACCTGCGTGGCTCCTCCGCCGAGCCGCGCGACCCATCCGAGGTGCTCCGCCGCTTCCTACGAGCCCTGGAGGTCCCGACCTCGCGCATTCCGGAGGGCCTGGAAGAGTGCGGGACGCTGTTCCGGTCCCGTACGGCCGAACGCCGCGTGCTGGTGCTGCTGGACGACGCGGCGTCCTCGGCCCAGATCCGGCACCTGCTGCCCGCCGACCCGCGCTGCGCGCTGCTCGTCACCGGCCGTCGGCGCATGACCGCCCTGGTGGAGGCCGAGCGCGTCGAGTTGGGAGCGCCATCCCCCGAGGAGGCCCTGGAGATCCTCGCGGTCATCGCTGGCCGACAGCGGGTGGACCGGGAACCGGAGGCCGCGCACCGGACCGTCGAATTGCTCGGCCGGCACCCCTTGGCCCTGCGGTGCGTGGGCGGCCGGCTCGCGGCCGGGCCGGGGCTCTCACTGTCGGCGCTCGCCGACCGGCTTGAGACCACGCCCCGCATCCTCGACGTGGCCCGGCTCGGGGAGTTGGACGTACGCTCCCGGTTCGCCGCGAGCTACGCGGGCCTCGGCCACCAGGAGCAAGGGGTCTTCCGGCTGCTCAGCATGCTGGGCGAGACCCCCTTCACCTCGTCGCAAGCGGCTAAGTTGCTGAACCGGCCGGTGCAGGAGCTGGAGTCCGTCCTGGAGGTCCTCACCGACAACCACCTGCTGGCCATGGACCGTTATGCCGACGGCATCGTCCGCTACGTCTTCGACCGGCTGACCCGGGCGTACGCTAAGGAACGCCTGGAGGAGATTCTCGCCGCGCCGCCCGTGGCCGAGGAGGTGTGGGTCAGGTGAGGCGGGTTCCGCGCCGGTGGTCAGCCAGTGTCGAGACGTTCTCCACGGACCGCTGCCAGGCTCCCCGGCACGCGTCCGCGGATGTCGGACGGACACGCCGAGCAGAGAGGTGGCCTTGCCCATGCCGAGCGGGGAGCAGCAGGAGTCCAACGTTGTCGGCGGGTTCGGCCCTGCCGGTCGGGCAGGGCCCGGTCCCGAGGTGACCTTCGTCAACAGATTCACCGTCCATGGGGCGCCCGAGGAGTTCGAGGAGGTCTTCGCCCGGACGTCCGCGTTCATGGCGCGGCAGCCCGGTTTCGTCCGGCACAGCCTGCTGCGGGAGGTGGACGACCCGGCCGGCTACGTGAACCTCGCCGTGTGGACGGACCGGGCCTCGCTCCGGCGGGCGGTGCAGCAACCCGGGTTCGCTCCGCACGCCGCCGCCCTGCGGGCCCTGAGCCGGAGCGAGAACGGGCTGTTCACCGCCCGACTGTCGGTGACGGCGGCCGAGGCCCGTGAGGCCTGAGCCGCCGCCGGATGCAGCGAACGGGCCGGTCAGGACAGGGCCTTGAGGACCTCACGGAGGGCCTCGATGACCCTGTCCTGCGCCTCCGGGGCCAGTGAGGGGTACATGGGCAGCGAGAAGATCTCGCGGGCCAGCCGCTCGGTGACGGGCAGGGAGCCTTCCCGGTAGCCGAGGTACGCAAAGCCGGTCATCGTGTGGACCGGCCAGGGGTAGCTGATGTTCAGCTCGATGTCCCGCTCCCGGAGCGCCTCGATGATCGCGTCCCGGCGGGGGTGGCGCACCACGTACACGTAGTGGACGTGGTCATTGCCCGGGGCGGTCTCCGGGAGGACGAGATCGGTGTCGCCGAGCCCTTCGGCGTAACGCTGGGCGATCTCCCGACGGGCCGTCACATAGGTGTCGAGCCGGTGGAGTTTGCGGCGCAGGATCTCGGCCTGCACCTCGTCGAGGCGGCTGTTGTGGGCGGGCAGGTCGGTGACGTAGTACCGCTCCTCCATCCCGTAGTAGCGCAGTCGGCGCAGCCTGCGGTCCACCTCTGCGTCGGAGGTGAGGACCGCGCCGCCGTCGCCGTAGGCGCCGAGGACCTTCGTCGGGTAGAAGGAGAAGGCGGCGGCCGTGCCCATGGTCCCAGCCGTACGGCCATGGTGACGGGCGCCGTGGGCCTGGGCGCAGTCCTCGAGGACGGCCAGGCCGTGGCGCGCGGCCAGCTCCGCCAGGGGAGCCATGTCGACGCACTGGCCGTAGAGGTGGACCGGGAGCAGGCAGCGGGTGCGCGGGGTGATGGCGGCCTCGACCTGCGAGACGTCCATGAGGTAGTAGTCCTCGCGCACGTCGGCGAAGACCGGGGTCGCGCCGGTGCCGGCGATGGCGACGACGGTCGGGGCGGCGGTGTTCGAGACGGTGATCACCTCGTCCCCGGGTCCCACCCCGAGGGCTTCCAGGCCGAGTTTGACGGCGTTGGTGCCGTTGTCCACGCCGACGCAGTGCCGGACTCCGTGCCTGGCGGCGAACTCCTCCTCGAACGACCGGACGCTGCCGGCGAGAACCAGCCGACCGGAGCCGAAGACGGTGTCCACCGCGTCGAGAATCTCCTCGCGTTCTGCCGCGTACTCGTCCTGATATCCCCATACACGAATGGTCACAGGTAATCTCCATTTCCGCTTTGATGGGCACAGAGTTCAGCGGATCACACTCGCATCCAGCTCGATTTCACCTCAACCCGGGATTCTCGTCCTTGCGGCTCCTGATATCGCGTGGATAGCATCGCGTCCATGAAAGGAATCATTCTGGCCGGAGGCACGGGAAGCCGCTTGTATCCGATCACGCTGGCCGTTTCCAAACAGCTCTTACCGGTCGGCGACAAACCGATGATCTACTATCCGCTCTCGGTATTGATGCTTGCGGATATTAGAGACATCCTCATCATCACCACCCCCCACGACCTGCCGCAATTTCGGCGCCTGCTCGGTGACGGAAGCCATCTGGGGCTCCGTATCGATTACGCGGAGCAGCCCAAGCCGAACGGGATCGCGGAGGCCTTCGTCATCGGTGCCGACCACATCGGGGACGATTCCGTGGCTCTGGTGCTGGGTGACAACATATTCCACGGAAATTCCTTCTCCGAGGTGCTCAGAAAGGATCGGGAGAATCTGGACGGGTGTCTGCTCTTCGGTTACGAGGTGCACGATCCCGAGCGGTACGGGGTCGGCGAGACCGACGGGGACGGAATACTGATATCCATCGAGGAGAAGCCGGACCGGCCCCGCTCGAACCGCGCGATCACGGGCCTCTACTTCTACGACAACGACGTGGTCGCGCGGGCCGCCACCCTGCGCCCGTCGGCACGCGGTGAGTTGGAGATCACAGATCTGAACCGCATGTACATGGAGCGCGGACGGGCCCGGTTGCGGGAACTCGGCCGGGGGTTCGCCTGGCTGGACACCGGGACCCCCGAGTCCCTCCTCCAGGCGGCCCAGTACGTACGGACCCTGGAGGAGCGCCAGGGGGTGCGGATCGCCTGTGTCGAGGAGGTAGCGCTCCGGAGGGGTTTCATCGGTCCGAAGGAGTGTTACCGGTTGGGTGCGCGGCTGGGGAACTCAGGCTACGGCCACTATGTGATGACCATCGCCGGCGAACACCCCTCCTCCGTGTGAGGGTTCCCCAGGTGTCTCAGGGGCGGCGCGCGACGAACAGGCCCCGCGCCGTCCACTCCGGCCGGATGTACTCCGCCGGGCACCCGGCGTCGGCGAAGGCGGACAGGTACTCGTCCAGGGTGAACAGGGTGAGGAGGTCGACCTCGGTGAACTCCCTGATCCCCCCGGCCTCGCCGATCACGAACCGGACCTCCATCCGCGTGGTCCGGCCCTCGCGGGTCGAGTGCGAGATCCGGGCGACCGTCCGGTGCTCGTCGCTCGCCAGGTCGCCGGCCACGTAACCGTCGAGGAACCGTTCAGGGAACCACCAGGGTTCGACGACGAGCACCCCTCCGGGCCTCAGGTGGCGGCCCATGGCGGCGACCGCCGCTCGCATGTCCGGGACCGTCCTCAGATAGCCGATGGCGGTGAACAGGCACACCACGGCGTCGAAGGTGCGCCCGAGGTCGAAGGCGCACATGTCGCCCTGGTGCAGCGGCACTCCGGGGAGTCGGCCGGCGGCGCGCTCCAGCATGGCCGGGGAGAGTTCGAGGCCCTCGGTGTGGGCGAAGAGGCCGTCGAAGGCCTCCAGATGGGCGCCAGTGCCGCACGCCACGTCCAGCAGGGAGTCGGCGGTGGGCAACTGGTCCCTGATCAGGCGGGTGGTCTCGGCAGCCTCGGCGGCCCAGTCCTTGCCGCGGGCGCGATAGACCAGCTCGTAGACGTCCGCCAGGTCGTGGCCGAACATCGGTCTCCTTCGGGTGAGGGCCCGGGATCGGGCACGGGTGGACCAGGTGTGGGCCGGCTCATTCCTCGACGAGGGCGACCGCACGGGTCCAGCTGGCCCCGGCGCCGGCGATCTTCACCGGAAGGCAGGAGACCTGGAAACCGTACGGTCCTGGCAGCGCCTCCAGGTTGGCCAGCCGCTCGATCTGGCAGTACTCGCGGTCCCTGCCGATCATGTGCGCGGGCCACAGCACATCACGGTCCCCGGTGGCCCGGTAGCGGGCGATGATGTCGCCGAAGGGGGCGTCCAGGCTGAACGCGTCCGTGCCGATGACCCGGACGCCGAGGTCGAGGAGCAGGTGGACGGCGGGGCTGTCGAGACCGGCGAAATCGGTGAAGTACCGCTCGTTCCCCCGGTGGCGCTGCGCCCCGGTGTGCAGCAGGACGATGTCCATCGGGCTCGGGGTGCGGCCGATGCGGGCGAACTCCTTCTCCAGCCGGTCCGCGCCGATGACACCGGTGGGCGCGTCGGTGAGGTCCAGCACCATGCCGGGGCGCAGGAACCAGTCCAGCGGCATCTGGTCGATGTGCCGGGGCACGCCGTCGCCGTAGCCCGCCCGGGACCCGTAGTGGGAGGGCGCGTCCACGTGGGTGCCGGTGTGGGTGGTGAGCGTGACGCGGTCGAGGGAGAGGAACTCGCCGTCGGGCAGCTCTTCGGGGTCGAAGGAGATACCGAAGTGGGCGTGCATCTCCTCGCTCATGTGCAGGGCGCCCTCGCGGGGGGTGAGGACGTGGTGCTCCACGGGATCGGGTTCCCAGAGCGCCGCGTCCACCGCCGAGGACAGGTCGATGAGCCTCACAGCGCACCTCCATGGAGTCGGGGCCGGGTCAGGGTCGGCATCCTCCCGGCCGGGGCCGGAGCAACGGTCGAGCCGGGCTGGAGTCCGGGGCCCGCCGGGGCACAAGTCCGGTTCCAAGCGGGCGCGCGAGTATCGGCGGCAGCGGCCCGCGACCGGCGGGCGAGGAGGGAGATCCGTGAGGGAGACCGTCAGCCCGGCGTACGCGTCGCTGTGCGCCGACATTCAGCGGTTCCACGCCCGGCAGATGCAGCTGCTGGACTCGGGCGACGCCGAGGCATGGGCCGCCACCTTCACCGAGGACGGCCTGTTCGCGCCGCCGTCGCTGCCCGAGCCGGTCCGCGGGCGTACCGCCCTGGCGGCCGGGATCCGATCGGCGCACGCGGGGCTCGCCGCCGAGGGCGAAGTGCGTCGGCACCTGCTGACCACGGCCGTGGTGGAAGACCCCGGACCGGACGGCTCGGTGCGGGTGCGCTCGTACGTGCAGGTGGTGGCGACCCGGCGGGACGAGGTGCCGCGCCTGCTCCTGATGTGCGTGTGCGACGACGTCCTGGTCGTCGAGGACGGGGAGTGGCGGGTGCGCGAGCGGTACGTGAGCCGCGACGACCGGCCCTGAGCGGGAAGCGAGGGCAGCGAACGAGGCCCGGTGGGACGTCGTGACGACGTCCCACCGGGCCTCACGCGTGCCTCGTGGTCCGCGTCAGCGGACGGTGTCGGCCGAGACGACCGCGGGTTTGGGGAAGGGCAGGATGAACCGGCCTCCGATCCGCAGGAAGTCCGCCTCCTTGCGGAGGATCTCGTCCGCGTAGTTCCACGCCAGCATCAGGTAGACGTCGGGCGGGTCGTTGAGGGCGTGGTCGGGACTGCGGACCGGGATGTGCGTGCCGGGCAGCACCTTGTCCTGTTTGAGCGATGTGGTGTCGGTGCAGTAGGCCACCTCGTCGGTCCCGAGGCCACAGATGTTGAGGATCGTGGTGCCCTTGGCCGAGGCCCCGTAACCGGCGACCCGCTTCCCCTCCGCGAGCAGGGAGCGGACCAGGACGGGAAGCTCGTCGCGGACGGCCCGGACACCCCGGGCGAACTCCCGGTAGGCGGCGTCGGTGTCGAGCTCGGCCCGTTCCTCCGCCTCCATCAGCTCGCCGACGGTGTCGGTGACGGGTCGTCGGGCCTCGGGGCGGCCGACGAGGACCAGGAGGGAGCCGCCGTGGACCGGGAGCCGTTCCACGGCGAAGAGGCTCAGTCCGTGCCGGGTGAAGAGGGTGTCCAGGGTGCGGACGAGGAAGTACGACAGGTGCTCGTGGTAGATGGTGTCGAAGGCGTACTTCTCCAACAGGTCGACCGCGTAGGGGACTTCGACGGCGAAGACCCCGTCGGTGGCGAGCAGCGCGCGCACCCCGGCGAGCACCCCGGCGAGGTCGTCGATGTGGGCGAAGACGTGGCGGCCGAGGATGAGGCGCGCGGGCCCGTGGGACCGGTGCACGGCGCCGGCGGTGGTCTCGGTGAAGAACTCGGGCAGGGTGAGTATGCCGTGCTCGTTGGCGACGGCCGCCAGGTTGCGGGCGGGGTCCACGCCGAGCACGCGGGCCCCGTTGCGGGCGAAGGCGGCCAGCTGCTGGCCGGTGTTGCTGCCCAGTTCCACCACCAGGTCGCCGGCGGCGAGACCGGCGAGTTCCCGGCAGGTGGTCGCGACGAACTCCATGTGGCGGGTAATGGTCTCCGAGTCGGAGGTGACGTAGCTGTACGTCCGGTACATCACCTCGGGGTCGACGACGTGAGTGACGCTCATCAGCCGGCAGGAGCGGCAGGAGATCACGCCCAGCGGGTAGGCGGGTTCGTCCTCGTAGAAGGCGGCCGATTCCAGGAAAGCGTTGGCCAGCGGCACCTCGCCGAAGGAGACCACGTCCTGCCAGTCCGACGCGCCGCACACCCGGCAGCTGATGACGGGCCGTACATTCTCCGCGTTCATACCCGGACCTTCCTCTCAGTGGTCGGCGCCGGTTCGCCCGGCATCAGCAGGCTCTGCAGGCAGGCCACCAGACTGCGGGCCTGGATGTTGAGGTAGTGGCTGTGCCGCAGCAGCTCGACGAGCTGGTGGACGGTCATCCACCGGTAGTCGGGATCGTCGGGCGGAACGTCGAGATCGGTGTCGACGATCAGATAGCGGTTGTGCGCGTGGTAGAAGCGTCCGCCCTCCTCCGAGAGGACGGAGTGGAAGCGGACCTGTGCGGGATTCGCCCGCTCCACCGCGTCGAGGTAGCGCGGGCGTGCGCTCCTCGGCAGGTGCTCGTAGGAGGCAGGGGTGCACTGGACCGTAGGCGCCAGTTCCACCACGTCCATGTAGCCCGCCTCGACCCGGGCGTTCATCAGCACGTGCAGCACCCCGTCGAGGGACCGGGTGAGGAAGGCGACAACGCCGGTGCCGTGCGATTCGATCATCGGCTGGGACCAGTGGGCGACCTCCCGGCCGCCAGCCTCCACGCGGACGCCGATGACGTCGAAGAAGGCCCCGGAGGCGTGCGAGATTCGCTCCGGGGTGCGGTGCCAGCCCGGCAGCCGGGCCAGCGGGACACGGCGGGCGTGCACCTCGGTGCGGGTGCGAGCCTCGGTGATCCAGCTGAGGACGGCACCCAGCGGGTGACGCGCCTCGGCGGAGGGGTCGCAGGAACGGAAGAGGGCCTCCCGGAAGGGGTCGGCGGGCGCGCCGAGCTCCCGGGCGAGCTCGGCGTGGGCGAAGGGCAGGCAGGACAAGACCGTTCGGGCGTCCATGTTGACCACGTCGTCCTCGGCGAGGAGCCGGTGGAGCTGGCCGAGGGTCAGCCAGTGGAAGCCCTCGTGGACCTCCACCTCCCCGTCGGCCTCGACGACCATGTTCCGGTTCCGTTTGTGGTGGAAGGCGGAACCCTGCTCCGACTGCCGTACGTCGACGAGCGGGCCCCCGGGGCCGGGGTCCCGGAACCGGTCCAGGTAGGGCACGGGGCGGCCGCCGTGCACTCCGGTGTAGTTGCTGCGAGTCGCCTGGACGGTCGGGGAGATCTGTACGCCGTTGGCGTTGCCGGGTTCGGCCTTGGCCTGCATCAGACAGTGCAGGACGCCGTCGAACTCCTTGACCAGGATGCCCAGGACCCCGACCTCGGGTTGGTTGATGATGGGCTGGCTCCAGGCCGGGACCGGTCCGGCCGACATCCGCACCTCCAGGCCCTCCACCGTGAAGAAGCCGCGGGTGTGGTGGCGCAGGTTGCCGGTGTCGGGCTCGGCCTCCCAGCCGGTGAGCGCGTCGAGCGGGACCCGTTCCACCTGGGTGAAGGTGCGGGCGGCGGCCTCGGCATACCAGTCGTGGAACGCCGAGTGCGGGGTGCGCCCGCCGTCGCGCGCGTGCGCCGAGGCGGCGACGCGCAGCGGGGTGGCGGCGGCGGGCGGGCGGTGCGCGGTGCGCGTGATGGCTTCGGTCATGGCTGCTCCACAGGGTGGTCCGCGCGGGACGCGTCCCACATGTCCTTGATCGATTCGGGCAGTTCCACCGTCGGCCGCCATCCCAGCGACCGGGCCGCGCGGCCGATGTCGACCTGGGTCCAGTCGCCGCCCCGCGAGTCGACGGGCGCGGCACGGAGCCGGACCGCGCCCGGGGGCGGTCCGGCCGCGGCGATGAGCAGGTCGAGCAGGCGGGCCACCGGTACGGCTTCGCCACGGCCCACGTTGATCACCTGCCCGGCGACGGGGGCGGTCGCGGCCGCGAGGACGGCGGCGGCCAGGTCCCGTACGTCCAGGAAGTCCCGGTGGGCGTCGGCGACGGTCAGCTCGGCCGGCCGTTCGGAGGTGGCGGCGTGCAGCCGGCGGACGGCGGCACCGAGGAAACCGACCTCCGCCGCCTGCGGGCCGCAGAGGTTGACGACGCGCAGCACCACCCCGTCCACGAGGCCCGCTCGGGTGGCGCGGAGCACGGCCTCGGCTCCGGCGAGTTTGCTGCGCCCGTAGGCGGAGACGGGGCGGGGCGGGCGGGTCTCCTCGGCGGCGGTGCCGACGGGCAGCGGGCCGTACTCGTGGACGGATCCGATCTGTACCAGGCGGATTCTGCCCGGCGCCCGGGCGAGTGCGGCGAGCAGGTTCTCCAGGAGGTGGACGTGGGCGCACTCGTTCTCCGCCTCGCCGGTGACCCAGCCGCCGGTCGCGTTGACCACGGTGTCCACGCGGGCCGCGGCCAGCAGACCGGCGAGTTCGCCGGGGTCGGCGGCGGCGGCGTCCAGGGCGAGGAAGCGGTTGTCGCCCGCGTACGGTGGCCGGTGGCGCGCCACTTCGAGGACCGGCCGGCCCGCCCGGACGAACGCGGCGGTCACCGCGCGGCCCACGCAGCCCGTCGCGCCGAACACGGCGACGGCGGGCTCCCGGCGGGCGGTCACCGGCCCGGGCCGCCGCACAGCGCCCGTTCGATCTCCAGGCACCGGCGGTACTCCGGGAGGGTGCCGGACTTCTCCGCCGCCTCCAGGGAGGGTGCGGCCAGGTCCCTCTCCGACATGACCGGGTCGACGTCCGTAGGCAGGGGCAGTTCGAGGACCGGGTCGAAGACGGACAGGGCCAGCTCGTTCTCGGGCACGTACTCCCCGGAGAGCATGTACGACATCACCGTCCGGTCCTCCAGCGCCACGAAAGCGTGGGCTACGCCGACGGGGAAGTAGACGGCGCGGAAGTCCTCCTGGTCGAGCAGGACGGTCTCCGAACGGCCGTACGTGGGCGAGCCGACCCGGACGTCGATGACGATGTCCAGGGCCCGGCCGCGCGCGCAGTAGACGTACTTGGCGATGCCCGGGGGTGTGAGGGTGTAGTGGGCGCCCCGGATCGTTCCGCGCCGGGAGAGGCTGTGATTGGTCTGGGCCACGGGGAACAGCGGGTGTCCCAGGGCCTGTAGGGCGGCCGTCTCCTGGAACGGGGAGACGAAGAGCCCCCGTTCGTCGGTGAAGATCTTCGGCCGGAACTCGAACGCGCCGTCCACGGCGAGCTGTCGCGACTGCATGACACCGTCCTCGGTTGCTTGTGGTGGTGCCGGCCTTGCCGCCGGCGTTCCGCGGTCAGAGGACGCGGACCTCGGGCACGTACACGATCCAGCGCCCACCGGACTCGCGGAACAGCCGCTCCTTCGCCATGATCTCCTCGGCGTGGTTCCAGGCGAACAGCACCGCGTAGTCCGGATAGGGGTGGGTGAGGGCCTCGGTGGGGCGGACCGGGATGTGCGAACCGGGCATGAGCTTCCCGTGCTTGGCCGGGGTCACGTCGCACACCCAGTCGATCGACTCGGGGCCGATGCCGCAGAAGTTGGTCACCGTGGCGCTCTTGGCCGTGGCGCCGTAGCCGACGATCCGCTTGCCTTCACCGCGCAACTCCCGCAGGAGGGAGGTCAGTTCCGTACGGACGCGTTCGACTCCTGCGGCGAAGGCGTCGAAGACCTCGGGGGTGCCGATCCCCTTGCCGTCCTCCTCGGCGATCAGCTCGGCCACGGCCGGGCTCGGCGTACCCCGGCCCGCCCGCTTCAGGGTGTAGCGGAGCTCGCCCCCGTGCACCGGCAGCCGTTCGACGTCGACGACCTCGAAGCCGAAGCGGGCGACGGCGGCGCTCACCGAGCGCACCGTGAAAAAGTAGAAGTGCTCGTCGTAGATCTGGTCGAAGGAGGTGCGTTCCAGGATGTCGCCGAGGTAGGGGTCCTCGAAGACGAAGGCGCCGTCCGGTGCCAGCAGGGTGTCGAGGCCCCGGAAGACGGAGTCGAGGTAGGGGATGTGGCAGATGGTGTTGGCCGAGTAGACCAGATCAGCCGGCCCGTCGGCGGCCACGATCTCGGCCGCCGTCGCCTCTTCGAAGAACTCGGTGAGAACCCGGACACCCTGCTGGCGGGCGAGTTCGGCGACGCCGCCGGAGGGTTCGACGCCCAGGTGCCGGATGCCCTCCTTGGCCAGGGCCCGCAGCATCACCCCGTCGTTGCAGCCGATCTCCACCACGAAGGGGTCGGGGCCGCGCAGGTGTTCGCGGGAGAGCAGGCCGGCGGTCTGCTCGAAATGGCGCCGCATGTGGACTGAGCCGGACGAGTGGTAGGGGTAGGCCTCGTGGAACATCTGGTCCCGGGCGACCTCGTCCAGGAGCTGGGTCATGCCGCAGGACTCACAGCTGCCCACGGCGAGCCGGTAGAAGTACTCGTCGTCGACGCGGTCGGGGTTCACGAACGCGTCGGAGAGTGGCTGGCGCCCGAAATCGAAGAACTGACGGACGGGTCCTCCACAGACACGGCACATGGGGCCTTCCTCGGGTTCATAGGGTCCGGGGCGGAACTACCGCCGGACGTTGCCTTGGCGGGCGGCGGGGAAGCGGAACACACCGCCGGTCATCGGGGAGCGGAGGCGGCGCAGCACCTCGTCGGTCCTGGCCAGGCCGGGCAGTTCCTCGGCCAAGGCCCGAAGGGCGGCCTCGGCGGCCAGGCGCGCCGCCGGGCCGACGAGACCGCCTGCGTGGCCGTCCTCGGGGAGCGGGTGCCGGTCGTGGGCGGGCCGGTGGATGTCGAACCGGTCCGGGTCGCGGTGGCGGCGGGGGTCGCGGTGGGCCGCCTCGATGAGCAGGACGACCTCCTCGTCCGCCGCCACCCGGGTCCCCGCAAGTTCCAGGTCCTGGCGCGCGTACAGCCGGTGCAGGCGGACGGGGGGCGTGTGGCGCAGGGTCTCGGCGACGGCGGCGGGGGTGAGGCCGGGGTCCTCGCGCAGGGCCCGCCACTGGTCGGAGTGGTCCAGCAGGAGTGCGATAGCGTTGCCGGTCAGGGTGGCGGCGACGTCGATGCCGACCAGGGCCAGCAGGGCGCACACCGTCAGGACGTCCCCGGGCGGGGGCGGGCCGTCGGGGGCGGGGGTGGCCGAGAGACGGCGGGGGAGGCCGGAGCGGGCTCTGGTGTCCGCGCCCGCCGTACGGCTCAGGCCGTGGGTGCCGGAAGCACCGGACGTGCCGGACGCACTGGGTGCTCCGGACACGCCGGACGTCCCGAGCGTCTCCGCGAGCAGCGCCTGGAGTTCCGGGAGTGCGGCGCGGTACCGGCGGGCCGTGTCCAGGCGCGGGGGGCAGAGCGTGGCGTCCAGGACGCCGGTGAGTTCCCCGCAGAGCTCCGCGAAGCGGGCGGCCCGGTGTTCCGGTACCCCGAGCAGGACACGCCCGGCATCCACCGTGGCGGGCCGGATCAGGTCGTCCATCAGATCGAACCGCTCCCCCAGCGCCGACGCCCGGTGCCGGTAGGCCCGGACGGCCGCCGCGTGCCGGCGGCGCAGGGCACGCTCGCCGAGCACGGGCGCGGCCCATCCCCGCAGTCGTGCGTACTCCTCCCGGTCGAGCGCCACCGGAAGCCCGGCCAGCGGCAGCGCTTCCCGCAGGGTCGGCACGTCCCACGGAGCGGGTTCCCCGGCCGGTTCCCCGATCGGGGCGCCGGTGTCGGGGGGCCGGGGCGTGAGACGCCGGTCGGCCAGCGCGGCGGCGACCACCTCGTGGTCGCCCGTCACCCAGGCCTCGGCGCTGCTCCAGTACAGAGGGTTCCGCTCGCGGACGCGCCGGCCCAGTTCGGCCCGGTCGTCTCCGGCCGCACGCAGCAGCAGTGCGTAGGGGTCACCTTTCGTGCCCAGAATCCACTGGACGCCGCGCAGGGTCAGCAGGACGCGTCCCAGTGCGCTGTCGGTCATGCTCGCCACCATGGGCAGGAACGCTAGGCAGGCCTCCTCGACCCCCTCTCGACTTCGCTTGGCTGCGGCCGGACCGGCCGTCGAGCCGGGCACGAGGGGAGCGTGGCACCGGCCCCCTAGGGTGACGCGGTCATGGACATCATCGGCAAGGGTTTCATCGCCCGGCATCTGTGGCCGTTGCGCGAAGCGCACCCCGGGGTGACGGTGCTGGCGGCGGGCGTTCCGCGCCAGCACCTGCCGGATTCCGAGCACGAGCGGGAGGCGGCGCTCGTACGGGAGACGATCGCGCGCTGCCGGAGCCGGGGCGAACTGCTGGTCTTCTTCTCCACGGCCAGCATGTACGGCGGTCCCGGCTGCCGGGGCCGCGAGGACGACCCGATCGTCCCGACCACCCGCTACGGCCGCCACAAGTTCACCCTGGAGACCGCGATCCGGGAGTCCGGCGTGGCGCACCTCGTGCTGCGTCTCTCCTATGTGCTGGGGCCGAACGGGCCCGATTTCCGGCTGGTGCCCGCTCTGGTGTCGCAGGTGCGCGCGGGGCGGGTCCGGGTGCATCCGAGGGCCCGGCGCGATCTGCTGCACGTCGCGGACTTCGTCGGGCTCGTCGACCGCCTGCTGGCCTCCGGGGTGCGCGACGAGACGGTGAACGTGGCCTCCGGGGACTGCGTGGACGTCCTCGCCGTCGTCGCCTACATCAAGCGGCGGCTGGGGCTTGAGGCCGTGGAGGAGGTGATGGGCGGGGGCGAGAGCGCCTTCTCGCACTGTCCGTCGGTGGAGAAGCTGCGGGCTCTGGTGCCCGAGCCAGCCGGTTCGGTGTTCGGGCCGGGCTACCACCGACTTGCCCTGGACCGCTATCTCCGCGAGGCGGGCGCATGACCTGGTGGTGGACCAGGGGGCAGTGGTTTTCCAACGGTCGTCGAACCGCGCCGGACATCATCGGGCCGTCCCGATCGCACCAGGCGACCGGAGTCGAGCGAAGGAAGCGGGGAACGTGATGGCGACGTACGACAGGGACCGGGCGGTCACGGCGGATCTGCGCGACCCGAGGACCTCCTCGGGCCGCGCGCTGCTCGCGCTGTTGGCCGGGCACCTTCCCCTGATGCGGGACGGTGCCCGGCAGGGGGACCGGGACGGCGCCTTCCCGGTCGAGGTGTTCGAGGGGCTCCGCGAGAGCGGGGTGCTCGGGGCCACCGCGCCGAAGGAACTCGGCGGGCTGGGCGTCTCCTCTCTGCACGACGTCTGCCTGGCCCTGACGACCGTGGCCGAGGCGGACGCGTCCACCGCGCTCGCCCTGCACATGCAGTTCAGCCGGGGGCTGACGCTCACCCACGAGTGGCGGCACGGGGACGAGCAGGCACGGGCACTGGCCGAGCGGCTGCTCCGGGGCATGGGCTCGGGCGAGGCGGTGGTCTGCACCACGGTGAAGGACGCGGGCGGGGGTCGGGTGGTCACCCGGCTGCGTCCGGCGCCGGACGGCGGCTGGGTGTTGTCGGGCCGTAAGACGCTGGCGAGCATGGCACCGATTGCCACCGACTTCGTGGTCTCGGCGCGGGTGGAGGTGGCGGGGGTGACGCGGTCGGCCGCCGCCGTACTGCCCCGGCGGACCTCGGGGCTGACCGTCCTGGACAACTGGGACGGGCTCGGCATGCGGGCCTCCGGCAGCGTGGACATCCTCCTGGAGGACTGCCCGGTCCGCCTTGAGGACGTGTTCCTGCGCGGGCCGCTCGGGGAGCGTGACGACGCGGCCCTGGCCGGACAGACCGTCAGTTCGATCACCATGCTGGGGATCTACGTGGGGGTGGCCCAGGCCGCCCGGGACCACGTGGTGGCGGAACTGACACGGCGCGGTGGTGCCCCGTCGGCGGGGGTGCGCACGCTGCTCGCGGAGATCGAGGCCCGGTTGCACGCGCTCCGGACTACGGCGGCGGGCACGCTGTCGGTGGCGGACCACCTGGCGTACGAGTTCGACGGCGATCCGCTGGAGCGCGGCCGGCGCATGATGTTCGACTTCCAGCGGGCCAAGTTGACAGTAAACCGGCTGGCACCGGAGATCGTCGCGGACTGCGTGACGGTGATCGGCGGCGCCTCCTACTCGGGGTCCCATCCACTGGCGCGTCTCTACCGGGACGTCAGGGCGGGGTCGTTCATGCACCCGTTCACCTATCCCGACGCGGTGGACTGGCTCTCCGAGGCGGCCCTGGGCGGCCCGAAGGACTGAGCCGGTCCGGAACCGGCGGAACGGGAGGGCCGGGATTCCCGGCCCTCCCGTTCCTTTGTGCCCTGGGGGGGGCGGTGGCCTAGGTACGGTCAACCACGAGCGTGGGCGGCCGCGTGCTCCATGGTCATGGTGCTGTTGCGGCTGAGGGCGTTTTGGACGAAGGCGCGGGCGTCGGCGACGGTGGCGTCCGGTCCCAGGACCGCCGGGATGGCCTCCTTGTCAAGGACCACGGTGTGGACGGAGGTGATCCGGGCCCCGTCCGCGTCCTCCTCGAACAGCCATCGCCCGATGTGCGCCGTCATCAGCGCGGGGGTGCGCAGCTGCTTGTAGACGATGCGCTCGTCCGGGAAGCAGACCCGGACGGAGCGTGTGGTGTGCGTGGCTCCGTCCGGTGACCGGGTCTCCATCTCCAGGGTCTGGACTCCGGGAGCGTCCTCCTCCAGGACCGTGCGGGCCACGTGCGGCAGCCGCTCGGGCCAGAGGCCCGCCTCGTTGACGAAGGCGTAGGCGTCCTTGAGGCCGCCGGGGACCTGGACCGTGTCCTCGAAGGTCAGGGTCAGGTCCTCGGCGTCCCCGGTCCGTTCGGCCGCGGTGCGCAGGGCGTCCAGTTCGGCGCCGCTGTTGCGGTCGATCGCCTGCTCTGTCCACTGCACGTTGTCAGGGTCGTCGCCGACGGCCCTGAAGTCGTGCAGCAGGCGCACCCGGGTGCGGGTGTCGTCGACCGCCTCGACAATCCACTCCCCGCCCATGGCGGCCACCGGGGGCTGGGAGACCTCCTGCCGGAAGGAGACGCGGAGGTGGTCGTGGTCCAGTTCCCGGCGCGATGTCCAGGTCTTGACCTCGCCGTTAGCGGTAGCCCAGATCCGGATGCGCTCCTCCGTCCTGCTCCGGTCGACGTATTCGACGTGCACGGTGGGCGAGAAGGTCTCCGGCCAGCGGCCGACGTCGACGATCAGGTCGAAAACGCGGCGCGCCGGGGCAGTCACCATGATCGTGTGCTCGGTGTGGTGAGTGGTTCGGGGGTGTGACATGGTCCTCCGTCCAGTTCGGCTCTGGGGCAGCGGAGTCAGCTTCTGCGGGGGCTCTGGTCAGGAACTCGACGACGGCTCGGCGCCGGGCCGTCCGCGGATCGTGCCGCCGGACGCTCCGTGGGCCGCGCCGCCGGCCGCCAGCCGGGCGGGCGGAGAGTGCGTGGCGGAACAGGTCCAGCGGGTCCCAGTGTTCCTTGACCCGGCGAAGCCGCCCGCTCCGGCCGCGGTGGCACAGGGGGCTCCAGGGCGCACCCGAGGTGTTCAGCCGGGGGTCGGTGTCCGGATACCGAACAGGTGGCGGGTGACGACGCCGAAGTTGCCTCCGCCGCCAATGTGAGCCCACCAAAGGTCGCGCTCGGCGCCCGTCGGGTCACGGGTGGCCGTCCCGAGGCGGGCCCGGCCAGCCTGGGCGTCCTCATCGGCAGGACGGTGGAGTCGCGCTGGTACGGGCGGCGCCGGCCGGGCCGGAACGGGCGGTTTCGAGAGGCGGCTCGACGAAGCGGTCGAAGGCGGTATGGAGGACGGATCGAGACTGTCAAGGGGGCTGACAAAGACGTTATTAGCGCTTCTAAGCTCGAAGAAGTCAAGAGCCCAGCGCCTATGGCTTTCCCTCACCCTGCCCAGGAACCGAGCCGGCCGGTCCGGGCGCGGGCCGTGATCCCCCTGACTCGCCCCCCCATGAACCCCGTACGGGAGAACCCATGATCCACACTCGCGGGCTCACCCGCAGCTTCCGCGCCAAAGGAGAGACCGTCGAGGCCGTGCGCGGCCTGGACCTCGACATCGAAGCCGGCTCCGTGGTCGCCTTCCTCGGCCCGAACGGCGCCGGGAAGACCACCAGCCTGCGGATGCTGACCACTCTGCTCCCGCCGACCTCGGGCACCGCCGTCGTCGCCGGCTACGACGTGCTGACCGACCCCTCGGGGGTCCGCCACCGGATCGGCTATCTCGGTCAGGGCAACAGCGCCGGCAGCAACTTCCGGGTCAGCGACGAGCTGATCACCCAGGGCCGCGCGTACGGCCTGAGCCGCCCAGAGTCCCGCGCCCGGGCAGAGCGCCTGCTGACCGCGCTCGAACTGGAGGGCCTGACAAAGCGGACGGTGGGCACCCTCTCGGGCGGCCAGCGCCGCCGCCTGGACATCGCCATGGCCCTGGTCCACGAGCCGGAACTGCTCTTCCTCGACGAGCCCACCACCGGGCTCGACCCGCACAGCCGCGCCAACATCTGGGAGCACGTGCTGCGGCTGCACAAGGAACTCGGCACCACGATCGTCTTCACCACCCACTACCTCGAGGAGGCGGATCTCTGGGCCCGACGGGTGATGGTGGTCGATCACGGCCGGGTGATCGCCGACGACTCCCCCGAGAAACTCAAGGCCGACCTGGCCGGCGACCGCATCACCCTGGGGACCGCCGACCGCGCCGACGCCGAGCGGGCCGTCGAGTTCGCCCGCGCTCTGCCCACCGTCCACGAGGTCACCGCTGACGGCACGGAGGTGCGGGTGCGCACCCCCCACGGAGACACCCAGCTCCCGGTCCTGCTGCGGCACCTGGAGGCGGTCGGGGTGCGGGCACTCACCGCCCGGCTCACCCGCCCCACCCTCGACGACGTCTTCCTCAGCTTGACCGGCCGCACCCTGCGGGAGAGCGCCGACGCCCCGACCGCCACGCACGACGGAGCCTGACCATGAAGGTGCTCAACGACACCCGCACCGCGTTCGCCCGCGAGCTGAGGCCCGAGCTGCGCCAGCCGGCCGGCCTCCTCTTCACGATGCTGCTGCCCTTCCTCTTCCTCGCCCTCTTCGCGCCCCTGCTTTCGAGCATGGGCCCCTCGGGCGGGGGCACGGGCTCCCCTTGGCAGTGGTTCGTGCCGGGCATGCTCGTCCTGCTGGCCCTCTCCGCCACCGCCGGAGCCGGGGCCTCCCTGCTCAACGAGATGTCCTCGGGGGCCTTCGAGCGCATGCTCGTAACCCCGCTGAACCGGGCCGCGATGCTCGTCGGGCGGGCACTCAAGGAGGTCGTGATCCTGCTGGCGCAGGCCCTGTTGATCCTCGCCCTGCTCCTGCCGACCGACTTCCGGCTCCGCCCGCTCGGCGCCCTGGCGGGCCTGGCACTGCTGACCGTCTTCGGGATCGGGATCGGCGCCCTCTCGTTCACCCTGGCGCTCCACTCCCGCAAGCAGCAGACCTTGTTCTACGGGGTGCAGCAGATGGTCTTCTTCCCTCTGCTGCTGCTCTCCGGTGTCCTGCTGCCCATCACCGAGGCCTCGGCCCCCACCTGGCTCTACGTCCTGAGCCGGATCAACCCCGCGACCTATGTGGTGGAGGCCGAACGCGGCCTGTTCGACGGCCAGTTCGCCGAGACGAGCGTGCTGTACGGAATCCTCGCGGCGACGGCCATCGCGGTGCTGGGGGTCGTCGCCGGCATCCGCGGCATGCGCAACGCCTCGGTGTGACGCGCCGTCCGCCGCACCCGCCCGCAGCCGTCCGAGTCCGTACGCGAAGGAGGACCGCACCGTGACAGCCGAAGCCTTCCGGAACACCTCGCGTCCCCAACCCCGCACCGTGGACGTCTGGTTCGACCCCGCCTGCCCCTACACCTGGCTGACCGCCCGCTGGCTGCGGGAAGCCGCCCGGGTCCGCCCGCTGGAACTGCGCTGGCACCTGATGAGCCTGGCCCTCCTCAACGAGGGCCGGGACGACGATCCCGAGGGCGACCCCGAGGGGTACCTGATGATCCCGGTGCGGATCGGCACCGCCGTCCGGCACCACCACGGGCAGGAGGCCCTGGCCCGCTTCCACGCCTCGCTGTGGGCCGATCTCGACTCCCCCGGGGAACACGGCGGGAACACCAGGAAGTGGATCAATGATCCGGCCCTGGCCCTGGCCGACGCGGGCCTGCCGACGGAGCTGGCGGCGGCCGGGACCTCCACCGCCTACGACGAGGAACTACGGGCCTCCCACGAAGAGGCCGTACGGCTCCTCGGCCCACGGCCCGGGACGCCGGTAGTCGCCGTCGGGGAGCCAGCCGAGCCGCACCGTTCCCCGCCGGCCTTCTTCGGGCCGGTCATCTCCCGCGTACCGAGGGGGGAGGAGGCCGGGCGGCTGTGGGACGGCACGCTGCTGGTGACCGGTACTCCCGGGTTCCATGAGCTCAAGGGGAGACCCGCCGACCCGGACCCGGACGTGACCGGACGGAACGTCGATCCGGAGTGACCGGGCCCTCGACGGCGGGCCTTCGGGCGGGGTGTGCGGGAGCCTCCGGGTTCTTGGGGTCAGTAGTTGCCGAGGCCGCCGCAGACGTTGAGGGCCTGGGCGGTGATGGGCGCGGCCATGTCGGTGATCAGGTAGCCGACCAGGCCCGCCACCTCCTCGGGGGTGGTGTACCGGCCCAGGGGGATCTTCGCCTGGAACCGTTCGAGCACCGCCTCGGTCGTGGTGTCCCACGCCGCCGCGTATCCCGCGCGAACCCGCTCCGCCATCGGCGTCTCGACGTACCCGGGGCAGACGGCGTTGACCGTGATGTTGGTCTTGGCCAGTTCCAGGCCCAGGGCCTTGGTGAAGCCGACAACGCCGTGCTTGGAGGCCGAGTAGGGGGCACCGAGCACCACGCCCTGTTTCCCGCCCGTGGAGGCGATGTTGACGATCCGTCCCCGGCCGCGCTCCAGCATGCCCCCGGTGGTCAGCGCGGCCCGGGTCACCCGGAACACGCTGTGGAGGTTGGTGTCGACGACGTCGAGCCACAGCTCGTCCGTCAGCCCGGCGGTGGGGCCGCCCCCGTTGCGTCCCGCGTTGTTGACGAGGACGTCGATCGGGCCGTACCGGTCGACGGCGGCGCGCACGAGGGCGTCCACCTGCTCGGTGGAGCGCACGTCGCAGGTCTGCCCGTCGGCGTCCACACCCTCCTGGTGCAGGAGTTTGACGGTCGCGGCGACAGCGTCGGCGTCCCGCGCGCAGAGGAAGATCCGCAGGCCGTCCCTGCCGAGCGAGCGGGCCACGGCCAGGCCGATCCCGCTGGTCGCCCCGGTAATGACGGCGACGCGTCCTTCGGTGGCGGTCATGGTGCCTCCCGGATCGTGGCATCGGATGTGCGTACGGGGCCCGAGGGTGGCAACGGGCGCTCGACAGGTGGTGGACCGGCCGCGTTCACCGCGGCTCCAGCCGTTCGAGAGAACGGACCGGAAAGGTCGGCGGGTCCGGGCCCGGGCCCGCCGAACACGAGATGAGCGATGAAGGAGAAGAGACCATGACCGTTCTGGTGACGGGTGCCACGGGGAACGTGGGCCGGCACGTGGTCGCAGGGCTGCTGGAGGCGGGCGAGCGGGTCCGTGCGATGACCCGCTCGCCCGAGAAGGCCTCGCTGCCGGAGGGGGTGGAGACGGTCCGCGGTGATCTCGCCGATCCGGCGAGTCTCGACGCGGCCCTCGCCGGTGTCGACCGGGCGTACCTCTTCCCACTGCCTGGGACTGCTGAGGAGTTCACCGCGCAGGCGGCGAAGGCGGGGGTGCGGCGGATCGTCGTGCTCTCCTCGGTGGCGGCCGAGTACGCCGACGGGGACTACAGCGGCGACCACCACACGGCGGTGGAACGGGCGGTGGAGGCGTCCGGCCTCGAGTGGACCCATGTCAGGCCGGGTGAGTTCATGGCCAACCTGCTGCACTGGTGGGCCCCCTCGATCCGGGCCGAGGGCGTGGTCCGCGCCCCCTTCAGCGCGACCCGCAGCACCCCCGTGCACGAGGCCGACATCGCCGACGTGGCGGTGACGGCGCTGCTGGAGGACGGGCACGCGGGGAAGGCGTACTCCTTCGCCGGTCCGGAGTCCCTGGCCAAGGCCGAGCAGGTACGCGTCCTGAGCGAGGTCCTCGGCCGCGAGATCCGCTTCGAGGAGCTGACAGTGGACGGGGCCCGCACCCTGTGGCTGGGCCAGGGCATGCCCGCCGAGGCGGTCGACTGGCTGCTCCAGGACCCGGTGGACGTACCGGTGGGCCCTACCGCCGAGTTGGTCACCGGGCGGCCGGCCCGCACCTTCGCCCAGTGGGTGGCCGACCACCGGGCGGACTTCTGACGGGCCGCGTCCCGACGGTTCAGCGGCGGTTGAGCGGGTTTCCAGGCGGTCCGCCGACGGTGGTCAAGACCCTCTTCGCGGACCGATGGGAAACGCCCTCATGGTGGATGTCGCACAGAACGCTCTGATCCGACGACTGGTCCGGGCCGGAGTCGGCTCCGACGAGGAGATCGACGCCGTGCTGAAAGACGCCGGTCTGACCGACGTGGCACGCGTCCTGGTCGAGGAGGTGCTGTTCCGCTGCCCGGAGCCGGTCAACACCGCACCCGTCGACGTGGCCCTGGACGTCACCCACGGCGGGGAGCGGCACTCCGCCGTCCTGCGCATGGTGCGCGACGAACCGATCCGCGTGGTCGGGGACGACTCCGCGCGGCCACGCTCCCGGGTGACCTTCACAGCGTCGGGGCTGGTCCGCCGGCTCTACGGGCCGGCGGACTCCCCGCGCACTGGGGACTTCCACAACTCTTTCGTGGCGACGCCCGAGGACCCGGGGCAAGTGCGGGAACTGCTCGCCGAGATGAACACGGTGCTGCGCACGGCGGCCCAGGCCACCGCCACCCTGATGGCCGGCTGCACGGGGCGCTGCCCCGACCTGGGCGAGCTCTCGATCCGGTACGGCTCCGACAAGTGGGCCAGCTTCCACTGGTACACGGCCCACTACGAGCGCCACTTCGCCCGCTACCGGGACCGGCCGGTGCGAGTCCTGGAGATCGGCATCGGCGGGTTCGACGACGACCTCGGCGGCGGCTCGCTGAAGATGTGGAAGCGCTACTTCCCCCGGGGCACCGTCCTCGGTCTGGACATCTACGACAAGACGGCGCTGACCGAGCCCCGGCTCACGGCGCTGGTCGGCGACCAGAACGACCCGGAGTTCCTGACCGAACTGGCCCGGGAGCACGGACCGTTCGACATCGTCATCGACGACGGCAGTCATGTGAACGAGCATGTGCGCACCTCGTTCCGGACTCTCTTCCCGTACGTGCGTCCCGGCGGTCTCTATGTGATCGAGGACCTCCAGACCGCCTACTTCACGGACTTCGGCGGCAGTACGGGCGGGATCGCGGGTCACGACACCTCGCTCGGGCTCGTCAAGGGGCTGATCGACGACCTGCACCACCGGGAGCACCGCGAGCCCGCCGTCACCCGCCCCACCCCGACCCAGAGCACCGTCACGGCGGTGCACGCGTACCACAACATCGTCTTCGTGGAGAAGGGGACGAACGGGGAAGACACCCTGCCCACGTGGATGGACGCGGACGTGTGGACCGCCCTCGGCGCCAAGTGAGCCGCCGAGCGAGACGAAGGGAATCGAGCATGCGCGTTCTGTTCACCGTGTCCACGTGGCCCACCCAGTACGCGGCCATGGTGCCGCTGGGATGGGCGCTCCAGGCGGCCGGCCACGAGGTCCGGGTGCTGTGCGCCCCCTCGCAGGCCGCCGCGGTGGGCCGGGCCGGTCTCGTGCCCGTACCGGTCCTCGGAGGAATGGAGGAGGTCCTGCGGCTGCGGCTGCAGTACTACACAGAGGCGGTGGACGGGATCTGGCCGTACCCGTGGCTCCCTCCTCACCCGCTGACGGGCGAACGGCTCGACCGCCTCGACGCGTTCGACATCGGGCACTTCGACCGGGAGGTCGCGCCGGAGTTGGCCGCGTCGACGGCCCGGAGCTTCGACGCGGCCGTTGCTTACGCCCGGGGCTGGCGGCCGGACCTGGTCCTGCACGACCCGGGAAGCCTGGAAGGACTGTTGGCGGCCAAGGTCCTGGACGTTGTGTCGGTACTCTGTCTCTGGGGTCCTGCGAGCCCGCACGATCCCGAGCACATGCGGATCGTCCCCACCGATCACAGCGGATCGTTCGCCCGGTACGGCCTGGGGCCGTTCGACCTGGCCATGATCGAGCGGGTCGTGGACCCCAACCCGCCGTCCCTGAAAGTGCCGGTCGAGGCCGAGCGGCTGCCAGTCCGCTACGTCCCGTACAACGGGGCCGGGCCCGCCCCGGCGTGGACCGCGCGACCGCCGGAGGGCCCCAGGGTCTGCGTCACCTGGTCCACGGCCCTGTCCACCGTCTCCGGGCCCGACTCCTATCTGCTCCCCCGGATCGTCGCGGCCCTCGACGGACTGGACTGCGAGGTCGTGCTCACCGCGACCGCCCGGGACGTGGCAGCGCTCGGCCCGGTGCCGTCCCGCGTCCGTGTGGTGGAGAACCTGCCGCTGGCTGCCCTGCTGCCGGGCTCCGCCGCCGTCGTCCACCACGGGGGCAGCGGCAGCACGCTGACGTCCCTGTGGGCGGGGGTGCCGCAGTTCATAGCGACGTTCGCGTCGGAGCAGCAGGTGACCGGGGAGCGGGTGGCCGCCACCGGGGCCGCGCTCCATGTCCCCGGGCACCTCGCGGACGAGGCGGCGATCCGGGCCGGTGTGGAGCGGCTGGTCGAGGACGACGCCCATCGGGCCGCGGCCGGGCGGCTCCGCGAGGAGGCCGCGGAGACGCCGACGCCGGCCGCGCTCGCCGCCACGCTGGAGGCCCTGGCCACCGGCGCCTGAGAGGCGGAACCCCGGCAGCGGAGCCCGGTGCGCGAAGGTCGAGGCGCATACGAGGTCCGCTGTCGATCCTGCGGGGCATGAACACGCGAACCGAAGGAACCGACAGTGAGGTCCGGCCCGGGGCCGGAGCCGCGCGCGGGATCGTCATCACCGGCGGCGGCACCGGCATCGGCCGGGCCACGGCCCGCGCGTTCGCCGCGCGCGGGGACCGGGTGCTCGTCGTCGGACGCACCGGGGCCACGCTCGACGCGACCGCCGAGGGACACCCCGGCATCCAGGGCCTCGTCGCCGACCTCACCGAGCCGGACGCCCACGACCGGATCGTCGAGACGGCCCTGAGCGTCCTCGGCCAGTTCGACGTCCTGGTGAACAACGCGGCCGCGATGGGGTACCGCCCGCTGGCCACGCTCGACCGGGCCGAGGCCGAACGGCAACTCCACACCAACCTCCTGGCCCCGGTCCTGCTCACCCGGGCCGCACTGGAAGCCCTGGCGGAACGGTCCGGCACGGTGGTGAACATCGGCTCGTCCGGCGCCCTCGGCCTGCGGTCCTGGCCCGGCAACGGCCTGTATGGGGCCGCCAAGGCCGGGCTCGACTTCCTCACCCGCACCTGGGCCGTCGAGCTGGCCCCGCGCGGCATCCGAGTGGTCGGAGTCGCCCCCGGGGTGACCGACGTCAGCACCGGTCCGGGGCCGGACGGTGGCGACCCCGCGTACACGGACTTCCTGAAGGGGATCGCCGCCCGGACGCCGAGCGGCCGGGTCGGCCGCCCCGAGGAGATGGCCTGGTGGATCGTGCAGCTCACCCGGCCGGAGGCCGCCTACGCCAACGGGACGGTGGTTCCGGTGGACGGCGGACTCTCCCTGACGTGACCCCCGCCGTCCCGCCCGGCGCCCCCGCCCGTGCGTCGACCGAGTCCGTATGTCCGAGAGGGGAGCGCCGATGCGCGTCCTGTTCCAGCCTTTCGCCGCCGCCACCCACGTGGCCGCTCAGGTCCCGCTCGCCTGGGCGCTGCGCGCGGCCGGTCACGAGGTGCGGGTCGCGACCCAGCCGGACGTGGTCGAGGACATCACCCGGGCCGGCCTGACGGCGGTGCCGGTCGGTGAACCCTTGCGCGTCGCGGCCAAGATGAACCCCGACGACGCGGACGTGGTGGAGGAGTTGCGCGACGACGCCTGGCTGCGGGTCCTCGATCCGGGCGAGATCCGCCCCGAGCGGCTGACGCCCGAGCACCTGCACGGGGTCTTCGCCGCCTGGACGCCGCTGGTCCACCGGAACACGGTGCCGGACCGGATGATCGACGACCTGGTCGCCTTCGCCCGGGACTGGCGACCGGACCTGGTGGTCTGGGACACCATGACCTACGCTGGCCCGGTCGCCGCCCGCGCCAGCGGCGCCGCGCACGCCCGGCTGATGTACGGGCTCGACCTGATCGGTCTGCTGCGCGAGCGGTACCGGGCCGCCCTCGACCGGCTGCCGCCGGAGCTGCGGGACGACCCGTTGGAGGAGTGGCTGGGGCACGTCCTGGAACGCCACGGTCTGGAGGGTCCCGGCTGCGGCTTCGACGAGGAGCTGGTCGTCGGCCAGTGGACCCTCGACCCGGTGCCCACCTCCCTCGCCCTGCCGGTCTCCCTCCCCCGGGTTCCGGTGCGCTACGTGCCGTACAACGGCCCCGCGAGCGTGCCCGGCTGGCTGGACGAGAACGCCGGGCGGCGTCGCCGGATCTGCCTCACCCTCGGCGTCTCCTTCCGGGAGGTGGTCGGCGAGGACCAGGCGTCGGTCGGCGAGTTGCTGGAGGCCGTGGCCGATCTGGACGTGGAGGTGGTGGCCACGCTCAACGCCGAGCAGCTCGACGCCCTCGGCCCGCTGCCGCCGAACGTCCGGGCGGTCGACTTCGTCCCGCTGAACGAGCTGCTGCCGAGTTGCGCGGCGATCATCCACCACGGCGGGGCGGGCACCTTCCTGACCGCCCTGGCCCACGGGGTGCCGCAGGTCGTCGTCCCGGCCCGGATGTGGTGCAACACCCCGCGCGCGGAGCAGGCCCGGGCGGCCGGAGTGGCCCTGACGTGTCCGCCTGAGCGACTCACGGCCGGCCGGTTGCGCGCGATGGTGACGCGGGTGCTTGAGAACCCGTCGTTCGCGCGCGCGGCGGCTCGGGTACGCACCGAGATGCTCGGGACGCCGACGCCCGCCGGGATCGTCCCAGTCCTCGAACGGCTGGTGGCCGCCCATCGGTCCCCGCGCCCAACCGGCACATGACATACGGTCGGAGCGAGAAGATCACGGTCTCCGACGGTTGAGGTTGAATCGCCTTGAGGACACACATCCCCTATCTCTTAGCCGTGGCGAGCACCGTCGCGACGCGTCGGGTGGACGAGCGGCTGGCAGCGTACGACCTGACGGTTCGTCAGTACGGTTTGCTCACCCAGCTCTCGCTCGAACCCGAGCTGACCATGGCGGAGCTGGCCCGTCAGCTGGGCATCGCCCGGCAGTCGGTGCACCAGCTGGTCAACGAACTCGTCGAGGCCGGCCATGTGCGCCGACGACCGGGCGCCGACGACCGCTCGCGCCGACTGGAGATCACCGACACCGCGCACTATCTGCTGACCCGGATCGACGGGCCGCTGGAGCGGGTGGAGGCGGAGCTGCTCGGCGATCTCGCCCCGGGAGAAGCCGAGACCCTGCGCAGCCTCCTGCAGCGCGTCCTGGCCCATGCCACCGACGACGAGGCCTGGCTGCCCGTCCGCAGACAACGGCCCGGCGCGTAGCGGTGCTCGGCACGTGCCAGGGCTCGGCGCGTACCAACGGAAGTCGAGGCCGTGTCGAGGTCCGGTCCCTAGCCTCGCCGCCATGCGTGTGCTGTTCGTAACCCTGGCCGCCTCACCTCACTTCTTCGTCCAGGTGCCGCTGGCCTGGGCCCTGCGCGCTGCCGGACACGACGTGCGCGTCGCCAGTCAGCCCGACCTCATGGACACCATCACCGCCGCCGGGCTGCCCGCGACCCCGGTGGGGCCGCGGCTCGCGCAGGACGAGTCCGTGGAGGAACTGCGGCGGCGGCAGGAGAAGGCGGCCGAGCGCCTGGTGGAGCCGCCGGACGCCCAGGAACTGATGCGAATGGCAGAGGACCGGCCCGAGCGGCTGACCCCCGACTTCCTGGACGGCCTGTTCACGGTGATGACCTCGGCCATATTCCAGAACTTCTCGGCCGAGGAGACCGTGGAGGACCTGGTGACGCTGACCCGGCGGTGGCGCCCCGACCTCGTGATCTGGGACACCCTGATGATGGGCGGGGCGGTCGCCGCCCGCGCCTCCGGGGCGGCCCACGCGCGGCTCCTCTACGGACTCGACCTGGTGGGCACGGTGCGGGAGCGGCACCTGGCCTCGCTGGCCGCCCGGCCCCGGGAGCTGCGGGAGGACCCTCTCGCCGAGTGGCTCGGCTGGACGGCGGCCCGGTACGGCGGCGGGTTCACGGAGGATCTGGTGACCGGCCAGTGGACCGTCGACCCCACCCCGGCCTCGCTGCGCCGGCCCACCGGCCTGCCGTGGGTCCCCGTCCGCCACGTCCCGTACAACGGGCGGTCCGTGGTGCAAGAGTGGCTGCGCGAGCCGCCGGCCCGGCGCCGGGTCTGTCTCACGCTGGGGCTCTCGTTTCGCGAGGTGATGGGCGGTGAGCAGGCCTCCGTACCGGCCCTGTTGGAGGCGCTGGGCAAGCTGGACGCCGAGGTGGTGGCGACCCTCGACGCCCGGCAACTGGCCGAGGTCGGCCACGTCCCCGAGAACGTGCGGGTGGTGGACTTCGTGCCGCTGGACGCGCTGCTGCCGTCCTGCTCGGCGATCGTGCACCAGGGCGGCTTCGGCACCGCGCAGAACGCGCTGGCGCACGGCGTACCACAGGTCGTCGTCCCCAATGACCTGTGGGACATCCACCCCCGGGCGGCGCTGGTCGAGGGGTCGGGTGCCGGACTGTGCCCGCCCGGGACCGGTGCGCTGCGCCCGGCAGAGCTGCTTGGGCTGGTGACACGGGTGCTGGACGAGCCCTCGTACGCGCGGAACGCGGCCCGGCTGCGGGACGAGATCCGAGCCACCCCCTCGCCCGCCGAATTGGTCCCGGTCCTTGAGGAGCTGACCGCACGTCACCGGCGGATCAGCTGAGCCGGCCCAGCGCCTCGGCCAGGGCCTCGCGCCAGGGCCGCGGCGCCGGGATGCCGGCCTCGCGCCACCGGTCGTGGCCGAGCACCGTGTACCGGGGCCGGGAGGCGCGCCCGCCGAAGGTCGTGGCAGGCACCGGTCGTACCCGGTCGGGATCGGCGCCGACCAGCCGGAACACCTCGCGGGCCAGGTCGTACCAGCTGGCCCGGCCCGCGTTGGTGGCGTGGAAGACGCCGTTCGTCCCCGGGGTGTGTCCGAGGGCGAGCAGGGAGCGCGCCACGTCGGCCGCCCAGGTCGGCTGCCCCACCAGATCGGCCACCACGTCCACGGGTTCGTGACCTCGCGCCCGCTCGGTCATGGTGCGGACGAAGCTGGGCCCGTGCTCCCCGTGGAGCCAGGCGGTGCGGACCACGGCTCCCTGGTCCGGCAGGAGGTCGAGGACGGCCCGTTCGCCCGCCCGTTTGCTGCGTCCGTAGACGTTGAGGGGGGCCGTGGGATGGTCCTCGGGGTACGGGGAGTCGGCGTCGCCGGGGAAGACGTAGTCGGTGGAGAGGTGCAGCAGACGGGCCCCGTGGCGGGCGCAGAGGTCGGCGAGGTGGCGGGGGCCTTCGGCGTTGACGCGGAAGGCCCGCTCCGCGTCGGTCTCGGCGGCCTCCACGGCCGTGTAGGCGGCGCAGTTGACCACGAGGCCGGGGCGGTGCCGGGCGAAGGCCGCGGCGAGCGCGTCAGGGTAGGTGACGTCCAGGGCCCGCCGGTCCAGGCCGACCGCGTCCGCGCCCTCGGCCGCCAGGGCCGCCGTCACCTCGTGGCCGAGGAGCCCGCCCGCGCCGGTGACCAGCCATCTCATCGTGGGGTCCGGACCGCCGTGTCCAGCGGTTCGCGCAGGCGGCGCTTGAGCGGTTCCCACCAGTCACGGTGCTGCCGGTACCAGTCGACGGTGGCCGCGAGGCCGTCGGCGAACGCGTGCCGGGGGCGGTAGCCGAGCTCGGCGCGGGCCTTGCCGTCGTCGAGGGCGTAGCGCAGGTCGTGGCCCTTGCGGTCGGGCACCCGCCGGACCCGGTTCGGGTCGGCCCCGCAGGCCTCAAGGAGCAGTCCGGTCAGTTCCCGGTTGGTGAGTTCGGTGCCGCCGCCGAGGTGGTAGACCTCCCCGGCCCGTCCCCGGGTGCGGACCAGGTCGACGCCTGCGCAGTGGTCCTCGACGTGCACCCACTCGCGCACGTGGGTGCCCTCGCCGTAGAGCGGTACAGGCTCCCCGTCCAGCAGGTTCGTGACGAAGAGCGGGATCAGTTTCTCGGGGAACTGGCGCGGCCCGTAGTTGTTGGAGCAGCGGGTGATCCGTACGTCGAGTCCGTGCGTGCGGTGCTGGGCCAGGGCGAGCAGGTCGGAGGCCGCCTTGGAGGCCGCGTAGGGGGAGTTGGGGCTCAGCGGGCACTCCTCGGTCCAGGAGCCCTCGGGGATGGAGCCGTAGACCTCGTCGGTCGAGACGTGGACGAAGGGGCCGGTCCCGTGGCGCACGGCCGCGTCAAGGAGTGTCTGGGTACCCAGCACGTTGGTGCGGACGAAGGGCTCCGCTCCGGAGATGGAGCGGTCCACGTGCGATTCGGCGGCGAAGTGCACCACCTGGTCGGCGCCGGCCATCAGCCGGTCGACCAGGACGGGATCGCAGATGTCCCCGCGCACAAACCGCAGTCGGGGGTGGGAGGGGTCGAGGTTGTCGAGGGTGCTCGCGTAGGTCAGGCGGTCCAGTACGGTGACGTGGACGGCCGGATTCTCGGACAGCAGGGTGCGGACGTAGGCCGAGCCGATGAAGCCGGCCGCTCCGGTGACCAGGAGATTCACGCGAGTCAATGTGTCCGGTGCGGGTCGAGCATCCGACGACAGTCCCTGGTCGCGTCCCGCCGTCGGCTCCATCCGTCGTCGATCCGTCGGTGACCGGGGCGGCCGAGACTCGGGCGTCGAGATCCCGAACGTTGGAGGAATCATGGCGCTGTTCGCTGTCCTCGCGACCCAGTCCCCCACCGGAATCCCCGCCGACGAGTTCCGGCGGCGGCTGCCCGAGGGCTTCGCGTACGTCAAGGAACTGGTCGGCAAGGGGGTCATCCGGCACAACTGGATCCGGGTCGGCGCCTCGGGCGGCCTGCTGATCTACGAGGTGGATTCCCACGAGGAGCTGAACGCCCTGCTGTACGGGAACCCCCTCAGCCCGCACCTCCGCTTCGAGGTGATCCCGCTGGCGGCGGTCGGCGGCTTCGACCCGGTGGCCTTCGAGAACCGGGGCGGCGGGGTTGGGGACGTCACCCGGTGACAAGAGCGCGGGCGAGGCTTCGGTAGAAGGCCGTGACCCCGGGTTCCTTCGGGGAGAGGTGGCCGCGCTCCGCGAAGCGGGAGCTCACCACCCGCTGCACGGCCTCCATGCCGAGCCGGTCCTCCCGGTTGACCACCGCGGCGCTCTCCTCGTTCTGCTCGCGGAGCACGTCGCGGTCCTGGCCCTCAAGGGCGCAGGGATGCATGAGCACCCCGCCACGAACCTCGATGCGGTCGATGGTCAGCGGGATCATGGTGATCCAGACGACGGAGTCACCGAAGGCCGCCAGGCTGCTGCACGGGAAGACGGCGCAGTTGTACATGGTGGCCCGCTGTTCGGCGGAGAGCGGCAGCGCCGTGGCCACGAGGGGTTCGCGGAACGGGCTGAGGAGCCGGGTCACCCAGGACGACTCGGTGCGCACCTCCATGGCCCCGCCCGGTGGGGTGATGAGCGCCACGGTGGTGGGGTGGAGTCCCATGGCGTGATAGTTCTCGTGGGCGTTCTGGACCGCGATCTTCCAGTTGCACCGCCATTCCTCGGTCCAGCCGGCGATCCGTGTCATCTCGGGCAGCCGGTAGGCGTCGAGTTCTTCGCCGATCCGCCGCAGGTGCGGTGCCAGCGGCTCGGCGTCCGGGTCGGGATTGACGAAGACGAATCCCCGCCACTCCTCCACGGCCGGCGCCGGCCGGTGCGGGCCTAGGGCGGACCGCGCGCGCAGCGCCCCGTCCTCGCCCCGGGACACGGTGACGGGCCGGCCGGCGGGCGAAAGGGTCAAAGACTCGCCGGGCGCGGCCAGTTCGTCGGTGTGGGCCGCCAGCAGCCAGGACCGTCCGAAGACCTGCTCCCGCTCCGCCTCCCACAACTCGGGGGAGGTGAAGGACGCCGGGGACAGGCTCAACTCGGGTGCGTCCGCCTCCAGATACCCCGCAAGCTCCGTCACGAGCTCCGTGAGCGTCATGCTTCTCGCCGTTCCTTTCCGTACCGGGCCGTGAGCCGCTCGATCTCGGCGACGGCCTCGTTGGGTGTCGGCATCTCCTCGATCTCCCCCCGCAGGCGCTGCGCGTTCGCCGCGAACGACGGCTCCGCCAGCACGCGCGCCACCTTCTCTCGGAAGCGGTCGGCGGTGAACTCGCGCAGCGGGAGGGACAGGAGGTTGCCCTGCTTCTCGTAGGCGACGCCCATGGACTCGGTGACCCACTCCCAGCCCGTGAGCAGAACCTGGGGGACGCCGTGGAACTCGGCGGTGGCCTTGGTCTGGTAGCCGCCGTGGTGCACCACCGCTGCGCAGGTCGGCAGCAGGTCGTGCATCGGTACGTGGTCCACCACCCGCACGGTGTCCGGGAGCGGCGGCAGATGGGCGCGCTGCCGTTCGGAGAGGGCGGCGACGACCTCCACGTCCAGTTCGCCGAGCGCGCCCAGCATGCCGATGAGGACCGTGTCGAGGTCCCAGAGGCCGTAGCCGTTGTCGATGCTCACCCCAAGGGTCAGACAGACCCGGGGCCGCAGCGGTGGCTCGCGGAGCCAAGAGGGCACGACCGCCCGTCCGTTGTACGGGATGTAGCGGGCCGGGACGGTCGGGATGCCCAGGTCCTCGCGGAGGCTCGCCGGCCGGGTGTCGACGGTCCACTGGCCGGTGAGTACGGACTCGTCGAACCGGGCTCCGGCGCCGAGGCGTTCGAGCGTCCAGTCCAGCCACTCCGCCGTGGGGTCCTCGCGGTGCTCGGGCTCCTGCTCGGCGGCGAGCCGCAGGAAGGCCCGCCGGGTCCCCAGTTGCATGGCCAGCTCGGGCCCGGAGACCAGACGGGCGTGGGCCGCGCCCACGGTGAGCGCCGCAACCGGGCCCGCCAGGCAGAGCGTTTCCCAGATGACGAGGTCGGGCCGCCAGTGCCGGGCGAGGGCCACCAGCTCGTCGATCATCGTGTCCGAGTTCAGGCGGGAGTTGAGGGCGGGGACGATGACGCTCTCGTAGCCGAGCTGCTCCTCCCAGGTCTCCTCCCGGTCCGGCTCCCGGTCCTGGTCGGCGGTGCCGAAGTGGGCGATGGCCTCCTGGTGGAACTCGCCCAGGGCCTCGTACCACGGGGGGCTCTCGATCGGGACGGCGGTGATCCCGGACCGGGTGACGGTCTCCGCCACACCGGGGACGCAGGCGGCGCGCACCTCGTGGCCAGCGGTGCGCAGCGCCCACGCCAGCGGGGCGAGCAGCTGGAAGTGGCTGCCTTCCAGCGAGGTGAACAGAACCTTCATCGCGCTTCTCCTCTTCTTGCCCCGAGGGCGGCCGCCGCCGGCGTGGTCGTCGCGGCCGCCCTGCGGTCAGCCGTCGTCGGGGTGATCGTCCCGGCCGCACCGCTGTTGACCGTCGGGATGGCCGTGGTCCTGACCCGGGCACGGGCCGGGCCCCGGGTCAGCGGGGCCCGGGGGCGGCGTACTACGGGGGTCGCGGGACGCACCTGGGAGTACCGGTCCGCCAGTGCCGCGAGGACGGTCTCGGCCAGGCCGCGGTGGAACGGGGCCAGTGCGCGGTGGGCGGGTGCCGTCACCGCTCCCGGCCCGCCGTCATGCAGGATCGCGAGCCGCTCTCCCGCGGCGATCCGGGCCCCGGCCACCTCCAGGTCGGTCCGGGCCACCAGGGGCACGATCCACCCGGGCGGCTCCGCGCGCAGTGCCTCCTCGGCCGTCTGCCCGGCCTCGCGGGCCGACAGCGGGAACCGCGCCCGCAGCACGGTCCGGGCGACGAGGTCGGCGCCGGCACGGGCAGCGATGACGACCGTCGCCGGGCCCGGTGCGTCGGGCAGAGCGCCGTCGAGGAGGGACCGCAGCTCGTCGAGGCCCGTACGCAGGCGTCTGGTGGTGGCGAGCCGCTGCGGGCACACCACCGCGTCCTGGGCAACGCCGCAGGCGGCGAGGGCCTCGGCGAACCGGCCGCGGTCCGCCTCGCGGATCGCGCACACCTCGGCGAGGGCGCCCGCCGCCAGCGGCTCGGCCACGTCGGTGACCAGGTCGAACTCGGGCCCCGCCGCGTCGAGCAGCCGAGCACACAGGGAGCCGAGGCCCTCCGGCACCCGCACGTCCGTCACGGCAGCCTCCCCTGGCAGGGCCGTCACGTGCCCGATGCCCGGGTGGGCGAGCAGCGCGGCCGCCGTGGCCGGGTCGGCGGTGACCCAGGGCCCGGGGCCGGAGCGCCACAGCGGCCCGGCCGCCAGGACTCGTTCGCGCAGCGGCCCCGGGTCATCGTCGATGTCGCAGAGCAGAGCGGCGTACGGATCGTCCCTGAGCCGGTGCAGCCACAACGTCCCGTGCTCACGCTGCAACCGCTCCCCCAACTCCGCCGGCTCCGCGGCCTCCATGGTCACAGGGTGGCGCCGGGATCAGCGGCAATCAGGGGGAACTGGTCTCCGTCGACGGGCGCGCCGGGCGTGAGGTGGGCCACCGGATGGTCCTGGACGCCCGGCCGGTACGTGGCGTCGGAGTCCATGTAGACGGAGGCGAAGGCGAGCCGGCGTTCCCCGTCGGTGTTGACCCCGGCCATGTGCACGGTGCGGAAGTCGTGGAAGACCACGTCCCCGGCGCGCATGGGGACGGCCACCCGGGGGCTGAACGGGAACTCGGGCCAGATCTCCTCCATCGGCCGGTAGTCCTGGAACCCGGCCAGATGGACCTGGCGGTGTTCAAGGGGGCGCCGGTGCGATCCGGGGACGTAGATCAGGCATCCCCGGTCGGCGGGCACGTCCACCAGGGGAATCCACGCCGTCAGCGTCCGGGTCAGGCCGGCGAGCGGGAGACCCGGCTCGTCGTCGTGGACCACGGTGGGCAGGTGGACGTCGGGGTCCTTCTTGAGCACGTCGGTGCCATAGAGCCGCAGCGACCCGCCGGCGAGGTGCTCGGCGGCCCGGGTGACCACGGGGTGCAGGGCCAGCCGGCGCAGGCCGGGGTGTTTGCGCCAGGCCGCCTCGACGTAGTGGACCTGGGTCTCTTCCTCGGAGGCGCCCCAGATCTCCGGGCCCTCCTCGGCGAGGAGTTCCTCGGCGGCGGCCCGGAAGCCGGCAGCCTCCTCAGCGGACAGCACCGCCCGGAGGTGGACGAATCCCTGGTCGTGGAAGCGGCGGAGGGTCTCCTGGGTCGGCAGGCCGCTCTCCGTCAGATCGGAGATTGTCAGCATGTGATCGTCTTTCCTCGTCGTCTGGGAGGGCGTGGGAGGGCGTTCATCCGAGGTATTCGACGAGCCCGCCGACCGTCTCGGCCGCAGTGGGCATCGCGAGCAGTTCGTCCCGGACCCGGTGGGCGTTGTCGCGGAGGCGCTCGTCCTTGAGAAGCGTCCGGCACTCGGCGGCGCCGAGCGTCCCGGGCTCCGCCACGATCCCGATGCCCCGCGCGGGCAGCAGGTCGGCCCCCGTCTGCTGGTAGGAGCCGCGCGGGATGACACACTGCGGGAGCCCGGCGGCCGCGGCGGTCAGCATGGTCCCGCTGCCACCGTGATGGATGATCGCGGTGCAGGTGTCGAGGAGCAGGTCGAGCGGGGCCCAGTCGACCAGCCGGACGTTGGGCGGTACGTCGGCCAGCAGGGCCGGGTCGCCGCCTCCGAGAGTGACCACGAACTCGGCGTCCACGCCCCGGACCGCCTCCATGAGCGGGCCCAGGATCGCGAGGCCGCCCCACTGGGCCTCGATGGTGCCGAGGGTGACGGCGATGCGCGGCAGCCGGGGGGATTCCGCGAGCCAGCCGGGCAGCACGGCCCCGCCGTTGAAGGGCAGATGGCGCACGGGCCGGGCCTCGGGGGTCCGGCGGTCCTCGGGGAGGAGAGCGGTGAGGCTCGGCGGGAGGGTGGTGAGCGGGATCGTCGCCGGGGGTTCGCCAGTGACGCCGTGCCGGGCCCAGTGGGGTTCCATCCCGGTGCGGAGCAGGGCACGGAGCCGGGCGCCGCTGTCGTACGAACCCAGGCGGGGCTCGACCAGGGGCACGCCGAGCGTGGCGGCGAGGAGCCGGCCGGCTCCCTGGAGGGGCGGGGCGACCACCAGGTCGGGGGACCAGTCCCGGGCCGCCGCCAGGGCACCGTCCACCATGACCCCGGATACCCGGGCAAAGAGCGTGGCCAGTTCGGCGTCCTCGGGGTCCTCGGCGAACATGGGGTGGTCCGCCGGGCTGTCGGCCCCGGGCTCCTGGGGCACGTAGACGGGCAGGTAGTCCAGGCCTGGGGTGACGTCCACGACGTCGAACCCCGCCTCGGCGGCGGCCAGGCTGAGCCCGCCGGTGGCGTACCGGACCCGGTGGCCGGCCGCGCGGAAGGCCTGGGCGAGGGGGACGGTCGGGAAGAGGTGGCCGAGGCCCGGAGAGGTCACGAACAGGACGCGCATGCTGCCCCCAGGCAGGAGTCGTCGGGTGGGCTTTTCGGGGCCTCACGAGGCCGGGCTTCACGAGGCCTGGTCTCACGGGGCGGTTCCGAGGAAGAGACCCCGGCCGGAGTGCGGACCGGGGACGTACTCGACGGTGAGGCCGGCGGCCCGGAAGGCCGTCTCGTAGGCCGCGCGGGTGAAGAGGGAGATGCGGTGGGTCTCGGTGAAGTGCCGGGCGCCCGCGTGGGCGTCGGCCACCACGTAGTGCACGTCCATCCGGCACGCCTCCCCCTCGCGCGCGGAGTGCGAGACCCGGGCCACGGTCCGCCCCGCCACGGTGGTCGTGTCCGCCGAAACGTGCCCATCGAGGTACGTCTCGGGGAACCACCAGGGGTCCACGGCCACCACTCCGCCCGGCGTCAAGTGCCGGGCGAAGGCAGCCAGGGTGGCATGGAGTTCGGCCTCGGTGGTCGCGTAGCCGAGGGACCCGAACATGCAGGTGACCACGTCGAACCGGGTGTCGAGGCCGAAGGCGCGCATGTCGCCGACGTGCACGGGGATGTCCGGCAGCGCACGGCGCGCGGCGCGGACCATGGGCTCGGACAGCTCGAGGCCCGCGACGGCGTCGAAGAGCCCGGCGAAGTGGCGCAGGTGTGCTCCGGTGCCGCAGGCCACGTCGAGGAGGGAGCGCGCGTCGGGCCGCAGCCGGCGCACGCGCCGGGTCAGCTCGCGCGCCTCGGCCCCGTAGTCCTTGCCGCGGCTCTCGTGGATCAGGTCGTGGATCTCGGTGAGGTCAGCGCCGTACATGGACGGATCGTCGGAAGGGAGACTGGAGAAATCGCCCAGGACGGGTGGAGGCGGCGCCGGTGGAGCGTCGATCGGGTGGCGACCGTTTCACCAGGACGCGCGGTCACCCTCGGCCGGACCGGAACGAGAGCCGGAACGAGCGGAGGGCCGACGTGGACGTCGGGGAGATCGTGGCGGAACTGGAGCGGTATCTGGGGCCTGACGCCGAGGAGTTGAGCCTGCCGCCGGCGGCGTTCACCTCGCCCGAGCTGTGGGAGGTGGAGCGGGAGCGGGTGTTCGGACGTTCCTGGGTGCTGGTGGCGCACGCCGACGAGTTGGCGGAGACCGGGTCCTACGTGGCCCTGTCGGTCGCGGGCGAGCCGGTGGTGGTGGTCCGGGGTGAGGACGCAGTGCTGCGCGGGATGTCGCCGGTGTGTCGGCACCGGCTGATGCCGGTGGTGGAGGAGGGTTCGGGCCGCACGGACGTGTTCACCTGCCCGTACCACCTGTGGCGGTACGGGCTCGACGGCCGGCTCGTCGGCGCCACCCACATGAAGCGGAACCCGGCGTTCGACCCGTCGGCGTGTCAGCTGCCGCGGTTCGCGGTGGAGGAGTGGCACGGATTCGTCTTCGTCAACCTCGACGCCTCGGCCGAGGCCCTGGGGCCCCATCTGCGTCGGATCGACGAAGACCTGGCCAACTACCGCCTGCCGGAGCTGACCCAGGTCGCGGGCTGGACGAAGGAGTGGCACTGCAACTGGAAGGTCGCCGTCGAGAACGCGCACGAGAACTATCACGTCATGGGCTTCCACCCGGAGACCCTGCAACCGACCACGCCCGGCGGCGCGGAGACGAGGGTCCGGGCGGACTCGCCCTGGGCCGACAGCATGAGGGTCCGGTACTCGACCCCGCTGGAACCCGTCATCCTGGACCTCACAGAGGAGGAACGGGCTCATCTGTACGGCTTCTTCGTCTTCCCCTCGGGCAGCCTCGCCGCCTCGGGCGACATGGTGATCTGGCTCAGCCTCATCCCCTCGGCCCTCGACCGCACCACGGTCCGGGGCGGGGTCCTGATGCCCGCCGCCATGATCGAGGGGCAGGATCGGGAGACCGTACGGAAGGAGGCCGAGGCCTACGCCGCCCTGATCAACGCCGAGGACCGCCGGGGCCTGGAGAGGGTCCAGCGGGGCGCCGGATCGCGCTTCGCCGAACGGGGCCACCTGTCCCCCAAGGAACCCGGGGTCCTCCTCTTCTACCGGTCCCTGGCCCGCGCCCTGCTGAGCGAGGACGCCGACTGGCCCGGTGCCCTCTGAGGCTCCCGCCCACGGTCTGCCCGGCCAGGCATACGATGACGCCCCCGAAGTCGGCCTCGGCTTCCTGCCCGGGACAGTGGGACTGCGGCACGAACACCTCCGCGCTGCCGTGTCCGGCCTCGGCCCGGATCTCACCCTGGCGCACCGCGGCATAGGCGCGGACCATGCCGTAGGAGATTCCGTCCGCGTGATGCTCATCGACCGGCCCGTCGAAGACACGCTTGGCGGTGTGCCGTTGCTTGCGCGGCGCGTCCAGGTCCGCCCGCAGCATCTCGTCCGCCAGCGGCTTGAACGGATCGAGCCGGGTCGGCCGGGGCGGGAGCTTCTTCCGCGGCTGCGGCCACGCGGACTTCAACGCCTTGTGCACCGTGGGATGACCGACCCCGTACGTGCGCATCAAGGCGCGTTTCCCCACCGTGAACGAGGCGGGGCTGCGCTATCTGGCTGTCCTGGCTGACCGGGCGGCTGATCTCCTGCGGCAGGATCTGCCCAGCCTGGGCGCGGAGCGCCTGCTGCCAGGCCAGGAGGCGGCCGAGTGGGGGTGGCCCTGGGAGCCTGTGGCGAGGCACCTCGTGCGGTACTGCCCGCTGTGCGCTGATGCCCTGGGTGCCGGTGAGGCGGTGTGGCTGATGGCTTCGGACAGCTGACAGGTCTGCCTGCGGCACGGTTACTGGTCGGACGACTCCCGCGGCCGCGGTCCGGACTTCGTGCAGCTGGCCGGACTGCCCGGGACGGTGACGGCGCACCGCGTGCGCCAGCAGCTGGCCAGGCGGTGGGGGTCGGCGGGCGAGGAGTTGTTCGCCGATGCCTTCCAGGTGGCGGTGTACTGGTGGACGCGGATGCCGGACACCGTGTGCTGGGTGCTGGGTGCTGGGTGCGGCGAGCCTGGACGGCTGGGCTGGACGCGCGGGAGATGCGTGCGGCCCCGCTGGTGATCTGCCCCGGAGGCCGCGGAGCTCGCGGGCGCCATGCTGGACTTCGAACGGGCGGGGCAGCGGGATACGGCGGACCGGTCCCGATGGCTCGCGGGCGTGGAGCAGTTGATGGCCGGGTGGGGGGGGGTGGACGTGGCTGAAGGATGCCAGGCGCTGCTGATGTGGCTGGGGCGCCACCGCAGGGGGGTGCCCGCTACGGCCCGTCCGGCGGAGGGGGGTCACCTGATGCTGGCGTCGGGGCACGAGCGGATCGCGTCCCGGACCGGTTCGGTGGGCCAGCGCTCGTATCTGACCTGGCGGTTGGGCATGACGGCTGCCGACATGTAGGTCTCATACGGCTGGAGGGCCCGGAACCGTATGGTTCCGGGCCCTCCAGCCTGCAGTAGCGGGGACAGGATTTGAACCTGCGACCTCTGGGTTATGAGCCCAGCGAGCTACCGAGCTGCTCCACCCCGCGTCGGTTCGCGCCACACTACGCCATGACAGCAGGCGCTGAAGACCATTTTTCTGCCGGTCGCCGGCTGCTACGCGGCGAAGCCGATGTTTTTGACGTACTCGTACTGGCCCCACTGAGAGCCCAGATCGGGCAGGACATCGGCGGTCCAGGCATCGTCCAGGCCCTGGTGGTCACCGGCAGCCCAGAATCCGACGATCTTGTCCCAGCGGCGCACGTTCGTCGACCGGTGTTCCACCACCCGCTGAAGCTGGCGCGCCACGCCGGACTGGTCGAGGGGGTGGATCGTCACGTCCGGCCGGGTCATGGGCGGCGTAGTCCTGCAGTTCGCCCCAGGAGGGGAACAGCACCAGTTCGGGGTGGGAGGTGCGGCGGCCCTCCTTGAAGGTCGCGGGCGGCCAGGGCCGAGGCGCGCAGGCTGTCCCCTCCCCCGGACAGTCCCACGCGGTATGCCGGCGGCCAGCAGGTCCATGACGTGGGCCATGGCGCCGACGTTGGTGCGGCACAGCACGGCGTCGGGGCGGACGAGGTGCCCGAGTTCGGCGGGCACGGCGGGGGTGCCGGCCAGGCGGACCGGCGTCTCGGCGATGGCCGGCCAGCGGTTGGCCTCCTGAGCCGGGCGGGGACCGAGGCGGAAGGACTGCGACAGGACGAGTTGGATGCCCTTCGAAGCCGGTCATGACGTCTTTGGCGCCGCGCCACTGACAGATGGCCTGGGCGGAGTCGCCGACCATCACCAGCTGGGCGTGGCCGCGCTGATCAAGGAAGATTCGCTCGACGACCGGGTTGGTGTCCTGGGCCTCGTCCAGCAGCAGGAAGTCGGCATCGGTCTTCGGCTGGCTCAGAGCCCCGATCTTCAGGCAGTGGTCGTGGTCGAAGCGCACGGCCCCATCGTCGGGGTGCTGCAGGACAGCCCAGGCCTTCTCGGCGAACGGCACTATATGGGCGGCGAGTTGGGTGTGCAGGTCCTTGTCTTCCAGACCGCGCAAGCGGCGGACGTGATGGCGGGTGATCGTCTCATCGGCGGTGCGGCAGAAGCCGGCCACGGTGCGCAACGTGGCGTTGGAGAGGGGCTTTGGTGAGAGGTCGCGTTCGCCGATGCGGATCGGCTTGGTGATGCCGAGGGCCTGACCGGTCTGCCAGGCCGGGCGGCGGGGGGCGTTCAGGCGGCGGGTGTAGCGGTGGCCGACGGCGGCGTGGGCCAGGGCGCGGGCGGTCTTGCATTGCACGGTGTCGGGGAAGGGGGTGCGTGCGTTCTGGGCGATGGCCCGGTTGTAGGCGAGGTAGCGGCCGCGGCGTTTGGTGGTGCGGGCGAGCAGGGTCAGAGTGGTGGTCTTGGCGGTACCCGCGCCGGCCTGCAAAGCGAGGTGCTGGCCGGCGTGGAAGGCGTCGGCCGCGGCCGTCTGTTCGTCGGTCGGGTTCATGCGGGGGCTGCTTCCGGGGTGCGGGTCAGGGCATGGCCGACGGCTGCCAGGAGGTGTGCGGCCGTGGTACCGGCGAGCAGGTGCTGCACGGCCCGGTCGAGCCGGTCGGCCTCGTCACCGGCGTGCTGGGCCAGTGCGCGGTGCAGGGCCAGCTTCACGAAGAGTTCCGGGCTCTGATCCGTTCCATGGGCGGCGTGGCGGATCGTGGCGTGGACGGCGGGCGGGAAGGCGAGGTTGAGCAGGACCTGCCCGCCGGCGTCCGGGTAGTGGGTGGTGATCACGTCCGCGGGAAGCCGAGTGGCGAGGTGCCGGCGCGGCCGGTGTGCGGCGCGGCCGGGGGTTTTGGCGCGTACGGGGGTCATGAGGCGGATGGTGTCGTGGTTGGTCGCGAGCGGCAGCACGCGGGCGGCGTCCTGGAGCTCCGCCGGGACCAGCGGACGCGTCAGGAGGATTCCAGGGCGTGGTGCGGCATCGTCACCTCTCTTTGCTGCCGGGTGCCGGTGGGTATGGCAGACCGGTACGCAGGTGCTGGGCGTGCAGAAGGGGATCGAAGACCTGCCATCCGGCCAAGACCAGGTCGGCGCGCCGTGGGTGGTGGCGTGCGCGGGGCAGCGCTGAACACGCCAGCGCCGTTGTTCGGCACGGGGCAGCCGGCTGAGGTCGTAGACGGCCGTCGCCTGCTCGGGCAAAGCGAGTTGGCCGCGTCGGATACCGACAGGCAGCAGCCTCCACGATCCGGGCGGGGCGTCCGGGGTCCATCACAGCGGCACGGGCTCCGAAGTCCTTTTCCACAGACCCTCCGAAGCCTGGTCCTGACAGTCAGCCCATCGCCTCACCGCTTCGACACCCACTACCCCAGAAGCAGAAAACCCCTCACACATCGGCAGATACTTCGGTAAAGAACCAATGGGGGCGTCAGGGCTCACCCACCCCCGACCACTCGACCTCACCATCTGCCGCCCACCCCTCCGCGCCCACACAACCCAGCAGCGACACCGGCACCTTGACGCAATGTCATACAAGCGAGGGTTGACGGAGGCCCACCGTCGCCACTCAGCGCCGCCCGGACCCCACCAACAAAATCAAACTGTTCCTGCCTCGCCCCAACACACCAGAGTTCTCACTACACCTGAACCCTTTTCAACCAACCTGCATCGCAGCCAGTCAGAATGCATTCACCACAACACACACCATTCTCAGCTACCCGCATCTCCGCAACTCACCGGGCCACCTCAGCCACACAATCGACGAGAAGACGCACCAGGCTCTGTTCGGGTGCTCACTGCTCCGTCGGCAGCAGGCGGGACAGGCCGTAGTGGAAGCGTTCGTCGAAGGAGTCTGTGACCATGAGGGGTTCGCCGATGCGGGCGAGGGCGGGGTAGTTGCCGGTGGCGATGAGGTCGTGGAACGAGCCTCGGGGGTTGTCGGACGGGGTCTGCTGTTCCTGGGTGAGGCCGAGGGTGAAGTAGACGATGGCCCAGCACAGGCGGGCCGCGTCGGCTTCCTGGTGTCCGGCGTCCAGCAGGGCGCCGACGATGGTGTCGGCGACGCGCAGGGTTTTCCCGGTGCCGGTGAAGGTGCCCGCGACCAGGCGGCCGCCGTCGCGGTGGGCGAGCAGGGCGGCGCGGTAGCGGGTGGCTACGGTGCGGGCGCGTTCGACGGGTTCGGCCGGCAGGTCGGTGACGTCGACGGAGCCGACGATGTGGTCGGCCATGGTGTCGATGAGGGTCTGCTTCGTCTTGACGTACGAGCTGACCGAGTTGAGGTGGGAGCCGAGGTTGCGGGCGACTCCCCGCAGGGTCAGTTTCTCAAGGCCTTCCGCGTCGAGCGTGGTGAACGCCGCCTCGATCACGTCGTCCAGCGTCCAGCGCATCCTGGTGTCCCGTCCCGTGCTCGGTCGCCGGTCGGCGATGTCCTGGTCATGGTACAAGTGGCGGGTCCAGGGGCCCTGTTGATGACCCTGTACGGGGCCCCTGGTCGGGACGTCGTTCAGACGCCGAAGGCGGCCTGGGACAGGTCGTCCCAGCGCTCCCACTCCTCGATGCGGGAGGCGTACTCCACTCGGATCACGTCGAGTGCTCCCTTGCCGAAGAAGATCCGCAGGGGCGGTTCGTCGGCGTCGACGACGGTGAGGATCGCCTCGCGGGTGGCGGTCGGTTCGCCTCGGACGCCGGCCGGGCGTTGCATGGCGGCGCGGAAATCGTCGTAGGCGGGGAGGCGTTCGGCGTGGACGGCGGAGGGGCCTGCCCAGTCGGTGGCGTATCCGGCGGGTTCGACCAGGGTGACCTTGATGCCGAAGTCCTTGACCTCCTTGGCGAGGCTGGCGGTGAAACCTTCCAGGCCGAACTTGGAGGCGTGGTAGACGCCGAGGCCAGGCAGGGAGAAGACGCCGGCGATCGAGGAGACCTGGATGATGTGTCCGCCGCCCTGGGCGCGCAGGTGGGGCACGGCGGCCTGGGTGACCCACAGGGGGGCGAGGAGGTTGACCTCGATCTGGGCGCGGGCCTGGTCCTCGGTGATCTCCTCGACCATGCCGAACAGGCCGTAGCCGGCGTTGTTGACCACGATGTCGAGGCGGCCGAAGTGGTCGGCGGCATGGCGGACGGCGGCGTCGACGGCCGTGCGGTCGGTGACGTCGAGCTGGATGGGCAGGAGGTGGTCGCCGTGGGTCTTGATGAGGTCGCCGAAGGCGTCGGGGGTGCGGCTGGTGGCGGCGACGCGGTCGCCGCGTTCCAGGGCGGCTTCGGTCCACTGCCTGCCGAATCCCTTGGAGGCGCCGGTGATGAACCATGTCTTGGTGGTCATGTCGTGCTCCTGTGTGTGTCGGTTGGTGTGGGTGTGTGGTGCGGGGTGGGGATGACGGCGAGGCCGTCGATCTCGATGAGCCATTCGGGCAGGCCGAGGGCCTGGACGCCGATGAGGGTGCTGGCGGTGCGGGGCCAGTCGCCGTTGAAGGCCCGGCGGCCGGCGGCGAAGATCGGCTCGATGAGTTCGGGGCGGTGTCCCACGACGTGGATGGTGTTCTTGAGGAGGTCGTGGGGGCCGCAGCCGATCGCGGCGAGTGCGGCGGCGAGGTTGCGGAACGCCTGTTCGGCCTGGGCCGCGTGGTCGCCTTCGCCGACGAGGTGGCCGTCGGTGTCCAGGGCGATCTGTCCGGCGATGGCGACGACCGGGCCCGAGCGGGCGATGGCGAGGTGGTGGTAGACGTCGCTGACCGGCGGGGCGAGTGCGGGCGGGTCGTGGTGTTCGATCACGGGCGTGTCCTTTCGTAGGGGGTGTAGTCGGGCAGGGTGAAGCCGTTCGACAGGCGGATCTGGTCGCGCAGGAGGAGGTCGCCGAGGGGCAGGCGTTCCTGGAGTGCCACCATGCCGCTGCGGAAGGCGACGCCGGCCGAGGTGCGGGGTGTCATCGCGCCGCCGTTGCCCTGTCCGAATCGTTGGACGCGGGTGATCCAGGGCCGCAGTCGTTCTTCGTAGGCCCGTAGTCCGGCGACGACGTCCCCTGCGGACTTGGCCAGTTCGCCGGCGAGTACGTAGGCGCCGACGAGGGCGATGGTCGTGCCGTGTCCGGAGAGCGGTGAGGCGCAGAACGCGGCGTCGCCCACGAGTCCGATCCGGCCCGATGACCAGTGCGGCAGGGCCACTTGGCTGCACGCGTCGAAGTAGAAGTCGGGGGTGTCGTCGAGGTGGTCGATGAGTTCGTCGGCGGACCATCGCATTCCGGCGGCGCGGGAGCGGACGACGGCCTTCAGTGCGCCGGTGTCGCGGGGGTCGTGGCGGAACGGGGCGGAGCGGAAGGAGAAGAACGCCATCAGTTGGGTGTTGCGGTTGACGGCGCGGGCGCCGACGGTGCGGCCGGGTTCGGAGTACACCTCGGTCCAGTCGCGCAGTCCGAGGGTGTTGGGTGCGGTCCAGAACGACAGGTAGTGGCCGAGGTGGCGGAGCTGGGTGTGGTCGGGGCCGAATGTGAGGCCGCGTACGCCCGAGTGCAGTCCGTCGGCGCCGATCACGAGGTCGAAGCGGCGTGGGGCGGCTTTCTCGAAGGTGACGTGCACGCCGTCGGGCCGGTCGTCGAGGGCGCGGATGCGGTCGCCGAAGAGGTACGCGGCGGTGGGGTCGGTAGCGTCGTGGAGGATGTCCACGAGTGCGCCGCGCAGGATCTCGGTCTCGGCCACCGGTCCGTCGCCGCCGAAGCCGTCGGCCCGTACGGAGGCGTGGCGGCGTCCGTGTGCGTTGACGAACGACAGTCCGTCCGCGCCCGTCCGTGCGGTGGCGACGGCTTCGGCGAGGCCCGCTCGGGTGATCACGTCGCGTCCGCAGCCGCGGATGTCGATCAGTTGTCCGCCGGTGCGGCGGGCCGGGGCCGACTCGATGACGGTGACCTCCGCTCCGTATCGCGCCAGCCAGAACGCGAGCGCTGGGCCCGCGATGCCGGCGCCGGAGATCAGTGCCTTGATCCCGGTCATCTCTCCTCACCTCCATTTTTGGTCGTTGACCAATTTCTCTCTTCAGTAGAGTTGGTCAATGACCAAATGTCAACCGGGGGCGCGGCGCGCTTGCTCCCGGCGCCGGGGAACCAGTAGGCAGGACCGCGCGGCTCGCGACGGGCGGGCCCGAGTCGGGGAGACCGTATGGACGTATCGCCGCGCTACCGGGAGTCGTGGGAGGGGTACTGGCGGGCGACGTCCGACACCCCGGGTGAGGCCATCTGGGACATCGACCCGGCGCTCTCCGCCGTGCCCCACAGCGAGCTGCTCCTGCCGCACGCCGACACCTCGCTGCCGGTGGTCGACCTCGGCTGCGGCAACGGCACCCAGACCCGGTATCTCGCCACGCTCTTCCCCCGCGCGATCGGGGTGGACCTCTCCCAGGCGGCCATCGACCACGCACGCCGAGCCGATCCGGCGGGTGTGGCGGAGTTCGAGCAGCTCAACCTGGTCGACCGCGACGCCGTGCTGGCGCTGCGGGAGCGGATCGGGGACGCGAACATCTATATGCGGGCGGTCATCCACCAGAGCGAGCCGCAGGACCGGGCGGCGGTGGCGGACGCGGTCGCCACGCTGCTCGGTTCGCGCGGGCGGGCCTTCGTGACGGAGCTGACGCACGCCTCCAAGGCCGTTCTCCAGCAGGCGATGCAGGACCCCGGCGGTCCGCCCGAGAAGCTGCGGCGGGTGTTCACGCACGGCCTCAAGCCGGCCGACGCCGAGGACATGGAGATCCCGGACCTGCTGCACGCGGCGGGACTGACCGTCCTCGCCTCCGGTGAGGAGCCGCTGCCGCAGACGGAGCATCTGTCGGACGGCACCCGGATCGACCTGCCCGCGACCTGGTACGTCCTCGCGAAACGGTGACCGGGCCAGCACCGGCGTGACCCTCACGGTCCGGCGGGCCGGTTCACCGCAGACGGCCCCTGCCCGCGCCCCGACGGCCTGACCAGGCTGATCCGGTCAGGCCGTCGGGGCACCGGGGGCCGGGGAACGCCCCGTTCCGCGCCGGGCTGCCGGTAGCGGTGCGGGGCGTTCCTCTTTGAGCGTCCGGCTCAGGACGCGGCGACGGCCTCAGCAGCGGCGTTGTCGGCCGCGGCCTTCTCCTCGTCCTGGGCCATGCCGAGGAAGCGCCGGATCGATTCGACCGGCATGTCGAGCCCCTCGGACGCGGACTGCTCGTCGCCGAACACCTGCAAGGCCTCGGCGACGGCCATGGCCAGTTCGACCTCCGCCCGGCGGGCCTTGGTCTCGGCCTTGTCCACAGTGTCGACCACCGCCAGCTGGCGGCGTTGTTTCTCCTGAAGCCTCTGCTTACGGGAAGGGGTCTTGTCAGAGTTCTGTGCAGACATGATCAAGATCATAAACAGCCGCGCACGTCCTCGGGAAATCGGTAACTCACCTGTTCTACAGGGGTGTTCACGTTCGGTCGACGGCATCGGACGCGGTGGCGCGGACGCGGCGCGGACGCGGCCGATAGGGTCGATCCGATGAGCAGACACCCGCGCAATCAGCAGCCTCCCCCGGACCAGGCGGCCATGGCCACGGAGTTCCTCGCGGGGCAGGAGATCACGCACACCGAGTGCCGGCAGTGCGGGAGCAGCATCTCGGGTGTCAACGGCCGTTACGCGTGCGGGCATTGTGGCTGGGTGAACCACTGGTCGGAGGGGCACACCTCCCTCCCCGCGGAGGACGAGGACGCCTGAGCGTCCGTCCCGGCGTCCTGTCAGGGTTCGGGCGGGGTGTCCGAGGCCGGTCCGGGGCGGTGGCTGAGCAGGTCTCCCGGTTGGCAGCGGAGCACCTCGCAGATCCGGGTGAGGGTGGTGAACCGGATGGCCTTGGCGCGGCCGTTCTTGAGGACGGAGAGGTTGACGTTGGTGACGCCGACGCGCTGGGCCAGCTCGGTGAGGGTCATGCCGCGTTCGGTGAGGAGCCGGTCGAGGTGCACCTCGATGTCGTGGCCGTCCTGCTCGTCGTCGGCCATCAGACGACGCCTTCGAGGTCCTCGCGCATCGAGGCGCCGGCCCGGGTGATCCGGGCGAAGGTGAGCAGGCCGAGGCCGGTCAGGACGGCGAGGTAGGGCGTCGACCACCAGCCCAGCCAGGCGGCCGCGCTGTAGTCCATGCTCCGGGAGAGGCCGTCGATCAGGGCCGCCTTGGCGTTGGCCTCGACGAACGCGCAGAGCAGGCTCCCGAGCAGCAGCCACCGCCCCAGCAGCCGGAACCGGGATGCCGTCAGCTCCGTGTGCACTCCCTCCCGCGCCGCGCCCTGAAGGAGCCGGTGCAGCAGGAAGAGGCCGCTGATCAGCAGCAGCGTCGACGGCACCGAGCCGAGCCCGTCCAGCAGGCGCAGGAAGGCGCCCGGGTGGTCGGCGCAGTACCGGGGTACCGACTCGGCCACCGCTCCGTGCTCGGGGAGGAAGCCGCCCGGAGCGACCGAGCTGACGGCCGAGTCGTCGGTGATGCAGAGGACGCTTCCGCCCCAGGTGCCGCGGGCGACGTTCAGGATCAGTACGGTCGCCGCCAGGCCGAGCAGGGTGCGCAGGGCCACGGACACGACCGAGGCCATGGGTTCGAGCAGTCTGCGGTCCTCGGTCATGTCCCCCGCCTTGCTTATCGTTTATCGATGGTATCGATAAACGATAAGCAAGGGGTGGCGTCCGTGGCAAGCCCCGTCGTCAGATCTGTCGGGCCAGCCAGCGGCAGGCCTGGGTGAACAGCGGCTGGTAGCCCTTCCAGTCCAGGAACTCCTGGGGGCACCAGTGGGGGGCGATGTCCGAGGCCCAGGCGAGGGTGCGGCCCTGGCCGACCTCCCGTACGGCCAGCAGCGGGTCGCCGTCGACGCGGGCGATCACCTGGGCGTCGGGCTTGGCGCCGAAGCGGTTGTAGCCGAGCAGGGCGGGCCACTGATCGGGTATCCCGGCGAGGATCGGGTGACCGGCGTCGACCACGTCCGGCACGGCGCCCTCCGGGGTCTCGACGCGGTCGTCGTGGGCGGCGATGACGCTCGGCAGGACGTCGTCGACGGCGGTGCGGTGGTAGAACGCCTTGGCCTCGAAGCCCTGGAAGCTGAGGTATCCGCCGGCCATGGCGAGGCCGCCGCCCGCGCGGGTCCACTCCGCCAGCACCTTGAGGCGGTTGGGCCGGGGGCGGCCGTTCAGCCAGGTGTCGGGGTGCAGGAGCAGGCTGTTGGCGCCGATGTCGGACAGGAGCACCACGTCGTAGGCGGAGAGTTCCTCCAGCGACTGGGGGAAGTGCTCGGGGACCTCGTGGGCGGGGAGGTAGACCACCTCGATGCCGCTCGCCGTCAGCGCGTCGCGCAGCGGGTCGATGCCGGTGTGGAAGGTGACCGAGGTGAACGCGTCGAAACCCTTGTAGTGGGTCGCTTCGCTCACCCAGGATTCACCGGCGACGAGGACACGGAGGGCGCGGGTCATGGGTGGGCTCCTTTCGCGGCGGTCTCGAAGACGGCCGCCGGGTTGTGCGTGAGCAGTTGCTCGATGTCCTCGCCGGTCAGGCCGTGGCGGCGCAGCCGGGGGGAGAAACTGGTGATCAGGTGGTCGTAGCCGTAGCCGCCGTAGCGGGTCAGCATGGTCTTGATGAAGACGTCGCCGGAGAGCAGCAGGCGCTCGCGGTATCCTGCGGCGACGAGCGCGGTGATCGCGCGGGCGTTGTCCTCGTCGGCGGGTGACTGGGCGTCCTGGTCGGCGAAGTACAGCTCCAGGCCGATCATGTCGTACTCCAGCCAGGCGCCCCGGTCGGCCAGGGTGTGCTGGTAGTCGGGGTCGCCGTGGCTGGGGTTGAGGTGGCACAGGACGGTGGCGGCGAGGTCGCCGCCCTCCTCGGCGACGGTGTCCAGGACCCGGTGGCCGTGCCGCTGCCAGCCCGGCAGATGCACCGACAGCGGGACGCGGGTGCGCCGTTGGGCGCGGGCCGCACCGCGCAGCACCTTCTCCTCGGCCGGGGTGAAGTCGGCCGAGATGCCGATCTCGCCGATGATGCCGGCGCGGACGCCGTCGGCTCCTTCGACGCCGTCACGGATCTCGCCTTCGATGTGCTGGGCGATGTCCTCGACGGTCATGGCGCGCAGGTCGGGCGGGTGGCTGGGCTCCAGGTAGAAGCCGGAGCCGAGCACGATGTTCAGGCCGGTGCGGAGGGCGATGGTGACGAGGCCTGCCGGGTCGCGGCCGATGCCGGAGCAGGTCTGCTCGACGATGGTGCGTCCACCGGCGGCGGCGAAGCGGGCGGCCTCCTCGGCCGCCAGGTCCACGTCCCTCATCGTGATGTTGTCGCGGGACAGGAACGGGTCGTTGCGCAGTCTGCCCAAGTACCGCATGTCCAGGGGCTGTTCGGCGATCCGGTGGCCCTCGGTGTCGTCGGGGGCGGGCGGGTGCCAGCAGGAGGAGCAGTCGTTGAGGAGGTGCTCGTGCATCAGTGTCACGCCGAGGTCGGTGGTGTCCACCGGGCCGAGGACGGTCCCTACGGCGGTCATGACTTGGCCGAGGCGAAGCGGGTGAACAGGCGGGTGTTGGCGAGGACGGCGGCCAGCAGGATCGCGCCCTGCACGATCTGGACGTAGAACGGGTTGACGTGGCTGAGGTCGAGGCCGTTCTCGATGAAGCCGAGGGTGAGGACGCCCAGGACGGTGCCCAGGACGCTGCCGCGGCCGCCGAAGAGGCTGGTGCCGCCGAGGACGACGGCGGTGATGACGGTGAGTTCGAAGCCGACGCCCTGGTTGGAGGAGCCGCTGCCCAGCCGGGTCGCGACCAGGACGCCCGCCAGTGACGCGGCCACTCCGGAGATCAGGTAGACCCAGAGGCCGACGAGGCGGACGTTGACGCCCGCCCGGCGCAGGGACTCGCGGTTGCTGCCCAGGCCGACGACGTACCGCCCGAACGGGGTCTTGGCGTAGACGACCCAGCCGAGGACGGCGGCGGCCACCGCGAGGACGGCGGCGACGGGAATCCCGGCGATCAGGCCCTGGCCGAGGAAGCCCACCCAGCTGTTGTCGGGGATGGAGATGGAGTAGCCGTTGGTGGAGCGCAGCGCGGTGCCGCGGATGATGCCGAGGGTGGCGAGGGTGACGATGAACGCGGGGATGCCCTGGTAGCAGGAGAACCAGCCGTTCAGGACGCCGATCAGGGCGCCGAGGGCCAGTACCGCGAGGAAGGCCAGGGTGGGGCTGATGCCGTGGGCGATGAGGATGGCCAGCAGGGAGCCGCTGAGGGCGAGGACGGAGCCGACGGACAGGTCGATGCCGGCCGTGGTGATCACGAACGTCATGGCGACCGCGACGATGAGGGCGGGGCCGTTCTGCCGCAGGACGTTGAGGACGTTGTCGGTGCTGAGGAAGGTGTCGGCGGTCAGGGAGAAGACGATCAGGACCGCGAGGAGCATGCCGCCGATGGCGACGGTCTGGATGTGGCTGGCGAGGAAGTGGTGGGTGCGGGCGGAGCGGGTGGTGACGACCCGTTCGCTGGACACCGCTGCCGGGCTGGTCACGCGGCCTCCGTTCCGTGGCCCTCGCCGACGATCTCGGCGACGAGTTCCTCCAGGCTCGTGGTGCGGGCGTCGAGCTCGCGGCGCACGGTGCCCTCGTACATGACGGTCAGCCGGTCGCAGACCCGGAACAGGTCCTGGAGCCGGTGGGTGATGAGGATGACGCTCACGCCCCGGGCGGAGACCGTGCGGATCAGTTCGAGCACGGTCTCGACCTCGGTGACGGCGAGGGCGGCGGTCGGTTCGTCGAGGATGAGGACCTGCGGGTCGAAGGAGACCGCGCGGGCGATGGCGACCGCCTGGCGCTGGCCGCCGGAGAGGTTGCGGACGGTGACGCTGGTCAGCGGGATGCGGATGCGCAGGGCGTCCAGGTGGGCGCGGGCCTCGGCGTGCATGCGCTTCTTGTCGAGGAACAGGCCGCCCCAGGTGCGGGGTTCACGGCCGAGGAAGAGGTTGGCGGCGACGTCGAGGTCGTCGCAGAGGGCGAGGTCCTGGTAGACCATGCCGATACCGGCGTCGCGGGCCTCCTTGGGGGTGCTGAACGCGGTGGGGCGGCCGTTGACGCGGATCTGGCCGGTGTCGGGGATGACGGCGCCGGCGAGGATCTTCATGGACGTCGACTTGCCGGCCGCGTTGTCGCCGACCAGGCCGACGACCTCGCCGGGGCGGACCCGGAGGGTGACGCCGCGCAGGGCGTCGATCATGCCGTAGCGCTTGCGGACGTCGATCATCTCGGCGCGGTACTCGGGTGGTGCGAGGGTCGTCATGGAGGGGTCCCTCACTTGAAGATCGAGCGGTAGGGGTCGACGTTCTTCTCGGTGACGATGGTCACCGGCACGTCGATCTTCTTGGTCACGGTCTTGCCGCCGACCAGGGAGACGGCGGCCTCGACGGCCTTGGTGCCCTCGGTCTTGGGGTCCTGCTGGACGACGCCGGCGACGAAGCCCGCGTCGATGCCGTCGATGGCCTGCTTGGTGAGGTCCCAGCCGAAGACCTTGACCCGGTTCTGCGCCCCGGCGCTCTTGACGGCGGCCACGGTGCCCAGCAGGGAGGGCTCGCCGGTGGCGTACACGGTGTTCATGCCCTTCTGGGCGGTGAGGAGGTTCTCGGCGGCGGTGGCCGCGCCCTCCTGGGTGTTCTTGCCGTCGACGGTCTGCACGACCGTGGCGCCCTTGGCCTTCACCGCGGCGGCGAAGCTGTCCTTGCGGAGATTCTGGATGTAGGAGTTGAGGGCGCCGACGACGCCGATCTTCGCGGTGACGTGGTGGGCGCTGTCGTAGGCGTTGACGAACGCCCCCATCTGCTTGCCGGCGGCCGCGTTGTCGACGCCGACCTGCACGTCGACGGCGGGGTCGTCGATGATGCCGTCGACGGCGATGACCTTGACGCCCGCCTTGGCGGCGGCCCGCAGCGCGGGCTTGATGCCGTTCACGTCGATGGCCTCGACGATGACGGCGTCGTAGCCCTGCTGGACGAAGTTCTGGACGGCCTGGGTCTGCTGGACGGCGTCGTCGTTGGCGTTGAAGACAGTGAGGTCGGCGCCGGTCTTCTTGGCGGCGGCCTCGGCGCCCGCGTTCATCTGGTTGAAGAAGATCGCCTGCTGGTTGACCTGCACCAGGCCGATGCGGACCTTGCCTCCGGAGGCGGTCGACTTCGCCTTGGCGCCGGTGGAGGCGTCCTCGCGGGAGCAGCCCGCGGTGACGCCGACGACGAGGGCGGCGGTGAGGGTGGCGACGGAGATTCTGCGCAGAGCCGTGCTGGACATGAGGGTTCCTCTCGGGCGAGCCCCTGGGGGCCGGGAGGGCGAACGGCGAAGGAGAGAACGCGGAGGGCTCGGAGCGAGGGCCGTCGACGGCGATGTCGTGCCGGGTCGTTCCGGAGGAGACTCTCGGCCCCTGGGGCATCGTCGCCACCGTCGGGTAATCGATTGCCGAGTTGCCGAGAATGTAGAAGGAAGAATTCCGGACAGTCAAGAGATTGCTGTCACATGAATGCTCGTGGTAGGAAGAGCCCTCGTTCGGCAATCGATTACCGGACCCCCCGAGGGAAGAGGTTCATGCCCACGATCCAGGACGTCGCCAGACTCGCCGGAGTCTCCACCGCGACCGTCTCCCGTGCCCTGTCGGGATCACGCCCGGTCGGCGCCGACCTGACCCGTCGGGTGCAGGAGGCCGCGTCGCAGCTCGGCTACCGGCACAACGCGCTGGCCCAGGCGCTGCGCACCCAGCGCTCGCGGACCATCGGCATGGTCGTCCCGCAGATCTCCAACCCGTTCTTCCCGCTGCTCGTCGAGGCCGTGGAGCGCCGCCTCCAGATCGACGGCGTCGACCTGCTGCTGTGCGACTCGCACTACGACCTCGACGTCGAGGCGCGCCGGCTGCGCACCCTCACCGACCGGCACGTGGACGGCATCATCATCAGCCCGCTGCACGCCACCGACAGCGCCCCGGCGATCCGGACGGCCGCCGGGCTGGTGCCGGTGATCCAGATCGACCGGCAGGTGGAGGGGCTCGCGGGGCACTGGGTCGGCGTCGACGACGCGGTGGGCTTCGGGCAGCTGGTGGATCTGCTGGTGGCACGGGGCCGACGGCGGCTGGTGTTCGTCAGTTCGGAGCTGGACAACTCCTCGGCGCGGGACCGTGCCCAGGCGTTCGAGAAGTCCCTTGCCCGGCACGGTCTTGAGGCCGCCGCCCCGGCGCTGCTCGGCCGGTTCGATGTCTCGTGGGGGCTGGAGGCGGCGCGGCGGCTGGTGGAGGACTTCGGGGACAGCGGGCCGTCGGCCGGGGCGCGCGGCGCCGGGAGCGGCAGCTCCGGTTCCCGTTCCGGGGCCGGTGGGTACGGGGGGCCCGACGGTGTGGTCTGCGGCGACGACCTGATCGCCCTCGGCGTGCTGCGGGGCTTGTCCCGGGCGGGGGTGTCGGTGCCGGATCAGGTCGCGGTCACCGGGTTCGACGACATCGCCTTCGCCGAGATCTCCGACCCGCCGCTGACCACCATGCGCCAGCAGTGGGACGTCATGGCCGACGAGTGCGCCCGGCTGCTGCGGCAGGACCCGGCGGGCGGCTCCCGCCGTATCGCCATCGCCCCGCTCCTCCAGGTCAGGGGCTCGACACCGAGGAGTCTCCCCCGATGACGGACACCACCGAGGTCACGGAACTGACCCGCCGCCTCGTCGCCGTGCCCACGGTCGACGCCGACGAGTCCGCCGCCCAGACGATCGTGGCGGCGCTGCTGGAGCGGGCGGGGTTCACCGTCCGCAGCCACGAACACGCCCCCGGCCGGGCCACCTTGATCGCGGAGTGGCAGACCGGTCTGGACACGGCGCCGCTGTGTCTGTCGGGGCACCTGGACACGGTGCCGCTCGGGGCCGCGCCCTGGACCCACGACCCGTACGCGGGTGAGCGGGACGGGGACCGGCTGTACGGGCGGGGCACCAGTGACATGAAGGGCGGGGTCGCGGCGATGGTGCTGGCCGCCGTGCGGGCCGCCGCCCACCGGCCCCGGCGCGCCGGACTGCGGCTCGTGCTGACCGCCGCCGAGGAGACCGGGGCGCTGGGCGCACGCCATGTCGCTCCCCTGTTGCGCGGCGGCCGCAGCGGGCCGCTGCTGATCGCCGAGCCCACCGCCAACCAGGTTGTCCACGGTCACAAGGGCGCCCTGTGGCTGACGGCGCGCACGAGCGGGATCACCGCCCACGGTTCGATGCCCCACCTCGGTGACAACGCCGCCTACAAACTCGCCCACGCGGTGGTCCGGTTGGCCGACTTCGCCTTCCCCGGGTCCGGGCACCCGGTGATGGGCCGCCCCACCCTCAACGTGTCGACGCTGGCGGCGGGTCTCAACGCCAACTCGGTGCCCGACCTCGCCACCGCCACGGTCGACGTGCGGACGGTCAGCGGGCAGGACCACGCCGAGGTGCGGGCCCAGCTCGCCGCCCAGACGGGTCCGGACGTCAGCTGGGAACCGCTGGTCGACCTGCCGCCGGTGTGGACCGACCCCGACGACACATGGGCCCGTACGGTCGGGGAGCTGGTGGCCGACGTGGCCCCGGACACCGCGTACACGCCCCGGACGGCGACCTTCTTCACGGACGCGGCCGTCCTGGCCCCCGCCCTCGGCGCACCGCCCACCCTGATCTGTGGGCCCGGTGAACCCTCCCAGGCCCACGCGACCGACGAGTGGTGCTCGGTGCGGCGCCTGGAGGAGTCCCTGACCGTCTATGAACGGGTCGTCGCGCGCTGGTGCGGTCTGTGACGGCGGCCGGTACCGGTCACCCGGCGGTGTCGCTGTCGCTGTCGCTGTCGCTGTCCAGGAAGTGGAAGCCCGGTCTCGGGTGCATCAGGAAGTCGTGGTGGGAGATGTTCCAGGCGTAGGCGCCCGCGAGGGCGAAGGCGATCCGGTCCCCCGCGCGCAGCCCCGGCGCCGGCACCCGGCGGGCGAGGAGATCCTTCGGGGTGCACAACTGGCCGGTGAGGGTGACGTGTTCGGCCCTGCCCGTCGGGCGCGGCCACGGGTGCGGCCAGCTCTCCACCGGGAGGACCGCGCAGGGCTGGTCGTGGCCCTTGGTCGCGGGGGTGCGCAGATGGTGGGTGCCGCCGCGGACCACGGCGAACTCCTCGCCCTGGCTGTCCTTCACGTCGAGCACCTCGGTCGCGTACCAGCCGCAGTAGGCGGTGAGCGCGCGGCCCGGTTCGATGCGCAGGACGGTGCCGGGGTGGGCGGCGGTGAGCTGGGCCAGTCCCTCGCCGTAGCCGGTCCAGTCGAAACGGGACTCCGGGTGCGCGTAGTCGACGTTCATGCCGCCGCCGATGTTGACCTCGGTGAGGCGTACCCCGTGCCGGGCTGCCAGGTCGGTCGCCCAGGTGACGACCGACGCGGCGAGGGCGAGCTGTGCGGGTGCCTCAAGGCCGCTGCCCAAGTGGGCGTGCACGCCTCGGAGTTCGAGGTGCGGGTGGGTGCCGTCGGTGAGCAGCCGGAACACCGTGTCGGCCTGGGAGGGGTCGAGGCCGAAGGGGGTCGGCCGGCCGCCCATGGCCAGCGCGCTCGCGGCGAGGGTGTCGTCGGGCATCGGGAGGTTGAAGCGGGGCAGGACGGCGATCCGGGTGCCGGGGGTGACACGGCGGGCCAGTTCGGCCAGGACGGTGAGGTCGTGCTCGCTCTCCAGGTGGAAGCGGGCCACGCCGTGTTCGAGGGCGGTGGTGATCTCCGCCGGTGTCTTGCCGGGGCCGCCGAAGGCCAGCGGGTGTCCCGGCACCGCGCGGGCGACGTGGGTGAGTTCGCCGCCCGAGGAGACCTCGTAGCCGTCGACGTGCGGGGCGAGCGCGGTCAGGATCTGCGGTTCGGGGTTGGCCTTGGCCGCGTAGTACAGCTCGACACCCTCCGGCAGGGCGGCGCGCACGGCGGCGGCGTGGGTGCGCAGGGCCGCCAGGTCGTAGACGTAGGCGGGGAGTTCGTCGGGGGTCAGGGAGCGGATGCGGTCGTGGACGGCGGGGGTGGGGGCGGTCACGAGGTGGTTCCGTTCGTGTGGCGCAGGAGGGCCTCGGCGAGCGGGGAGGGCAGGCGGACGTATCCGGCCTCCCGGTCGGCCTTGCGTTCCCAGCGGGTGAGCAGGTTCGCCTTGGCGGGCAGCGGCACCCCGGCGAGCAGGGCGGCGAGGTGGGGCGGGCAGTCGTAGCGGTCGGCGTAGTCGCGCAGGGTGGCGCGGACCTGGGCCCACAGCGCGGCCTCGGTGTGCGGGTGCAGGTCGGCGAGGGCGGCGAGGAGTTCGGCGATGTGGTTGACGAGCAGGCAGTACAGGACGCGGTCCCAGCCGCGCTCGGCGTCGTAGGTCATCGGGCCCGCGACCTCGGGCGGCAGCGCGGCGAGGGTGTCCGCGTGGTGCTCGGGGACGAGCTTGGTGCCCTCCAGGTCGCGGAAGAGCACCTGGGCGGGCATGCCGTCGCCGTCGACGCAGATCAGGACGTTCTGGAGATGCGGTTCCAGGACCATGCCGTGGTCGAAGTAGGCGGCCAGCACGGGTGGGACGAGCAGGCGCAGGTAGGCGGCCCACCAGTCGGCGGCGGCCTCGGGGCCCGCTCCGGCCAGGAGGTGGGAGATGTGGGCGGGGCCGGTGGGGTACTCGTCGGCGACGGCCGCGGCGAGCAGCGGGGTGGTGCCGGGCAGCAGGCGGGGCGGCAGGCCCTCGCGGACGATGACGCCGAATCCCTCGAACAGGTCGCGGTCCGGGGTGCCGTCGGGGCCGGGCAGGGCGAGGGTGCGGTAGGCGGGTTCGCGCAGGACGGCGCTGCCGGGGAAGCGGTCGGCCAGGTCGGCGAGGGCGGGTGCCAGGAGCCGGGTGAGGGCGATGGCGCCGGACAGTTCGTACCTCGCGTTCTTGCGGAGGCAGTTGGTGATGCGGACGTTCAGGCTGAACTTGAGGAAGGTCTCGCCGTCGTAGAGGGTGCGGACGGACGCGGTGGCGGCGAAGGTGTCCGCGGCGGGGCCGAGGTCGAGGAGGTCGCCCCGGTCGAACGCCGCCCGCAGCAGCGGGTGTTCGCTCAGCATCGCGTACTGCCAGGGGTGGGCGGGCAGCAGCCGGTAGCCGTCGGGGACGGCGGCGCGGTCGAGCGGGTCGGCCGCCGCGGGCGTGGCGCGTTCCTCGGCGATGAGGTGGTCGCGGACGGCGAGGTGGCGCAGCGGGAAGACGGCCCCGTTCTCCGGTGCGTACGCAGCCCAGGAGTCCGCGTCGCCGGTGCGGGCCTTGGGGGTGGGGTGGAAGCGGTGGCCGAGGAGCAGGGACTGCTCGGAGTGGAGATAGTCGGTGAGGTGGTCACCGGTCGGCCGGGGCGCGGCGCCCTGCCGGGCGGCCAGCAGGGCGGCGACGGCGCGGTGGCTGGAGTCGATCTGTTCCAGGAACTCTTCGTTGCGTACGCCGGTGCGCAGGGACAGTTCGTCGTGGGTGTACTCGGCGAGGCGGCGCCAGTCGATGCGGGTCCAGCTGCCGTCGCGCTGTTCGCTGACGGGTCCGGTGAAGCGGTGGGCGCCGAGCAGGGAGGTGCGGCGCAGGTCGACGCGGAGCAGGACGTCGCGGCGGGGCAGCCGCAGCAGCAGGCGGCCGTCGGTGACGGCGGTCTGGTGCTCGGGGCCCGACACCTCGCGCAGCAGGCAGTTGAGGAGGGTGTGGGTCACCGCCTCCTCGGCGGTGGGCAGGGCGGTGGTCGTGGTACCGAGCGAGTCGGCCGACGGGGACATCAGCGGCTCCAGCGGGTGCGAAGAGAAAGGAGAGCGGTCGCGCCGACGGTGAGCAGCGCGGCGGCGCCGCCCGTCCAGACGGGTGCGGCCGGGCCGAACCGGGCGCTGCCGGCGGCCGCGGCCACGCCGGCGGCGACGGCGCCGGCCTTGGAGAAGAACTCCAGCGAGCCGAAGAGCCCGCCGGGTGCGCGGCCCTCGGCGCAGTCGGCGGCCAGCACCGACAGGCACACCAGGCCCAGGGTCATCCCGGCGCCGAGGACCAGGCGGACGGCGACGAGGGTGGCCAGCGAGTCGGCGACGCCGTGTCCGGCGAGGCCGAGGGCGATCAGGAGGAAGCCCAGGGCGATCCCGGCCAGCGGCCGGTGCTGGAAGGCGCGGTGCACGGCGAGGGCGCCGGCCAGGTAGCAGAGGTGGGGCAGGGCGAAGAGCAGTCCGGACAGGGTCGAGGACGCCTGCGGTATCCGGTCCTCGACCAGGGCGATCAGGTAGGGGAAGGAGATGACGGTGGAGAAGACGAAGGCGAATTCGAGGGTGTAGAGGGTGCGCAGGGACACCGGGGGCCGTGCGGCACCGGTGGTGGGTGTGGCGGCCACCGGGGGCTGGAGCGTGGTGAGTTCGGGGTCGTCCGGTGACGGGGGCGGCTCGGTGCCGGTCACCGTGCGGGCGCCGTCGGCCTCGGTCCTGGCCGGTTCGGGGAGGGCGGCGAGCAGCAGGGCGGCGGTGAGCGGGAGGACGGCCAGCAGGGCGTACTGGCGGTGCGGGGAGATCCAGTCGGAGAGCGAGCCGACCACGATCGGGGCGGCGACCAGGGCCGCGCGGGCGCTGCCCTGCATCAGGGTGAGCGCCCGGGACAGGCTCGGGCCGTCGAGGGCGGCGCCGAGGTAGCCGTTGGACGCGGCGAAGGTGCCGCCCAGGATGCCCTGGAGGACCAGGGCGGCCGTGAAGGTGGTGAGCGAGTCGGCCCACCCGGCCAGCAGGAACGCCAGGGTCAGCCCCAACTGGGCCCGCAGCAGCAGTCGTTTGCGGCCGAACCGGTCGGCGAGGCGGCCCCACAGCGGGGCGCCGAGGCCGCCGAACACCGTGGGCACGACGTAGAGCAGGCCGGCCCAGCGTGCCGCCCCGGCGCCGAACTCGGGGAGGATCTGGGTCAGGTAGGGCGGCAGGCCGAGGGCGGCGAAGGACGCCACGAAGTAGCAGCCGGCCACCGCGTGCACATGGCGGCGCCCGAAGGCGGGGCGCTGGGTGGGCAGCACGTCGACGGTCATCGCCGCTCCCCCGGGTTGATGAGGTCGGCGCGGAGGTAGTTGGGGCCGGTGGTGTAGTGCTTGTTGATGTCGGCGGCGCCCGAGCGTTGCTTGGTGAGCAGGGTGCCGGCGGTGATCATCGCCTTGACGGGCAGCTCGGGTGCGTCCAGGACCCGGGCGCGCAGGGTGGCCGCCGGTGCGCCGCCGAGCCGGGTCAGGGCCTCGTCGAGGCGGTCGCGGACCAGCCCGAGCAGCACGGGCAGGTGGGCGCGGCCGTGCCGGGCCAGGCCGAACGCGTAGGCGCCCGCGCAGAGGTGGACGGTGATGGTGGTGAAGAGGTCGGCCGGTCCTTCGTCGTCCCGGCAGAGGATGCGGGCGTCGTCGAAGGCGTCGGGGCCGGGGGCGTCGTCGCCCAGGCGCTCGCGCAGTCGGGGGGTGTGGACGCGCGGGCCGTCGTTGTCCTTGAGCAGGAGCCGCAGCCGGGTGGTGCCGCCGGAACTCCGGTCCAGGATCAGGGAGATGTTCTGCTGGTGGGACTCCAGGGCGATGCCGTACCCGAAGAGGGTGGTCTGCCAGTCGAGGAGCAGGGTGAGGCAGTCGTCCAGCAGGGCGAGGGGGTCGCCGTCGTGGAAGCGGTCGGCGAGGTGGTCGATGACCAGCCGTCCGCCGGGTGCCTCGGCGAGGAGGGCGGCCATCGGGAGGACGACGGAGTCCTCCAGGCCTGCCGGGTGACGGCGGCAGAGCGCGGCGAGCAGTTCGTGCCCGGCGTGTGCGTAGGCGCTCTCGTCGGCGTGCAGGACGGTGCCCTGAAAGCGCGGTTCGCGGGCGATGACGGTTTCCAGCAGCCGTTGTCCCGCAGCGCCGTCGACGAGGGTGCCGGGCTTGATGGTGCGCCGGTTGCGCAGGCCCAACGTGGCGGTGGCCAGGGGCAGTTTGAGGTGCAGGGCCGGGTCGTCGGTCAGGGCGACGGTGCGCATCGACAGGGTCGGAACGGCGTCGAGGCGGGCGGGGCCGGCGAGGAACGCGCGGCCCGCGAGGCCCGTGTCGTGCAGGGCGCGTTCCAGGGTGGCGCCGACGGTCAGGGGGTGTACGGGCAGCAGGGCGTGGGTGTGGTCGAGGGCGGCGAGGCCGACGGCCGCCGGGGACGGCAGCGAGGCCGGGAGTCCGCCGCCGCCGAGGGTGAGCGCGTCCCGGGGCACGGCGAGCCAGCGCAGCGCGAAGTGCGGGTGGAACTCGGGTGCGTAGGCGCGGAGTTGGTGTTCGGTGAGGCCCGAGCGGCCGCGTGCGGTCGGGTAGACGGGGTGGTCGAGGCGGGCGGCGAGGGTGTCGTGGGCGAGGCCTTTGGCCAGGCCTGTCCAGTCGGCGGGGTCCTTGCCGTACTGGTCGACGAGCCGGGTCGCGCATTCCTCGGCGGTGTCGGTGTGCAGCCGTACGGTGGTCAGGGTCTGGCGGCACTCCTCGGCGAGGGCGTCGAAACCGCCGTGGTCGATGTGCTCGGCGCGTTCGCGCAGGGCGGCCAACACGGCTGTGCAGGACGTCAGTTCGCGGCCGTCGGGTTCCCTCAGCAGGAGGGGGAGGCGGGCCGCGTAGGTGCCCTGGTAGCCGTCGTCGGTGACCGGGAGCAGCAGGGCGGGCCGTCCGTCGGCGCCCAGGCGCAGCCAGCGGCCGTCGGGGCGGTGGACGAGGGTGCTGCGGGAGCGCAGTCCGACGACGTCCTCGCGGAGCAGGGTGCTCAGGAGGCGGGTGAGGAGGTCGGCCTCGGCCGGGTCGGTGGCGGTCGGGGCGGTCACGGCTGGATCTCCCAGCTCCGGGCGGCGACGAATTCCTCGACGGCCTTGTCCACGCTGTGCCGGTCGGGGCCGACGGCGCGCAGGACGCCCAGGTAGTCCCGGTTGGTGCCGTACAGGTCGTGCCGTTCGCCCGTCTCGCGCAGCGGACGGTACGTCAGATCTGTTGTGGCCAGGGTGAGTTCGGTGGCCGGTGGGGCGGCGGTGAGGGTTCCGGCGCGGTCCGCGCAGGGGTACCAGACGGTGGCGGCGCCGTCGCGGCGGGCGTCCAGGTCCGCGGGCAGCGGCTCGCCGAGGTGGGTGCGGAGGATGTGCGCGAACAGGGGTATCCCGAGCAGCCGTTGGAGGAGCAGGTCGCACTGGTCGCCGATGGCGCGGTAGTTGACCTCGATGATCCGCGCCCGGCCCGCGTGCACCACGAACTCGGTGTGGCAGGCGCCGAACCCGACGCCGAGCGCGTCGAGTTGGGCCAGCACCTGGTCGAGGACGGCCGGCGGGTGGTCCGGCAGATAGGTGAGGCGTTCCTCGATGAAGTGGGGTGGGGGCGACAGTTCGGTGTGGAAGCCGCCCAGGACATGGCGGGCGCGGCCGTCGCCGAGGGTCTCCAGGGTGTACAGCTCGCCCGGCAGATACTCCTCGACGACCAGGACGGTGTCCGGGCGGCGGGCGAAGATCTCCGTGCCGCGCGCCACCAGTTCCCCGGGGCCTTCGACCAGGACGACGTCCTCGCTGGCGACGCCCTCGCGGGGCTTGAGCACGCAGGGGTAGGGGGCGTCCAGCGGGGCGGGTGCGGTGAGTTCGGCGGACCAGACGGTGTCGACGCCGGTGGCGGCCAGGTGGCGGCGCATCTCGGCCTTGTCCTTGGCGCGCAGGGTGGCCCGCCAGTCCTTGGCGGGGAGCCCGAAGTAGTGGGCGGCCAGGGCGGTTTGGGTCTGGAGGTGGTCGCTGTTGGTGAAGACGGCGTCCGGGGTGTGGTGGGTGGCGATGCGGGTGATGACGGCGCGGAAGTCGCGCACGTCGCACTGAAGGACCTCGACCTCGGGGCCGGTGTGCCGGTGGGCGTCGGGCTGGTCGGTGAGGAGGGTGACGTCCAGGCCGAGGTGGGCGGCGGCGGGCAGGAACCCCTCGGTGACGGAGTCGGTGGGATTGAGGGCCAGCAGGTACAGGCGCATGGGTGGGGCGGCTTCCGCTCGGAGGTGGGGGGTGAGGGGCGGGGGGGCCCCGGGGGGCGCCCCCCCCCCCCCACCCCGCCGCCCCCCCCCGGGGCCGCGCCCCCCCCGGCCCAGGGGACGGCCGCGCCGCCCAGGTAGGGGGGCGGGCCCCCCCAGACCGCCAAAAACAGGT
>NZ_JBIVVA010000004.1:530173-615440 GCF_044757465.1 Streptomyces sp. NPDC091279 | reverse complement strand
GGGGGGCGGGGGCCCGCACCCCGGGGGGGCGGGGGTGGGGGGTTTGGCGCCCCTGCTGTACGGGGGGGGGGGGGGGGGGGGGTGCCGCGGGGGGGGGGGGGGGGGGGGGGGGGCGGCCCGCTGGGGCAGCCCGCCTCGGTCAAGCGGGAGTCACCCCTTGGGCGCGGCGACGCCGGTGGCCTTGGCGACGTCGGCGAGGACCTGGTCGGCGGCCTGGACGCCGATGCCGGACATCCAGGTCTCGTCGGGCACGTCGAAGACCTTGTGGTTCTTGACGGCGGGCAGGGACTTCCAGACCGGGTTGGAGACGACGTCGCTCTGTTCGGTCTTGTCCGGGGTGTCGGCGGTGGTGACGAAGATCAGGTCGGCGTCGGCGCGGTCGATCTGCTCGGGGCTGACGTCACGCATGGTCACGTCGGGGTCGTTGGAGATCTGCGACGTGGGGCGGACCAGGCCGATGTCCTTGAGGATGACGCCGCTGTAGGAGTTGGTCTGGTAGAGGCGGGTCGGTCCGGCGATGAAGCGGACGACGGACGCGGACGGCATGGTGCCGCCGTTCTTCTTCTTGATCTCCTCGCCGAGTTCCTTGGCGCGCTTCTCGTAGTCCTTGAGCTTGGCGGCGGCTTCCTTCTCCATGCCGAGGGCCTCGGCGTGCACCGTGAGGTTCTGCTTCCAGACGCCGCCGGTGGTCTCGGTGAAGACGGTCGGGGCGATGGCGCTGAGCTGGTCGTAGATCTTCTCGTGGCGGACCTTGGAGGAGAGGATCAGGTCGGGCTTGAGCGAGGCGATCAGTTCGAGGTTCGGCTCCAGGAGCGGGCCGACGTCCTTGGTGCCGCTCAACTCGCCCTTGAGGTAGGTGGGGAAGCCGCCGGTCGACTTGAAGTGGGGGGCGACGGCGCCGACCGGGTCGATGCCGAGGAGGGTGACGTCGTCGAGTTCACCGGTGTCGAGGACGACCACGCGCTTGGGCTTCGAGGGGATCTTGACGTTGCCCATCACGGTCTTGAGCGTGCGGGGGAAGCCGGTGGCGGCCGCGCCGGAGGCGGCGGTGTCGGTCGAGTCGGTGGTGTTCTCGCTGCCGCACGCGGCGAGGGTCGCGGTGCCGAGCAGGACGGCCAGCAGCACGGCGACGAGCCGGCCGAGGGCGCGCGGAAGGGGGCGTTGGGGCATGGGGGGTTCGTCTCTCTTGTTCGGTGGACCCGCGGGGCGCGGGCTGGTCGGGGTGGTGGGCAGGGGTGGCTGCGGCGGCTAGCGCGATGCCGGGTGCGCGGGGTCGGCGGCGGCCGGCCGGTGGCGGGCCGCGCCGCTGCGCGGGATGACCAGCGGGGTGCCGGTCTCGGGGTCGGGGATCACCCGGCAGTCGACGTCGAACACGGATTTCACGAGGTCCGCGTCGAGGACGTCGGCGGGTGCTCCGGCGGCGGCGAGGCGGCCGTCCTTGAGGACGACCATGTGGTCGGCGTAGCGGGCGGCCTGTCCGAGGTCGTGCAGCACCATCACCACGGTGCGGCCGGCCTCGGCGTGCAGGGCGGCGACCAGGTCGAGCACGTCGAGCTGGTGGCGCAGGTCGAGGAAGGTGGTGGGTTCGTCGAGGAGCAGCAGGTCGGTGTCCTGGGCCAGGGCCAGGGCGATCCAGGCGCGCTGGCGCTGGCCGCCGGAGAGCCGGTCGACGGGCTGGTCGCGCAGCGGTGTGGTGCCGGTGCGTTCCAGGGCGGCGTCGACGGCGGCCTGGTCGGCGGCCGACCAGGGGCTCAGCATCCGCTGGTGCGGGAAGCGGCCGAGCCGGACCAGGGCCTCGACGGTGATCGCCTCGGGGGTGACCGGCTGCTGCGGGAGCAGGCCCATCCGGCGGGCGAGGGTCCGCGCGGGCATCCGGTGGATGTCGGCGCCGTCCAGGGCGACGGTTCCGGCGGCGGGGGCCAGCAGGCGGGTCAGTCCGCGCAACAGGGTCGATTTCCCGCAGGCGTTGGGGCCGACGATGGCGGTGACGGCGCCGCCGGGCAGGGTCAGGTCCAGGCCGCCGACCACGAGCCGGTCGCCGTAGCGCAGGTCGAGCCCTCGGGTGGAGAGCTGGTTGGTGGTGGTCATGCGGCACTCCTGTGGACGGGCTTGCTCTGACGGAACATCAGCACCAGCAGCCAGGGGGCGCCGAGGGTGGCGGTGACCGCCCCGACGGGCAGGCCGCTGACCGGCAGGAGGTGCTGCACGACGAGGTCGGAGGCGAGCAGCAGGACGGCTCCGGTCAGGCTCGCCAGGGCCAGGGACGCGGTGGTCGGCGGTCCGGTGACGAACCGGACGATGTGCGGGACGGCCAGCGCGACGAAGGTCACGGGACCGGCGAGCGCGGCGGCCAGCGAGGCCAGCACCACGGCGGCGGCGAGGAGATGGAGGCGGGCGGTGGAGGTGTTCAGGCCGAGGGCGCCCGCGGAGTCGTCGCCGAGGTCGAGGACGGCCAGGCGGCGGTGGAGCAGGACGGTGGCGGCGAGGGCCAGGACCATGGCGCCGGCCGCGCCCCACACCTCGGGCCAGGTCCGCCCGTACACGGAGCCGGTGGTCCACTGGAGCGCCGAGCCGGCGAGTTCGGCGGGGAAGCGGACGACCATGAGGTTGACGGCGGCGGCCAGGCCCGCCTGGACGGCGAGGCCGGTGAGGATGAGCCGGGTGACGGCGAGGCCCGAGCGCCAGGCGAACGCGCCGAGCAGCAGGGCGGCGAGCAGTCCGCCGGCCAGGGCGCCGACCGGGATGAGGGTCTGGGAGGCGCCCGTCGCGACCAGCGCGACCGCGCCGAACGACGCCCCACCTGTCATACCCATGACATCCGGAGACGCCAGTGGATTGCGGAACAGCCGTTGCAGGACGTACCCGGCGGCGCCGAGGCCCGCGCCCGCGACGAGGGCGGCGACGGCGCGGGGTGCGCGGAACTGACGGACCACCAGGATGTCGCCGGAGTCGCCGAGTCCGATCAGGGCGCGCAGCGCGGTGGCTGCGGGCAGCCGCATCTCCCCCGTGGTCAGGGCGACGGTGAGCAGCACGCACAGCACGGCGAGCGCGCAGCCGGCGTAGACCAGGACGCGTGTGCGGCGGCCGGACACGGCGCTGCTCGTGCCGGTGTCGCGGGCGGCGTGGGCGGTGTCGAGGGCGGTCATCGGGCCACCCTCCGGGCGAGGAGCGCGAGCAGCGGTGCGCCGAGGAACGCGGTGACGATGCCGACCTCCAGCTCCGAGGGGCGGATGACGAGGCGTCCGATGATGTCGGCGGTGAGCAGCAGCAGCGGGCCCGCGATCAGGCAGCCGGGCACCAGCAGCCGGTGGTCGCCGCCGAGCAGCGGCCGGACCAGGTGGGGCGCGGCGAGGCCGATGAACGCGACCGGGCCGGCCACCGCGACCGCCGAGCCGGCGAGCAGGACCACCGCGACGCCGCCGGCCAGCCGGATGCGCGACACCGGTACGCCCAGCGCCTGGGCCACGTCGTCGCCCAGGGCGAGGGCGTTGAGGGCCGGGGCCACGGCCAGCGCGAGGATCAGGCCGAGCACCAGGGTGGGCAGCACCGGCCAGAGCACGTCGAGGGTGCGCCCGGCCAGTGACCCGGCGAGCCAGAAGCGGGCCTCGTCCAGGGTGCGTTGGCTGGCCAGCATCACCGCCGACGTCCAGGACAGCAGCACGAGTTGGAGCACGGTGCCGCCGAGGGCGAGCCGGACGGCGTCGAGGTCACCGGCGCGCCGGGCGAGGGCCTGGGCGAAGAGGGCGGCGCCGGCCGCTCCGGCGAACGCGAACCACACGTACTGGACGGGGCTGGTCAGACGCAGGGCGAAGATGGCGACGACCACCGCGAAGCCCGCGCCCGCGTTGATGCCGAGGGTGGTGGGGGACGCGAGCGGGTTGCGGGTGATGCCCTGGGCGACGGCTCCGGCGACCCCGAGTGCGGCTCCGACGGCGAGTCCGATGATGGTCCGCGGCAGCCTCAGCCCGGTCACCACCAGCGCGTCCCGCCCCTGGGCGTGCCCGAACAGCGCGTCGGCCACGGTGTCCAGGGGCACGGAGCGGGCCCCGAGGGCCAGGCTCAGCGCGGCGCAGAGCGCCAGGGCTCCGATGCCGAGGAGGAAGAAAGGTATGTGCCGGAGGGCACGCAAGGGCACGCCGGTGGTGGCGGCCCGTTCGGTTGCAGTCACGAAAAGCCAGCTTAGGTTAGGCATGCTTTAGTTATCAACAAGCTGGCAGTCCACTGTGACTCACACCCTCTGATCGGCGCCGTTTCCGTCGCGCCCCGTTCGACGGGTCGAGTAAGGTAAGGCTTACCTTTCGATCCGTCTGGACTTCGCTCATGCACAGGAGTTGTCGATGACTCTGGCCCTGGAGACCCCGCCGACCAGCGTGGAGCGGCTCCTCGCGGCGTCCTACCGGCGGGTGTCCGAGGTGTGCCCGGCGCTGGACGCCGTGGTCCCGGACCCCGGCGCGCCCCGGGCCGGGGACGGGGACGGGGTGCGCGGCGACGAACTGGCTCAACAGCCTTATGCCCTCGACGCGTTCGTCACGGCGGAGGCGGACCGCATCCGGGACCGGCACGGGGTCGTCGCGCGCCGGGACGCCGCCGCCACCCGGGCCCTGCACGACTACGCATGGTCGGTGAGCCTGTTGATGAGCGGCGTCTGGTACCTGGAGGCGCGGGTGCCGCGGGTGCGGCCCGAGGACATCCGGCTCGATCTCGCCTCGGGCACCTTCCGGATCGCGCCCGGCAGCGAGTTCGCGTGTCTGGCCGACGATCCGGCCGCGGCCCTGCCCGGTGCGGTGCCGCTCCCCCAACCGGAGGCGCTGCGCGGGGAGTTGAGGTCGGCGGTGGCCGACCACATGGGTCCGCTGCTGGCCGCGCTGGCCCCCTCCACGCGGCGCGGGCCGCGTGCGCTGTGGGGTCTGGTCGCCGACGATCTCGTCTCCGGGATCTGGTACCTCGGCCGGATGCTGGGCCAGGAGGAGGCGGCGATCCGGGCGGCCACGGCCGTACTGCCCTCGGCGCGGGGGCCGTTCCCCGGCGGCGCGGACTTCCGTCGCCTCACCGGCACCGACGGACGCCGGCATCCCACCCGTACCCGCAGGGGCTGTTGCCTCTTCTACACCGTCCGCCCGGCCGAGGCCTGCGTCACCTGCCCCCGGACCTCGGACGCGGAACGCCTGCGCCGCCTGGAGGCGTAACGGCCTTGCGGGCGGGCCGACTTGACGCCGAGTCGCATCGGGCGGCGTTCGACCCCGGGCGCCGGACTCACGCCCGGAGCAACGGCGTTGCGGACAGGCCGACTTGGTTCCAGGCGGCGTCGCCGCGCACGGCTGCGGCCGTTCAACTCCCCTACCCCGAAACGCCGGTGGCGTCCTGCGGCAGAGGTGCTGCCGTAGGACGCCACCGGCGTGTGACGGAGGGTCAGGCGCCGCGCTGGACGGGGCCGATGACGGTCCCGGCGGCCACCTTGAGGCTGCCCTCGGCGAAGGACGTGCCGGGGATCTGTCCGCCCGGGGCCTTCAGCGTGAAGGACGCCTCGTCGGCGGCCTTGCCCGCGGTGGTGTTCGGGACCTGGATGTCGAAGTGGACCGGGTGGCCTGGGCCGAAGGTCACCTTGGTCGACTGGGTGCCGTAGTGGCCGGACTTGACCCCGGTGTCCTTGCCGTTCTTGGAGAACCGCACGCCGGTCGGCGAACCGGCCAGCGTGCACGACGCGTAGCCGCGCGGCGCGGTCAGGGTCACCCGGTAGTGCCGGTGGCCGGAGCTGGCGGCGTCCGCGGTGATCTTCGCGGTGTGGTTGGCCGGCCGGCAGGCGGAGGGCGCGGCGGCGGCGTGGGTCGCCGGGGCCGCCTGGGCGATCCCCGCGCCCGCGGCGCCCGCCAGCACGGTGGCGGTGACGAGGGTGACGGCGATCTTCCGATGGGTGCGCATCATGAACACTCCTTGCCTTGTTCTATGGCCCTGACGGGTGTTCGCCGCCGGGGCCATGGTCATCACCCATCCTGCCCGCTCACCTTGGCGGAGTATGTCCCTGTTCCGCCACAGCCGGGTCACTGCTGTGTGCGTGCCGCCGTCGCCTTGGCCGCGACGCCGATCGTGTCCAGGATCTCCTTCCAGTCGGCCAGTGAGGTCGTCAGCGGCGGCAGGAACTTCAGGACCTCGCCGCCGCCGCAGGTCTCCGCGACGACCCCGGCGTCGAACAGGGCACGCTGGACCGCCGTCGCCAGGTCGGCGCTGCTGAAGGCGAGGCCGCTCATCGCGCCCTTGCCCACCACCCGCGCGGTGCCCGGCGGGAGGTCCGCCGCGAGGGCCACGAGGCCGGTGCGAATGGCCGCCGCCAGCTCGGTGACGTGGGCGGTGAACGCGGGGTCGGCCCAGTGGTCCAGAACCGCGCCGCCGGCCACGAAGGCCAGGTTGTGGCCGCGGAAGGTGCCGTTGTGCTCGCCCGGGGACCACTGGTCGTACTCCCGGCGGATCAGCAGCGCCGCCATCGGCAGGCCCATGCCGCTGAGCGACTTCGACAGGCAGACCAGGTCCGGGAGGAAGCCCGGTACGTCCTCGAAGCTGAAGAAGGTGCCGGTGCGCCCGCAGCCCGCCTGGATGTCGTCGACGATCACCAACGCGCCCACCGCGTCCGCCAGTTCACGCACCCGGGTCAGCCAGGGGCCCGGCGCGACGTGCAGGCCGCCCTCGCCCTGGACCGTCTCCAGGAGGATCGCCGCGGGCGGCGGGGTGTCCGCGCCCGGCGCCAGGGCGGCTTCCAGCGCGGCGAGCGCGGTGGGGAGGTCGCCGTACGGCAGGACGGTCACGTCCCGCAGCGGGACACCGGCCCCGCCGCGCAGCAACGGCGACTCGGTGGCCGCGAGCGCGCCGAGGGACGCTCCGTGGAAGCCGCCGGTGAAGGCGATGACCTCGGTGCGGCCGGTCACCTTGCGGGCCAGCTTCAGCGCCGCCTCCACCGCCAACGTGCCCGCAGGACCCGGGAACTGGACGACGAAGTCGCCGAGCCCACGGGGCTCCAGGATCACCTGCGTGAGGCGGCGCAGGAAGTCCGCCTTGGCCGTGGTGTGCAGGTCCAGGGTGTGCACGGGGCCGCCGGCGGCGAGGTAGTCCATCACCCGCGCCACCGCCTCGGGCGGGTTGTGGCCGTAGTTCAGGCCGCCCGCGCCGCACAGCAGGTCCGTGTAGCGGTTGCCCGCCTCGTCCCACAGGTGGTGGCCCTGGGCCCGTTCGAACACGACCGGGAAGCTGCGGCAGTAGCTCCGGACGTTCGACTCATGGCGTTCGAACACGGCCGTGCCCGGCGCGTCCGCCACCGGCTGCGGCTGTTCTGTCGTGTCGGTCAGCATGTGTGCTCGCCTCTTCCCCAGTCCTCGACGGTCCTCGACACCTTCACTTCACCAACACCGTTCCGTCGGCGGGACGGTGGTCACGGGAGCGGCGCAGGTCGCTGAAGGCGAACGTCCGCTGGAGCCAGCGGTCACCGCCGTCGTAGCGGGGAGTGAACGCCGAACGGCCGTGCAGGGTCACGCGGTTGTCGACGACCGCCAGATCTCCCGGGCGCAGCAGCACGCCCGTGTAGGTGCGGTGCGCGACCTCGGCCAGCTCTGCCAGGGCGGCCCGGCCCTCGGGGGTGGTGCCCCGGGTGGCGGCCTGGTCGAAGCAGAGGTCCGGGTCCTCGGGGTCGCCGCTGAGCACCGCGTGGACGGCGCCGCCCGCGGCCGGGCCGAAGGACGGGGGCGCGTCCGAGACGTACTCGGGGCGGCCGAGGGCCTCGCGGGTGGCCGCCGTGAGGCGGGGCAGGATCTGGCGCACGCAGCTGGTGCGCAGTTCCGCGATGCCCTCGTGGTCGGAGCGCAGGCACAGCAGCATGACGTAGTCGGGGCGGTGCGGGTGGAAGGCGTTCTCGGTGTGGAAGGTGAGTTCGACCGAGCCGACGTTGCCCTGGACCGTCTCCTGGCCGGGGACCGGGACGACGTCCTGGACCAGGGCGCCGGACTTCTCCGCCGCGAAGGCCGCGGGGTCGCCGAGCCCGGCGGCGAACAGCAGCAGGGTCGCCGCCGACAGGGACGGCACGCGCTGCACCGAGCCCTTCACCATGGGGGTGGCCGGCAGGTCCGGGGCGCCGATGGGCAGGCCGCGCAGGACCAGGGCGCCTTCGGGGCCCGAGTGCCTGCGGAACTCCCGTACCGCGCGCCGCATTCCGGCCGGGACGTCCTCCCAGGCGTGCCGGGCCGCGGCCAGCCACGCCACGTCGTCCACCCGGTCGCCCGCGCGGTCCAGCAGATCCCTGGTCACCTGGCCGAGGGCGGCGGGCTCCTCGGTGCCGATCGGCACCGCCGCGTCCTGTCGGGCCGTTGTCGCTTCGACGCTGATCACGTCGCGTTCACTTCCGTTCCGTGCGGGGTGTGGGGGCCGGCGCCCGGTGCGCGCCGGTGGTCTCGTGGTCCGTCATGCGTCCATCGCCCGCACGAGGCTGCGCGGGCGCAGATCGGTCCACTCGCGCTCGATGTACTCCAGGCAGGCGGTGCGGTTCTCGGGGCCGAAGACGGAGGTCCAGCCGGCCGGCACCTCGACGAAGTCGGGCCACAGGGAGTGCTGGTTCTCGTCGTTGGTGAGGACCAGGTAGGTGCCGTCGGGGTTCTCGAAGGGGTTGGTCATGGTGGGTCAGTTCCTTTCCGGGTCGTTGTCGGTGGGGCGCAGGAGTGCGGCCACGGCTCGGCCGACGGTCTCGGCCGACGGGCCGAGCAGCAGGTCGAGGTGGGCGACGTCGGCGACGTGGATGTCGATCCGTCCGGTCACGTGGGGCTGCCAGTGGGCCGGGTCGAGCAGGGGTTCGCCGGGGGCGCTGGGGCGCTGGGCATGGAAGAGCACGGCGTCGCCGTCGAAGACACGCGGCACGTGCCGCAGCGTGACCCGCCGGATGTGGGCGCCGACCCGGACCAGGTCGGCCCGTAGTTCCTGGGTGAGCAGGATCGGCCCGTCCTCCGGGATCGGCACGTGGTCGCGCAGTTCCTGTTCGGTCGGTTCGACCCCGTCGTGGTCGATGTGCGGGAGGTGGGTGTCGAGCAGGATCAGCGACTCGACGGTCTGCCCGGCCTCCTGGAGCAGGACGGCGACCTCGTGGGCGAGCAGTCCGCCCATCGAGCAGCCGAGCAGCCGGTAGGGTCCCGACGGCCAGGCGGCGCGGATGAGTTCGACGTAGTCGCGGGCCATCTCGGCGATGCTGCCGGGGAGTCGGTCGCCGCCGTCGAGCCCGGCGGCCTGCACGGCGTACAGCGGGGTGTCCGCGTCGAGGTGCGGGCCGAGCACCGCGTAGCACCAGCCGATGCCGTCCACGTGGTGCAGGCAGAACAGCGGGGTGCCGGGGGCGGAGGCGTTGCGCAGCGGGAGGAGCGGGGCCAGCGCGTCCGCGTCGCTCTCGGCGCCGTCGGCGTCCAGTCGTTCGGCGAGTGTGGCCGGGGTGGAGGCCTCGAACAGGAGCCGGACCGAGACCCGGGCTCCGAGTTCGTCCCGGATGCGGGCGACGAGGCGGGTGCCGAGCAGGGAGTGGCCGCCGAGCGCGAAGAAGTCCTCGTCTGCGGAGACCTCGGGTACGCCCAGCACCTCGGCGAACAGGGCGCACAGCAGCGTCTCGCGCGGGGTGCGCGGTGCCCGGCCGACGCCCGCGGTGGCATCCGGCGGGGCGGGCAGCGCGCGGCGGTCGAGCTTGCCGTTGGCGTTCAGCGGGATGGTGTCGACCTCGACGAACGCGGCCGGCACCAGGTGCGCGGGGAGCGTCGCGGCGAGCCCCGCGCGCAGGCCGTCGGCGTCGAGCGGGGCGGCCTCGGTGACGACGTAGGCGACCAGGCGCCGGTCGCCCGGCCGGTCCTCGCGGGCGATCACGGCGGCGTGGGCGACCCCGTCGAGCGCGGTCAGGGCGGTCTCGATCTCGCCGGGTTCGATGCGGTAGCCCCGGATCTTGACCTGCTCGTCGACGCGGCCGGCGTACTCCAGCACCCCGGCGCGGTTCCAGCGGGCCCGGTCGCCCACCCGGTACATCCGGGTGCCGGGCGGGCCGTACGGGTCGGCGACGAACCGCTCGGCGCTCTGGCCGGGTCGGCCCGCGTAGCCCCGGGCGACTCCGTTCCCGGCGAGGTACAGCTCGCCCCACACACCGTCGGGGACGGGCTGGAGGTGGTGGTCGAGGACGTAGACGCGGGCGCCGCCGATGGGGCGACCGATGGGCACAGGACCGGCCGCGAGGTCGTCGTGGGGTTCGAGCCGGTGCACCACGCAGCCGACGGTCGCCTCGGTGGGGCCGTACTCGTTGATCACCACGGCCTTCGGGTGCCGCTCGCGCCAGGCCTTCAGGGCGGTGCCGTCGAGTGCCTCGCCGCCGATGACCAGGTTCTGGACGTCGCTGACCTGCTCGGGCAGCGAGTCGAGGAGCCGCAGGTGGCTGGGGGTGACCTTGAGCAGGTCGGGGGTGGGGGTGTCGTCGTCGAGTTCCGCGAACCGCACCCGGCCGCCCGTGATCAGCGGGGTGAACAGGGTGGTCACCGGCATGTCGAAGGCGAGGGAGGTGTGCACCAGGGACTCGCCCTCGGCGGCCGGGTACATCGCGGCGGCCTCGCTCAAGTAGGCGGCGAGCGAGCCGTGTTCGACGACGACTCCCTTCGGGCGGCCCGTCGATCCGGAGGTGTAGATCAGGTAGGCGGCCTGCCGGAGATGGACCCGGCCGTCCGGTCCGGCCTGCGTCGGGTCGTCCGCGTGGTCCGGGGCAGCGGCGAGGACCTGCTCGTCGAGCACGATCGTCGCGCCCGCGTCGGCGACCAGGGCGTCGATGCGGGCCTGCGGGTTGGCGGGGTCGATGGGCAGGTAGGCGGCGCCGGTCCGCAGGACCGCGAGCAGTGCCACGACCACGTCGGGGCAGCGCGGCAGCACCACGGCGACGACGGTCTCGGGTCCGGCCCCGAGCCCGGCCAGGTGCCGGGCGAGCCGGCTCGCGCGCCGGTCCAGTTCGGCGTAGGTCAGCTCGGTGCCGGCGGCGACGACGGCCACGGCGTGCGGGGTGCGCGCGACCTGGGCCCTGAACAGCTCCGGCAGGGTCGCCCCGGGCAGCGGTCGGGCGGTGGCGCCCCGTCCGGTGAGGGCGTCCGCGCGTTCGGCCGGGGTGAGCAGGGGCAGGGCGTGCAGGGGGCGTGCCGGGTCGGCGGTGACCTCGTCCAGCAGGCGTAGCCAGCGGGCGGCGACGCTCTCGGCGGTGGCGTGGTCGAACAGGTCGCAGGCGTACTCGACCCAGCCGGACCAGCCGCCGTCGGCGCTCTCGCCGAGGGTCAGCGACAGGTCGAACTTGGCGCGGTCGCCCGCCACTTCGCCGAGGGTCACCTCAAGTCCCGGCAGGGTGGGCACGCGTGCTTCCTGATTGACCGTCAGCATGACCTGGAACAGCGGATGCCGGGAGCGGGAGCGGGCCGGGTTGAGGGCTTCGACGAGTTGCTCGAACGGCACGTCGGTGTGGTCGTAGGCAGCGACGTCCGCCGCGCGCACCCGGTCGAGGAGTTCCTCGAAGGTGGGGTCGCCCGAGGTGTCGGCGCGCAGCACCAGGGTGTTGGCGAACAGTCCGACGAGGTCTTCGAGCGCGGTGTCCTGGCGGCCCTCGACGGGCGTGCCGATGACGATGTCGTCGCCGGCGCCCAACCGGTGCAACAGGGTGACGAGGGTGGCGTGCAGCACCATGAAGGCACTGGCGCCCCGGCCCCGGCCGAGCGCCTCGACCCGGGCGCGCAGCGCGGCCGGCACCGTGAAGGGCACCGTGGCGCCCTGCTGGGAGGCGACGGCGGGCCGGACCCGGTCGGTGGGCAGCTCGATCTGGTCGGGGACCCCGGCCAGTTCCCGGGCCCAGAAGTCGACCCGGTCGGCGGGCAGTTCACGCTCCCACAGCGCGTAGTCGGCGTACTGGACGGGCAGCGGCGCCCAGTCGGGGGCGCCTCCGGCGAGACGGGCGGCGTACGCGGCGGAGAGGTCCCCGGCGAGGGGCCGCATGGAGGCTCCGTCACCGGCGATGTGGTGCAAGAGCAGCAGCAGGGCGTGTTCGCGCTCGCCGTCGGTGAACAGCACGGCCCGGATGGGCAGATGGTGGTCCAGGGAGAACGGCATCCCGGCGGCGTCCCGTATCCCGGCGTCGAACTCGGCCGGGTCGAGGGAGCGGACGGCGAAGCGTGGCTCGGTGTCCACGACGACCTGGTGCGGTCCCTCGGGGCCTTCGACGATCACGGTGCGCAGCACGTCGTGGCGTCGGACCAGGTCACCGAAGGCGTCCTTCAGGGCGTCGCGGTCCAGGGCGCCGGTCATCCGCAGGACGACGGGGATGGTGTACGTCTGCGCCTGGCCGTCGAGCCGGTCCAGGAACCACATCCGGCGTTGCGCCGCCGACAGGGGTATGTACGGGGGCCGTTCGCGGCGGACCAGGGCCGGGCGGGCGGTGTCGGGGTGCCGGTCGGTGAGCAGGTGGGCGAGCCGGGCCACCGTCGGGTGGTCGAAGACCTCGCGCAGGGAGAGTTCGGCGCCGAGGTCGGCGCGGACCCGGTTGACGAGGCGGGCCACGAGCAGGGAGTGGCCGCCGAGGCGGAAGAAGTCGTCGTCGGCGCCGACGGCGACGGCGGTCCCGAGGACGGCGGCGAAGGCGCCAGCGAGCCGCTGTTCCAGGCCGGGCGCGGGCGGGCGGCCGGTTTCGGTGGCGGTGGTGTCGGGGGCGGGCAGCGCCTTGCGGGCGATCTTGCCGTTGGCGGTCCTGGGCAGGGCGTCGAGGGCGACGAACCAGGTCGGGACCATGTAGTCGGGCAGTGCCTGGGAGGCGGCCGCGCGCAGCGCCGCCGGGTCGGCCGGGCGGCCGGGTTCGGGGACGACGTAGGCGACCAGGCGTTTGTCGCCGGGGCGGTCCTCGCGGACCACGACGGCGGCATGGTCGATACCGGGCTGGGCCGTCAGCACGGCCTCGACCTCGCCGAGTTCGACGCGGAAGCCGCGGATCTTGACCTGGTCGTCGACGCGGCTGACGAACTCCAGGCGTCCGGCGGCCGTCCAGCGGGCCAGGTCGCCGGTGCGGTACATGCGGGAGCCGGGCGGCCCGTACGGGTCGGCGACGAAGCGCCCGGAGGTGAGGCCGGGGCGGCCGTGGTAGCCGCGGGTGACCAGGTCGCCGGCGACGTACAGTTCGCCCGCGGTGCCGATCGGGGCCGGGCGCAGCCGGGCGTCCAGGACCTGGCACCGGGTGTTCCAGGCCGGGGTGCCGATGGTGATGACGCCGGAGGGCAGGGTGTCGCCGGGGGCGATGCGGAAGAGGGTGCAGCCGACGGTGGTCTCGGTGGGCCCGTACTCGTTGAGGACCGTCACCCCGGGGTGCTCGGTCCGCCAGGCGTCCAGGACGTCGCCGAGCAACGACTCGCCGCCCAGGACGAGTTGGCCGGCCGGGGAGTACTCCTCGGGGACCGCGCCGAGCAGGTGCAGATGGCTGGGGGTGGCCTTGACGAAGTCGGGCTTGGTGACGCGTGCCTCGGGGTCGGGGCCTTCGGCCCCCCAGCGGACCAGTTCCAGGCAGCCGCCGGAGATCAGCGGGCCGAACAGGCCGGTGGCGGAGAGGTCGAAGGCGATGGGCGAGTGGACGAGGACGCGCTCGCGGATGCTGGTGTACTCGTGGGTCGCCCACGCCAAGTAGGCGACCAGGGAACGGTGTTCGACGACGACGGCCTTGGGGCGGCCGGTGGAGCCGGAGGTGAAGATGACGAACGCCGCGTGTTCGGGCCGCCGTTCGACGTCGGTGAGGGGGCCCGCGTCGTGTCCGGCGAGGGTGGGGCCGTCGGCCAGGACGAGCGGGGCGTCGGTGGCCGCGCGGGCGGTGGCGGCGAGGTCGGCGGTGGTGACGACGGCGGCCGGGGCGATGTCGCCGAGCATGAAGGCGAGTCGGTCGGCCGGGTGGGAGGGGTCGAGCGGCAGATAGGCGGCGCCGCTCTTCCACGCCGCGAGCAGCGCGACCGGGACGTCCTCGCAGACCGGCATCAGCACGGCGACGAACCGCTCGGGTCCGGCGCCCTGTTCGGCCAGCCTGCGGGCCAACTGGTTGGCGCGGGCGTCGAGTTCGGCGTACGTCAGCCGGGCGGTGCCGTGCGCGACGGCGGGGGCGTCGGGGGTGCGGGCCGCCTGCTGCTCGACGAGGTCGGTGACGGTGCCGGAGGGCAGGGGGTGGGCGGTGTCGTTCCACTCGGTCAGCAGCAGTCGCCTCTCCCGTGCGTCGACGAGGTCGAACGCGCCGACGGGGCGGGTGGGTTCGGCGGTGAGGTCGGTGAGGAGCGCGGTGAAGCGCTCGGTGAGGCGGACGGCGGTGTCCCGGTCGAAGAGGTCGGTGGCGAACTCCAGGAGGCCGCCGACGCCGCCCTCCGCGCGTTCGCTGAGGAACCAGGACAGGTCGAACTTGGCGGACGGCGACGCGACCGGCAGCACCTGTCCGCGCAGCCCCGGCAGGGTGTCCGCGAGGGCGAGCACGGCCTGCTGGTCGGCGTTGTTCCAGTTCAGGCTGGTCTGGAACAGCGGGTGCCGGGCGGTGGAGCGCACCGGGTTGACCGCCTCGACGACCCGCTCGAACGGGACGTCCTGGTGGGCGTAGGCGGCCAGGTCAGCAGCGCGGACCCGGCGCAGCACCTCGGTGAAGTCCGGGTCGCCGGTCAGGTCGGCGCGCAGCACGAGGCTGTTGACGAAGAACCCGACGAGCGGCGCGAGGGCGTCGTCGGTGCGGTTCGCGACCGGTGAGCCGACCACGATGTCGTCGCCCGCGCCGAGCCGGTGCAGCAGGACGGCGAGGGCGGCGTGCACGGCCATGAAGACGGTCGTGTGGTGTTCCCGGGCGAGCCTGACCAGACGGGCGTGGACCTCGGGTGCCACCTCGAAGGGGACGGTCTCACCGTGGTGGGTGGGTACGGCGGGCCGCGGCCGGTCGAAGGGCAGTTCCAGGTGTTCGGGCAGGCCGGTCAGGGCGTCGCGCCAGTGGGCGAGTTGGCGGGTCAGTTCGCTGTCCGGGTCGTCGGCCGAGCCGAGCAGGTCGCGCTGCCACAGGGTGTAGTCGGCGTACTGGACGGCCAGGTCGAACCCGTCGGGCTCCGCGCCCTCGATACGGGCCGTGTAGGCCTCGGCGAGGTCGCGGGCGAGCGGGCCCATGGAGGCGCCGTCGCCGGCGATGTGGTGCAGGACGAGCAGCAGGACGTACTCACCCGAGCCCGATGCCGATGCCGACTCCGCTGCCGACTCCGATGCCGGGCCCGCTTCCGTGCTCGCGCCGAGGTCGAACAGGGTGGTGCGCAGCGGTGGCTGGGCCGTCAGGTCGAAGGGGACGAGGACGGCGGCGGCGAGTTCCCCGTCGAGCGCGTCCGGGTCCGTGCGGACGACGTCCAGCGGCGGGACCGTGTCCAGGACCACCTGGTACGCGCCGTGTTCGTCCTCCGCGAAGACCGTGCGCAGCGCTTCGTGGCGGCGCGCCACGTCGGCGACGGCGGCGGTGAGGGCGGCCACGTCGAGATCGCCGCTCAGGCGGAGCGCGACGGGCAGGTTGTAGGTCGGGGAGGGTCCCTCGAAGCGGTGCAGGAACCACAGCCGTTCCTGGGCGTACGACAGCGGCGGCCTCCCCGAGCGGGGCACGGCCGTGACTCCGGCGCGGCGCGGTCCGGCCGAGGTGAGCCGGGCGGCGAGGCGGGCCACGGTGGTCGCCTCGAACAGCACCGGCAGTTCGACGTCGACGTCCAGGGCCGTACGGATGCGGCTGGCCAGCCGGGTGACCAGCAGGGAGTGGCCGCCGAGGGCGAAGAAGTCGTCGTCGAGGAAGACCTCGGGCACCCCGAGGACCTCCGCGAACAGGCCGCACAGGATCTCCTCCTGCGGGGTGCGCGGGGCGCGGCCCGAGCCGTGGGTGAGGTCGGGCACGGGCAGCGCCTTGCGGTCGAGCTTGCCGTTCGGGGTGAGCGGCAGCGCGTCCAGGACGACCACCTGGGCCGGGACCATGTACTCGGGGAGCCGCTCGGCGAGCCGGTCGCGCAGTTCCTCCGGCTCGACGGCGAGATCCGGGGCGGCGGGCACGACATAGCCGACGAGCCACTGTCCGTGGACGGCGGCGGCGGCCTGGGCGACGGCCGGGTGGTCGGCCAACGCGTCCTCGATCTCGCCGAGTTCGACGCGCAGGCCGCGCAGTTTGACCTGGTCGTCGGCGCGGCCGAGGTATTCGAGTTCGCCGTCCGCGGTCCAGCGGGCGACGTCGCCGGTGCGGTACATGCGGGCGCCGGGCGGGCCGTAGGGGGAGGCGACGAACCGTTCGGCGCTCAGGCCGGGCCTGGCCAGGTAGCCGCGGGCCAACTGGACGCCCTCGACGTAGAGTTCACCGGCCACGCCGGGGGCGACCGGGGTGAGGCGGTCGTCCAGGACGTAGGCGCGGGTGTTGGCGACCGGGGCGCCGATCAGCACCGTGCGCGGGTCGGCGGGGGCCGACCAGGTGGTGACGTCGACGGCGGCCTCGGTGGGCCCGTACATGTTCTGGAGGTCGGCGTCCGGGTGCCGGGCGTCCTCGTGGAAGCGGCGGACCAGGTCGGCCGGGAGGGCCTCGTCGCCGGAGACGACCAGGCGCACGGACGGCGGCAGGGAGGCCTCGGCGAGGTAGGCGGCGAGCATCGACGAGGAGAGGTGGACGACGCTGACGTTCTCCTCCCCCATGAGCCGCTCCAGATAGAGCGGGTCGCGGTGGCCGTCGGGGCGGGCGACGACGAGGGTGCCGCCGTACATGAGGGTCCAGAACATCTCCCACACCGACACGTCGAAGCTGACCGGGGTGGACTGGAGGACGCGGTCGGCGGCGGTGAGGTGGTGGTCGCGCTGCATCCAGTACAGCCGGTTGGCCATGCCCGCCCGGGTGTTGACGGTGCCCTTGGGTCGTCCGGTGGAGCCGGAGGTGTAGATGACGTAAGCGGCGTTGTCGCCGTGGGCGCGGACGCCGGGGTTGTCGGCGGACTCCCCCGCGCTCTCGCCGGCGTCGGGTGCGATGCGGTCGAAGCCGTCGGCGTCCTGGTCGGAGATGAGCAGGCGGGCGCCGGAGTCGGCGAGGATGTAGGCGATGCGGTCGGCCGGGTAGCCGGTGTCGATGGGGACGTAGGCGGCGCCCGTCTTGAGGACCGCCCACAGGGCGACGACGAGGTCCACGGAGCGCGGCAGCATCACGGCGACCAGCGACTCGGGGCCCACCCCGCGGGCGCGCAGGGCGTGCGCGAGGCGGTTGACGCGGGCGTTCAGTTCGCCGTAGGTGACGCTCGCGCCCTCGAAGCGGACGGCCTCGGCGGCCGGGTCCTGCGCCTCGAACAGCTCGACCGGGGACGGCTCGTCGAAGGCGACGGCGGTGTCGTTCCAGACCTCCAGGACCCGTCGGCGTTCCCCGGTGCCGAACACGTCGACCTCGGACAGCCGCAGTCCGGGGTCCGCGGTGACGGCGTCGAGGACGCGGACGAAGCGGGCGGCGAAGCTCTGCGCGGTGCGCCGGTCGTAGAGGTCGGTGGCGTACTCCAGGCGGCACAGCAGTCCTTCGCCCTCGACGTGGCAGTCGAAGTGGACGTCGAACTTGGCGGTGCCGCTGGTGACCGGGCCGGGGTCGGCGTGCACGCCGGGCAGGTCGATGCGGGCCTCGGTGAGGTCCAGCCAGGCCAGCATCACCTGGAAGAAGGCGTGCCGGGAACGGGAGCGCTCGGGGTGCAGCTCCTCCACCAGGCGCTCGAAGGGCACGCCCTGGTGGGCGTAGGCGGCCAGGCCGGTGTCGCGGACGCGGCCGAGGAGTTCCTCGAAGCGGGGGTCGCCCGAGGTGTCGAAGCGGTAGACGAGGGTGTTGATGAACACGCCGACCACGTCGTCGAGGGCGGAGTCAGGGCGGTCGGCGATGACGCCGCCGAGGGGGATGTCCTCGCCCGCGCCGAGCCGGGTCAGCAGCGCGGAGACGGTGGCCTGGAGAATCATGAACGGGGTCGTCCGGGTCCGTCCGGCCAGGTCCAGGACGCGCTGGTACAGCTCAGGGGAGACCTCGAACTCGACGTGGTCACCGGCGTGGGTGGCGACCGCCGGGCGCGGCCGGTCGCCGGGGAAGGTGATCTCGGGCGCGAGTCCGTCCAGGGCCTGCTTCCAGTGGTCGATCTGGCGGGGCAGGTCGGCGGCGAGGGTGTCGCGCTGCCAGGCGGCGAAGTCCGCGTACTGCACGGCCAGTTCGGGCAGGTCGGGGGCAGTGCCGGCCAGCCGGGCGCGGTAGGCGACGGAGAGGTCCTCGGTGAACGGGCGCAGCGAGGCGCCGTCGGTGGCGATGTGGTGCACCACCAGGAGCAGGATGTGGGTGTCCGGACCCGTCGTGTAGAGGGTGGCCCGCAGCGGCAGATCCCGGGCCAGGTCGAACGGCCGTGAGGCGGACGCCAGCAGATCGGGCGCCGGGTCCGCCAGGACCTCCAGGTGGAACGGCGTGTCGGCGGGCAACACGGCTTGGTGGGGGCCGTCGGCGTCCTCCAGGTAGAGGGTGCGCAGGGCCTCGTGCCGGGCCACCAGGTCGCCGAACGCGGCGTCGAGGGCGTCGGCGTCGACGGGGCCGGTCAGGCGGACCTGGATCGGCACGTTGTAGGTGCCGGTGCCGCCCTGGAGCCGTTGCAGGAACCACATGCGTTCCTGGGCGAACGACAGCGGGAGCCGCTCGGGCCGCTCCCCCGCCGTGATCCGCTTCAGCTGGGGGCCGCTGGTGACGAGCCGGGCGGCGACGCCCGCGACGGTCGGGGCGGCGAAGACGTCCCGCAGGGTGAGGTCGACGCCGAACTCGTCGCGCACGCGGTGCACGAGCCGGATCATCAGGATGGAGGTGCCCCCGAGCGAGAAGAACTCGTCGTCGGCGCCGACCCGGTCGACGCCGAGGACTTCGGCGACGATCTTGGAGAGGGTCTCCTCCTCGGGCGTCCGGGGCGCGACGCCGCCGCTGTGCGGGACGGCGGGGAGGCTGTCGGCGGGCGCGGTGGGCGTGTGCTCGCCCAGCACCCGTCGCCGGTCCCGTTCGCAGACGGCCGTCAACTCCCCTACCGGGACGTCGAGTCCGCCGGTGACGGTGGCCGCCAGCTCGGCGAGCAGGTCCGCGAGACGGGTCACGGCCGCCGGGTCGAGGACGCCGGTCAGGTGGGCGAAGCGCAGCCGCAGCCGCTCGCCGGGGAACACCGACAGGGAGAGGGGGTAGTGGGACCGTTCGACGAGGTCGGCGTCGGTGAGTCGCAGTCCGCCGGCCTCGATGCCGTGCGCGGTCGGGTAGTTCTCGAAGGCGATGACGGTGTCGAAGAGGGCCTCGAAGCCGCACGCGCGGGTGATCTCGGCGAGGGAGGCGTGCTGGTGCGGGTGGAGCGCCTGCTGCTGCCGCTGCACCCGGGCCAGCAGGACGGCGAGGGGTTCGTCGCGGTCGACGCGGACCCGGACCGGGAGGGTGTTGACGAACAGTCCGAGCATCGACTCGGCGCCGGTCAGCTCCGGCGGGCGGCCGGAGACGGTGGCGCCGAAGACGATGTCGGCGCTGCCGGTGAGCCCGCTCAGCAGCAGCGCCCACAGGCCCTGCACGACGGTGTTGAGGGTGACGCGGTGGGTGCGGGCGACGGCGGTGAGGGCGTCGGTGACCGTCTCGGACAGCGCCCGTTCGTGCACGCCGTGCCCGTCGGCGGTGCGTCCGGCGGGGGCCAGCAGGGTGGGAGCGGCCAGCCCGTCGAGTTGTTCGCGCCACGCCTCGGCGGTGGCGTCCCGGTCCTGGCGGGTGAGCCAGGCGAGGTAGTCGCGGTAGGCGGCGACCGGGGGCAGTTCGCCGTCGCCGTAGAGGGTGAACAGTTCACGGACCAGCAACGGCAGGGACCAGCCGTCGAGGAGCAGGTGGTGGTGGGTGAGGATCAACCGGTCGCCGATCGCCGTGAAGCGGATCAGCGGCGGACGTACCACGCTGAAGCCGCGGGCGCGGTCGCGGGCTAGGAACATCTCCAGCTCGCCGTCCGGGCGTTCGTCCCACACGACCTTGACGTCGGTGGGGACGGTCTGGACGGGGGCTCCGGCGGGGCGGCTGCGGAAGGCGGCGCGCAGGTTCGGGTGGCGGTGCAGCAGGGCGGTCGCGGCGGCCTTCATACGGGCGCGGTCGAAGCCGCCGTCGATCACCAGGACGAGTTGGCCGACGTAGGGGTCGTCGGGTTCGTACAGGGCGAGGAAGAGCAGCCCTTCCTGGAGCGGGGAGAGCGGGAGAACGTCGGTGGCGCCCCGGAACTTGTCCAGCTCGTCCTGGGTGACGCGCACGAGGGGCACGTCGGAGACGGTGAGGCCGCCGCGGGTGTGGACGGCGAGTTCGGTCAGGGCTGCGGTCCAGGCGTCGGCGAGGGCGCGGGCGTCGGCGTCGGTGAGGACACCGTCGGGGTAGGTCCAGACGGCGGTGAGGGCGCCGTCGCGGACATGGGCGTCGATCTGGAGGGTGTGGGTGAGGGCGAGGTCGTCGTCGGCCAGGAGGTGCACGGCGGCCTCGTCGGCGAGCCGCCAGCCGGCCAGGGAGTGGGCGTCCAGGCGGCCGAGGTAGTTGAACTGGACCTGTGGAACGGGGAGGTGACCGAGCCGGTCGCGCAGCAGGGCGTGGCCGCGGCCACCGTGCGGGAGGGCGCGCAGCTCTTCCTTGGTGCGCTTGAGGAGGTCGGGGCCGGTCTCCGTGCCGGCGGCGAGGCGTACCGGGTGGACGCGGGTGAACCAGCCGACGGTGGTGCTCAGGTCGAGCCCGTCGGGCAGGTGGTCGCGGCCGTGGCCCTCCAGGTCGATGAGGACGGGGCCTTCGCCGCGGTGGCGCTGGATCGCGGTGGAGAGCGCGGCGAGCAGGACGTCGTCCGGGGTCGCCCGGTAGGCGGCGGGCAGGGTGGTCAGCAGCGTCTCGGTGAGGTCGGCCGGGACGGTGACGGTGAGCGTGCGGGCGCTGCCGTGCACATCGCGGGCCGGGTCCAGCGGGCGGGCCCCGAGCACGGGTTCCTCGGTGGACAACAGGTCGGTCCACAGCGGGAGTTCGGCGGTGGTCTCCGGGTCGGCGGCGGCGTCGGCCAGGTGCTGGGCCCAGCGGCGCAGCGAGGTGCCGGGCCGGGACAGGGCGGGGGCGCGGCCCTTGGTGGGGGCGGTGAGGGCCTCGGCGAGGTCGGCGAGCAGGACGCGCCAGGAGACGCCGTCGACGACCAGGTGGTGCAGGACGAGCAGGAGCCGGCCGGGGGTGTCGGGACCGGCGTCGCACCAGACGGCGCGGACCATCTCGCCGTCGGCGGGGCTCAGTCGGCGGCGTGCGTGCTCGCGCAGGGCGGTCATGTCGGCGTCGGGGGCGACCCGGGTGAGGCAGTCCTGTGCACGCACCGCGCCCGTCGGGCGGATCTCCCGGCCGCGCAGGCGCAGGGCGTCGTGCCGGTCCAGGACTGTCTGGAGCGCTGCGGTCAACTGGTCGTGGGACAGGCCGGGTTCGGTGGTGAGCAGGAGGGACTGGGCGTATCCGGTGGTGGGGCCGCCGCGTTCGGCGAGTCGGCGTTCCATCGGGGTCTCGGGGAACGTGCCGACGGGGTCGTCGTCCTCGGCGGGGTGCTCGGCGGTCACCGCGACCCGCGCGAGACGGGCCACGGTCGGGTGGTCGAAGACGTCCTGCGGGCTGATCGCCAGGCCCTGGCGGCGGGCGCGGCCGACCAGCTGGATGGCGTGGATGCTGTCCGCGCCGAGCAGGAACAGGTCGTCGTCGACGCCGAGTTCGGGTCGGCCGAGGAGGGCGGCGGCCTCGGTGTGCAGGACACGTTCGGTCGCCGTGCGCGGGGCGCGGCCCCGGACGGGGGCGGCGGCGACGGGGGCGGGCAGGGCGCGGCGGTCGGCCTTGCCGTTGGGGGTGACCGGGATGGTCTCCAGGGTGAGCACGCTCACCGGCACCATGTGGGCGGGCAGCCGGGCGGCGAGCCAGGCACGCGGGTCGCCGTCGGGGGTGCCGGTGACGTAACCGGCGAGCTGGCGGCCTCCGGCGGCGGTGTCGTGGACCAGGACCACGGCCTGTTCGACGCCGGGCGCGGACGCCAGCACGGCCTCGATCTCGGCGGGTTCGACCCGCTGACCGTTGATCTTGATCTGGTCGTCGGCGCGGCCGGCGAACTCCAGCTCGCCGTCGGGGCGGCGGCGGACCAGGTCGCCGGTGCGGTACATGCGGGTGCCGGGGTCCCCGTAGGGGTCGGCGACGAACCGTTCGGCGCTCAGCGCGGGGCGGTCCAGGTAGCCGCGGGCCAGTTGGACGCCCGCGAGGTACAGCTCACCGGTGGCACCGTCCGGCAGGGGCCGCAGGGCGGGGTCGAGCACATAGGCGTGGGAGTGGTGGGTGGGCGTGCCGATGGTGACGGGGCGGCCGGGGGCGCAGGCGTGCGAGGTGGCGGTCACCGAGAACTCGGTGGGGCCGTAGGAGTTGTGCAGGTGTGCGTCGCTGACCCGGTGGAAGCGGTCGGCGAGCCCGGCGGGCAGCGCCTCGCCGCCGCAGCTGACCATGCGCAGCGACGCGGTGGGCAGGTTCTCGTACTCGTCGAGGAACGGGCCGAGGAGCGCGGGCACGAAGTGGATGACGGTGACGTTCTCGTCCCGGACCAGACGGGCCAGGTAGCCGGGGTCACGGTGGCCGTCGGGGTGGGCGACGACGAGGGTGGCGCCCCGGGTGAGGGTCCAGAACAGCTCCCACACCGACACGTCGAAGCCGATCGGCGTCTTGTGCACGACGCGGTCGGCCGGGGTGAGCCGGTACTCGTCCTGCATCCAGGCGAGCATGTTGGCGATGCCGGCGTGCGTGACGATGGTGCCCTTGGGGCGGCCTGTGGTGCCGGAGGTGTAGATGACATAGGCGGCGTTGTCGCCGCGCACGGTGATGCCGAGGTCGGTCTCCGGCCGGCCCGCGCCGAGGGTCGGGGCGTTCTCGGCGTCGATCACGAAGGCGGCGCCGGAGTCGGCGAGCAGGTAGGCGATCCGGTCGGCCGGGTAGCCGGTCTCCACGGGGACGTACGCGGCGCCCGTCTTGAGCACGGCGAGCAGGGCGGCGACGAGGTCGACGGAGCGCGGCAGCACGACGGCGACCCGGGACTCGGCGCCCACGCCCCGCGCGCGCAGGGCGTGCGCCATGCGGTTGGCGCGGGCGTTGAGGTCGCCGTAGCCGATCCGCTCGCCCTCGACGACGAGGGCTTCGGCGTCCGGGGTGCGGCGGGCGCGGTCCTCGAAGAGGTCGACGAGGAGGGCGTCGGCGTCGGTCTCGGACGTGGTCGGGCGCGCGGCCTCGTAGAAGCGCTCCCAGCCGTCCTCGTCGAGCAGGTCGAGGGCGCCGATGGGCCGGTCGGGGTGCTCGGTGGCGGCGGTGAGCAGCCGGAGGTAGCGAGACCGGTGCCCGGCGGCCGTCTCGGGGGTGAAACGGCCCTGGTGGGCGTTGAGGACCAGCTCGATGCCGTGGCCCGCCTCGGGGTCGCCGTAGGCGTGCAGGGCGACGTCCCGGACCGGTCCGGACGCCAACTGGTGTGCCTCGCAGTCGACTTCACCGCAGGGCAGCCGGGTGGCGGCGAACGACAGGACGTTCACGGAGGGGCCGCCGAGCGTCCCGGGGTGTGCGCCGGCGGCGAGGTCGCGGCGCAGCGCCTCCTGCGGGTAGCGCTGGTGGCGGGTGGCCTCGGTGAGGCGGGCGGCGATCCGGTCGAGCAGGTCGGTGAAGGTCGTGGAGCCGTCGACGGACACGCGCAGCGGCACGTCGTTGACGAGCATGGCGGGCGTGGCGAGGGCGTGCGGGCTCAGCCGGGCCGCCATGAGCACGCGGACGACGACGTCGTGGGCGCCGGTGACCCGGTGCGTGTAGGCGGCCATGGCGGCGATCACGGGCAGCGACCAGCGGGTTCCGGCGAGGGCGCGCACCCGTTCGGTCGTGGCCTCGGGCAGCCTGCCGGAGGCACTGGGCAGGCTGCGGGCGAGTCCGGCGGGGCCCTCGCCCGTTGTGGTGCCCGAGGGGGCGCCGAGGTCGGTGGTGTCGGGCAGGTCGGCGAACGCGTCCTGCCAGTAGGCCCGGTCGCGTGCGCGGCGGGCGGAGGTGAGGTAGGTGTCCTGTTCGGCGAGCACCTCGCGCAGGGTGCCGAACCCGGACGCGGGCGGCTGCTGGCCGGCGGCGAGGGCGGTGTAGACCTCCAGGACGCGGGCGCAGTGCATGACCTGCCCGTAGCCGTCGAGCAGGATGTGGTGGTAGCGGAAGTGCAGCCAGTACCTCTCGGAGCCGAGCCGCAGCAGGGTGTGCGCGAACAGCCGGTCCCCGGTGACGGGGATGACGCGGTCCTGGTCGGCGTCGACCAGGGCGCGGGCGGCGGCGGCCGGGTCGGTCTCGCCGCTGACATCGAGGTACGACAACGCCCCCGTCACGGACGGGTCGACGTACTGCCCCACTTCTTCCTCGCCGGCGTCGTTCACGCCGACCCGGAAGCGGACGCGCAGGGCCTCGGTCTCGGCGACCGCCTGGGCCACGGCGCGGTCCATCAGGTCGTGGTCGACCGGTCCGGGGACGTCGAAGTAGATGCCGCAGGTGTACAGCGGGCTGTCCGGGGCGAGCCGCTGGGCGACCCACACCCCGTGCTGGGCCGGGGTGAGCGGGAGGACAGGAGCCGTGTCGGGGGCGTTGTCGTACATCGTCAGGCCTTCTTCTCGCTCGCCGTGCCGGTGCCGGCCTGCGCGCCGACCAGGTCGGTCAGGGCGGCGGCCAGGGCGTCGACGGTGGGGTGGTCCCAGGTCAGCGCGTCGTCGACGGTGACCTCGAACTCGTCCTCGATGTCGGCGGTGACGGCGAGCGCGGTCAGCGAGTCCAGGCCGTAGTCGGCCAGCGGGACCGAGGTGTCGATGTCCTCGGGCGATCGACGCAGATACGTCGCCACCCGCTCGGTCAGCCAGGAGTGCACGTCGCGGGAGCCAGCGGTCATCAGAGCGTTCTCTTTCACAGGTGGGGGAGGCGGAGGGGCGGGGGTCGGCCGTCGGGGTGGGTTCAGACGGCGAGCGGGCGGGCGGTCAGGCCGAAGGAACGGCCGCTGCGGTGGCGTTCCAGGAGTTCCGTGAGGAGGGTGTCCTCGACGTGTTCGGGCAGTGGCCCGGGGCGGTGCGGCCGGGCGGCCGAGCGGTGCAGGGCGGCGCGCAGCCAGGCGGGGTCGGCGAGGAATCCGGCCGGGTCCGCGTGCCGCCACACCTGGACGTACGCGGTCCTGGTCAGGAGGCGTACGTAGCGGGTGACGAGGTCGTAGTGCTCGGGGCGGGCGTCGACGCCGAGGTCCATGGGGATCAACCGGCGGCAGATCTCGGCGAGTTGGACGAGTTCGGCGCGGTCGGCGCGGACGGCGGCGCCCAGGTCCGCGTGGTCGGCGGTCCAGGGGGCGTCGGCCGGGGCGTGCAGGGAGGCCGCCAGCGGGTCGCGTCCGGCGGCGTGCAGGGCGAACCGGTCGAAGCGCAGGGCCGGCAACTCCGCGCCGAGCGCGAACAGGTCGTCGAGGGGTTCGGCCGCCGCCGGTCCGGTCCACGACCGGCGTGCCAGCAAGGGGAGTTGGGGCAGCAGGCTCATCTGGCAGGCGGCCCGCGCGATGTGCCCGAAGCCGACCGGTGCCATGTCACGCAGCAGCTTCTGGAACAGCCCGGTCGGCCCCTGCCGCAGATAGAAGTGGGCGCCGAGCAGTTCCGCGAGCCGGTCCATGGCGTCCAGGAGCAGCCGGGCCACCTCGAACTTGACCACCGCCGAGTACACGCTCGCCGAGCCGGGCAGTACGTGCAGTGCCCGCGCGCCGACCGCGCCGAGCGTCTCGGCCCGCAGCAGATCGGCGAAGACTCCGGCCAGCACCGAGCGGACGTGGGGGATGTCGAGGGCGGTGCCGCCGTACAGGCGCCGCCGCGCGAGGTGGGTGAGGGCGATGCGCAGGCCGGTGTCGAGGGCGCCGGTGGCCATCACGGGCAGCACGGTGCGGGTGACCTGGAGCGCCTTGAGGGCGTTCTCCAACCCGGCTCCGGACGCGCCGAGTCGGGCGTCGGCGGGCAGGGGCAGATCGTCGAAGGCCAGTCCGCCGAGCTGGACGCCGCGCATGCCGACGGTGCGGAACCGGGGCAGGTCGGTGAGGCGGTCGGGGTCGGCGGTGGCGCGGTCGACGAACATCAGGGAGTGGCTGCGCGGGCCCGGCTTGGGGTCGGTGCGGGCGAGGACGACCAGGGCGTCGGCGCGGCGGATGTTGGTGACGACCTCCTTGCGGCCGTTCAGGAGCAGCCCGTCGGGGACGGTGGCGGCGGTGAAGTCGGTGCCCGCCATGTCGTTGCCGTGGGCGAGTTCGTGGAACGCGATGGCGATGCGGCGGCCGTCCAGGAGCAGTCCGGCGGCGTGTGCGCTCTGCCGTGCGTCGCCCGCGGTCCACAGGGTGACGCCCGCGATGAGGGAGCTGGCGCCGTAACCGAGGCCGAGTGCGGGGTCGCGGCGGTAGACGGACCGCATGACCTCGGCGAGGTGGTCGGCCCGGGAGAGGCGTCCGCCGAGGGCGGCCGGTACGAACTCGGCGTTCAGGCCGTAGGTGTCAAGCAGTGCCTCGCCGCCGGCGAACATCTCGGCGCGTTCGTCGGCGTCGAGGATCGCCTCGGCGCGGGCCGGGTTGGCCGGGTCGGTGAGGCCGCCGAGCAGATCCTCCAACTCGTCGGCGCGCTTGGGGGCGAGGCCGGGGGGCGTGAGGGTCACGTGACAGCTCCGAGCAGGGTGAACTCCGGCGCGGTGCGTTCCAGGAGAACGGCGGCCAGGGCGTCGAAGAGGTCGGGGGCGGGGGTGTCCGGCAGGTCGGGGGCCGAACCCTGGCTGGGGACAACGGAGTTGACGGGGCAGCAGTCCGTGGCGTGCTGGGCGGTCGCGGAGTCCGCGTCGGCCGACGGGGTGTTCTCGTCGTCGCCCACGAGGGTCGTCAGGCAGGCCCGCAGCCAGAGCGCGTTCTCGCCCAACGGGCCGGTGCGCAGGGCGGGGTTCGCGTCCCACAGGGCGAGGCACGCGGCTGCGGCGTAGAGGCGCTCGTAGCGTTCGGCGAGGGTGAACGCGGTGGAGGGCAGGCCGCCCGCCGTCGGCACGAACGCTGTCGACTCGGCTTCCAGCAGGGCGAGTTCGGTCCCCAGCCGGTCCAGGAGCGAGGTCAGTTCGGGCGTGGCCGAGGACCGTACCCGGGCGGCGGTGTCGGGCAGGCTCTGCACGAGGCTGCATCCGGTGACCGACAGCAGCGCCAGCCGTTCCCGGTCGAAGGCGGGCGGCGCCGCGGTGAGGTCGGCGGTGGCGCGGACGGCGTCGTGGTCGGCCTGGCGGCGTCGCAGTTTCCGTCCCAGGCGCGGGAGTTGGTGGAGCAGGGCGGCGCGGTTGACGGCGGTGCTGCCGTCGAAGATGGCGCAGATGCGGTGGTCGCGTTCCAGCTTGGCGAAGCCGCCGCCCGGCGGGGAGGTCAGGAAGCCCCGTACGCCGAGGAGTTCGGCGAGTGAGCTGAGCGTGGTCTGCGTCAGGGTCGGCACGAACGCCTTGGCGATGGCCGAGGTGACGCTCAGTTCGCCGGGCAGGGTGTGCACCGAGCGGGCGGCCAGCAGCACGACGGCCTCGGCGGTGAGCGCGGCCGCGGCGGCCCGGCCCAGGATGCGCCGCACATGCGGGATGTCGGCGAGGCGACGGCCGTACAGCTCGCGTCCGGTCGTGAACTCCCGGGCCAGGCGCAGCGCGTGGTCGGCGGCGCCGAGGGAGAGGGCGCCGCACGCGATCCGGGTGAGCTGGAGCGAGGTGAGGACGACGGGGATGCCGTCGCCCTCCGCGCCGACGAGGGCGTCGGCGGGCAGCGGGGCGTCGTCGAGGGTGAAGCCGCTGATGTCGGCGCCCCGGATGCCGTGGGTGCGGACCTTGGGCAGATCCCGCCAACTCCCGTGTGGCAGGCGGGTCTTGTCGACGAGGAAGAGGCTGAAGCCGCGGCCGCCGCCGGCCGGGTCGGTGCGGGCGAGGACGCAGGCGAGGTCGGCGCGGGTGGCGTTGTTGATGAGCCACTTCTCGCCCGACAGCCGCCAGCTGCGGCCCTGTTGGGTGTCCTCGGCCGTCGCCGTGAGTTCGGAGGCGAACAGGTCGGCCCCGTGGTCGCGTTCGGTCAGTCCCCAGCAGACCGGGGACCCGGCGCGGACCCGTCCGGCGAGGTCGGCGGTCTGCTCCGGGGTTCCGGCCAGCCAGACGGGGACCGTGCCGAGGAACGTCTTGCCGTGGGCGATCGCCACGGTCAGGTCGCGGCGGGCGACCGAGCGCAGCAGCCGTACCGTCTCGCTGACGTCGGCGTCCGGGGTGAGGACGTAGTGCGCGGGCAGTCCCGCCTCGTCCAGCACGCGGACCGCCTCGGCCGGGAACTCCTCGTTCTCGTCGAGCGCGGCGAGCAGGTCGGGCGCGAAGGCGTCGGCCTCGTGCGCGACGAGGCGGGCCTCCAGCGCGGCGGCGGTGGTCACGGCGTGCTCACCCGCCGGGCGGCGAGGGCCTCGGTGAGGCGGGGGTCCTCGTTGAGGTGCAGGGTGGGCAGTTCGCCGGCCACGTACTGGGCGCGCATCGCCGAGCGCTGGACCTTGCCGCTGGTGGTGCGGCCGACACCGGCGGGCCGCACCAGGGCGACGGCGCCGATCGGGACGCCGAACTCGCGGGCGGCGGTCTGCTTCATCTGGACGGCGATCTCGGCGAGGCGTTCGGCGCCCCAGTGGGCGCGGATCTCGTGCACGAGGACGACCGAGGGCTCGGCGGCCAGGCCGTCGGCGTCCCCGACCATGAAGACCGCTCCGTGCAGCCCGTCCAGCTCCTCGTGGTGGGCGCGCAGTTCGTCCTCGATGTCCTGGGGGTAGAGGTTGCGGCCGTGCAGGACGAGGACGTCCTTGCGGCGGCCGGTGACGTAGAGGTCGCCGCCGAGGAACCCGCCGAGGTCGCCGGTGCGCAGGAACGGGCCGCGGCCGTCGGTGGTGCGGGCGTGGAAGGCGGCCTCGGTGGCCTCCTCGTTGCCCCAGTAACCGGCGGCGACGCACGGGCCGCTGAGCCAGATCTCCCCGATCCGGCCCTCGGGCAGCGCCTCGTGGCTGTCCGGGTCGACGATCACGGCGGTGGAGCCGTTGTCCGGTCCGCAGCCGGTGAGCGTGCGGGTGGGCGCGAGGTGGGCGGCGGGGCGCAGGATGCCCTGTTCGAGGGCTGCCTCGTCGACGTCGGTGCGGACGGGGAGCCGGTGGGGGGCGCCCGAGACCAGGAGGGTCGCCTCGGCCATGCCGTACATGGGCAGGAACGACTGCGGCCTGAATCCGGCGGGCGCGAAGCGTTCGGTGAAACGGCGGACGGTCTCGGCGCGGACGGGTTCGGACCCGTCGACGGCGGCGGCCACCCGGGACAGGTCGAGGCGCGCGAGCTGCTCGTCGGTGACGCGGCGCACGCACAGGTCGTAGCCGAAGTCGGGCGCGGCGGTGCCGTTGACGTCGAGTTCGTCCATCATGCGCAGCCAGTTGACGGGGCGGCGCAGGAACGACATCGGGTCCATCTGGACATAGCCGCGGCCCAGCAGGATGCCGGGCAGCATCATGCCGATCAGGCCCATGTCGTGGTACAGCGGTATCCAACTGCCGTACCGGGAGCGCTCGTCGAGGCCGAGGCAGGTCTCGACGACCTTGGTGTTGGCCACCAGGTTGCGGTCGGTGACCATCACGCCCTTGGGGGTTCCGGTCGAGCCGGACGTGTACTGGAGCAGCGCGAGCCGCTCCGGGACCGTCTCGGGTTCTCTCCAGGCGTCCGGGTCGCCGTTCTCGGTGTCGGTGGCGTGGACGACGGCGGTGATGCCTTCCTCGGCCACCCACTTCTCGACGTCCGCGAGGCCCGACTCCTGGGTGAGGATCACCCGGACGCCGGCGTCCCTGGCGATCGACGCGAGGCGGCGTCGTTCGTGCCGGTAGCGGCCCGGCATGGGTGCCGGGATCGCGATGAAACCGGCGTAGACACAGGCCGAGAAAGCGGCGGCGAACTCGACGCCCGGAGGATAGAGAAGCAGCACTCTTTCACTGAGTGGAAAACCGCCTCCCGGCGAGGAAGAAAGGCCGTCTTTTTCACTGAGTGAAAACTCGCCTTTTCCAGTGGCTGGAAAAAGGGCCTGCAACCAGGAGGCGATGCTGCGGGAAAGCAGATCGAGCTCCGCACGGGTTCGCACCTCGCAGCGCAGGTCAGTGAAGTCGGAAACGAACGTCACGGCGGGCTCACGCGGTTCACGCGCCGCCCTTTCACGAAGGATCGTGAGCATTTCTGGCACGGGACAGACCGTACGACCACGAGATCAACGAAGAGATCAAACAATACCCAAGCAATGGTCAAACAAGATCAACTTAAGCTTGACCAGCGATGCATGGAGAAATCGGCGCCGTTTGACTTACAACGGTGCGAGAGATAAAGCTGTCGGCAACGAGAGACGAGTTGGGCATCCGTGCATCCCCCTACCGCGCCAGCTATACATGTGCAGGGAATAGAGAAAAAGTTCCGGCACAACTACGCCTTGCGCGGAGTTGAACTCCAGGTGGCGACCGGAGAGGTCAGAGCCCTCTTGGGACCCAACGGCGCCGGGAAAACCACCCTTGTGAAGGTCCTGACGACCCTGATCAAACCGGACGCGGGCGTTGCTCAAGTAAATGGGTGGGACGTGACGGCCGAGCCGAAGAGGGTACGGTCCTCGATAGGAATGGCCGGGCAGTACGCGACCGTCGACGGTGTGCTGACCGGTTTTGAGAACCTCTTTCTGATCGCGAAACTGCGCGGTGCGGGCCGTCGTGGGGCCCGCCGGGTCGCGGACGATCTGCTGGCCCGGTTCCGGCTCACCGAGGCGGCCGGGCAGCCCGCCGCCACCTACTCCGGGGGCATGCGCCGGCGGCTGGACCTGGCCGCCGCGCTGGTCGGCTCGCCGCCCCTGGTGATCCTGGACGAGCCCACCACCGGCCTCGACCCCGAGGCCCGGCTCGACACCTGGGACGCGGTGGGCGAACTGGTCGCCGACGGCACCACGATCCTGCTCACCACGCAGTACCTGGAGGAGGCGGACCGGCTCGCCGACCGCATCACCGTCATCGACCAGGGCCGGGTGGTGGCCGAGGGCACCAGCGACGACCTCAAGGCCCAGGCCGGTCAGCGCCTCGTCCTGTGTGTCGCCGAGGACGGCCAACTCGCCCCGGCCGCCCGCGCCCTGGCCTCGGCCACCGGCGCTCAGCCGGACGTGGACCGCCGGGCCCGGCGTCTGGAGGTCGCCGTCACCGACGGTTCGGCCGCGCTGGGCCGCGCCCTCGCGGCGTTGCGGAGCGAAGGAGTGGAGGCGCTGGAACTGAGCCTGTGCCGCTCCACCCTGGACGACGTGTTCCTCGCGCTGACCGGGCGCGGCCGCCGGACCCCGGGCAATCGGACATCGCAGGCCGGCCAGGCCCGGCCGGAGGAGAGCGCATGAGTACCCCGACCCTCGACACCCCGCCGGGCCGGGCCGAGGCCCCCCGAGGCGTCCCCGGCGCCCTGTCCCGTCCCGCCCGGCGCCTCTCGCCGTTGCGGATCGTCGGGGAGAGTGCCGATCTGGCGCGGCGCAATCTGATCCACCTGCGGCGGACGCCGGGCCTGTTGGTCTCCTGCCTGATCGAACCGGTCGTGTACGCGATGCTGATCGGCTATGTCTTCGGCAACAGCCTGGGCGGCACGGCCTACCGCATGTACATGGTGCCGGGTCTCATCGCCCAGACGGTGACGTTCACCACGACGTTCACCACGGTCGGGCTCGCCCGTGACCTGGAGATGGGCATGGTCGACCGGTTCCGTACCCTGCCCATCTCCCGTACCTCGCTGCTGCTCGGCCGGACCGTGTCCGACCTCGTCCCGTGCGTGGCCAGCATCTGTGTCACCGCTGTCTGCGGGCTGCTGATGGGGTGGCGTCCGGACGCGGGGCCTCTTCGGACGGTCGCCGCCGTCCTGCTGGCCCTGCTGTTCGCCTTCGCGATGTCGTGGATCGGCGTGTTCATCTCGCTGATCTCGCCGAACATCCAGGTCGCGGGGAGCCTCGGGCTGATCTGGCTGTTCCCGGCGACATTCATCTCCTCCGGCTTCGTCTCCAGCACCTCCCTGCCCGGCGTGCTGTCCACGGTCGCCGTCTGGAACCCCATCACCTCCTTCGCCAACGGTCTGCGCGGGCTGTTCGGCAACCGGCCGCCGCCCGGCTTCCGCGTCCAGCACGACTGGCCCGCCCAGCATCCCGTCTTCTACACCGTGGCCTGCTCGGTGGCGCTGATCGCCCTCTTCATCACCCTCTCGACCTGGCGCTACCGCACCCGCACCAGCCGCTGACCACACGCCCCTGATGATCCGTCAACGTCCTTGTTCCTCAAGGCTGTTGAGCCCGCCCGCCGCCGACCGGCACCTCGGCACCGCGGGCACCCGACGAGGGAGCCTCCCATGACCGCCCCCGCCTTCCGGCTCGGTGTCCACCTCGGCTACTGGGTCGGCGGCAACGACGCCGACAGCCTGACGCTCGCCCCGCTCGCCGAGGAACTCGGCTACTCCGTGGTGTGGGTGTCCGAGGCCTACGGCTCCGACGCCGTCACCCCGCTGACCTGGATCGCCGCCCGCACCTCGACGATCGAGGTCGGCAGCGCCGTGCTCCAGATCCCCGCCCGCACCCCCGCCACGACGGCCATGACCGCCGCCACCCTGGACACCCTCTCCGGCGGGCGGCTGCGGCTCGGGCTCGGGGTGTCCGGGCCCCAGGTGTCGGAGGGCTGGCACGGTGTCCGGTTCGCCTCGCCCCTGGGCCGCACCCGGGAGTACGTGGACCTGGTGCGCCGCGCGCTGCGCCGCGAACCTCTTCAGGCGCGGGGCCGGCACTTCACGCTCCCGCTGCCGGACGGCCCCGGCAAGGCGCTCACCCTCACCATCCGGCCGCCCCGCGAGCACATCCCCCTCTATCTGGCCGCGCTCGGCCCGAAGAACCTGGAGCTGGCCGGGGAGATCGCCGACGGCTGGCTGCCGGTGTTCTTCCACCCCGAGCAGGCCGAACAGCAGCTCGTCCCGTTGCGGGCGGGCCTCGCCAGGTCCGGCCGGACACTGGACGGTTTCGACATCGCCCCCACCGTGGCGCTCGTGCCCGGCCCGAACTGGGAGACCTGCGCCAAGCGGGTGCGCGGCTACGCGGCGCTCTACCTCGGCGGCATGGGTGGCCCCGACGACAACCACTACACCCGGCTCGCCGAACGCATGGGCTTCGGGACCGAGGCCCGCGAGGTCCAGCGCCGGTTCCTGAGCGGCGACCTGCCCGGCGCCATGGCCGCCGTTCCGCTGGAGTTCCTCGACGCGACGGCGCTGCTCGGGCCGGTGGAGCGGATCGCCGAGCGGATGACGGCGTTCGCGAAGGCCGGTGTCACCACCCTGAACGTCATGCCGGTCGGCCCTGGCCTGCCGCCCGGCACGGACCGCGCCGCGCGCGCCCTGCGCACCGCTGCCGAGGCCGCGCGCCTCGCCGGCCTGCTGCCCGACCCCCACCCCACCGAAGAAGAGACGGACGCCCCATGACCACCACTGACGACCGGACGACGACCGACACCGCGGCCACCGGCAGGACCAAGCTGGTGTGCCTGCCGTACGCCGGGGCGGGCGCCTCGTTCTACCGCCCCTGGACCGCCCTCGCCGGGGACTCCCTCGACATCGTCGCGCTCCAACTCCCGGGCCGGGAACGGCTGATCGACGAGGACCCCTACCGTGAGGTCGGCGAGGCCGTCGACGGTCTGCTGGCCGAACTGCGGGAGGTGCTCGCCGCCGACGGCGACAGCCACCGGGTCGCCCTCTTCGGCCACAGCCTCGGCGCGGTCCTCGCCTACGAACTCGCCCACCGGCTGGTCGCCGAGCCCGGCGTGGAGCTGGTCCACCTGTTCGTGAGCGGCTCCCCCGACCCCGAGCACGGCCGCGAGGCGCACGCCACGGGCCTGTCCGACGAGCAGTTCCTCGCCCGGGTCGGCGAGTTCGCCGGGTACAGCCACCCCGCGCTCGACGACCCGGAGATGCGCGAGATGATCCTGCCCGCGCTGCGCGCCGACGTCGAGATGCACGAGAACTACGCGCCGAGCACCACCGCCGCGCTCGACGCGCCCCTCACCGTCATCCGGGGCGAGGACGACGACCTGGTCGACTACGACGAGGCCGCCGCCTGGAGCAAGGTGGCCGGCCAGGACTTCGAGCACGTCGAGGTCCCCGGCGGCCACATGTACCTCACGGACACCGCGCCCGCCCTGATGCGGGTCATCGTCTCGACGGTCCTCTGAACTCCCCTGTCCCGCCCCTGAATTCCCCCTCCTCAAGGAGCAACTGATGCGTCTGCACGGCAAGTCGGTCCTCATCACCGGCGCCGCCCGCGGACTCGGCCGGGCCACCGCCCTCGCCTGCGCGGCCGAGGGCGCCGATCTCACCCTGGTGGACATCTGCGCCGACCTGCCCGGTGTGCCCTACCCGCTGGGCACGGCGGGGCAGTTGGAGCACACCGCCGACCTGTGCCGGGAGGCGGGCGCGGCCGTGCTCACCGCCGAGGCCGACATCCGTGACCTGCGGGCCGTGCGGGAGGCGGTGACCCGCGCCGAGGACCGGTACGGCCGGATCGACGTCGCCGTCAACAACGCGGGCATCGCCGCGCCCTCGGGCAAGCCGGTGCACGAGATCGACGAGGACGAGTGGTCCCTGATGATCGACGTGGACCTGTCCGGGGCCTGGCGGGTGATCCGTGAGGTCGGCAAGGCGATGAGCGCGCGGCGCGCGGGCAGCATCGTCAACGTCGCCTCCACCGCCGGTCTGGTCGGCTACCGGCACTTCGCGGGGTACGTGGCCGCCAAGCACGCGGTCGTGGGCCTCACCAAGGCCGCCGCGCTCGACTACGCGCCGACCAAGGTGCGGGTCAACGCGGTCTGTCCGGGGTCGGTGCGCGACGACTCGCAGGCCGAGGGCCGGATGCTCGCGGAGATCGCGCGGGCCCTTGAGGTGCCGGTGAACGAGCACGAGAAGACGTTCGTGGAGGCCCAGCCCATGAACGCGCTGATCGAACCCGAGGACGTGGCCGCCGCCGTCGTCTTCCTCGCCTCGGACGAGTCCCGGCAGATCACCGGTTCGGTCCTGACCGTGGACGGCGGCTTCAGCATCCGCTGACCCCGGTGCACCCCGGCCGGGCGGGCGCCACCTTTCGCGTCCGCCCTTCTGCCCTAGGGCAGAAGGGAGTTCTGGCCCGTCCGCCCAACTGCCGCACGGCTCACGGCGGTTCCGGCCCACCCTCCACCTGCCCCTCGGCAGAGGCTGGTTCAGGCCCCATCGCCCCTCCCCCTCCCCCTCCCGTCCCACGGTCGGCCGCGTCCCGTCCCGTTCCGCACAACAAGGAGTACGGCCCTTGCCCGCCTCACCGTCCGAACCCGCCCCTTCCTCGCTCCCCGAGGTGCCCGCCGCCCTCTGTCACGCGGTGCGCGTGCGTGCGCGGACCGCCCCCGCCGTCCGGCCGGACTGGTGGACCGAGGATCTCGCGGTGCCCTCGACGCATCCGCTCGCCGAACGCCGTCGCGCCGCCGAACTCGCCTGCCCGGCCCGCGCCCCGCGCGGCGTCCTGCTGCGGTACGCCGACGGGCTGTCCGACCTGATCGTCGTCGCCCCGCGCGGCCGCTACGACCGTACGGCGCTGGAACGGCTGGCCGCCGGGGAGTCGGTGGCGCCGAACGACGCCACCGCGGCCCCCGAGGCGTCGACGGCCGCGCCCGCCTGGGGCATGGGCGACGACAGCGCCGGCGCCGCCACCCTGTCCGTCGCCCTGGACCCGGAGCACGGGCAGGGCGACGAGGCGAGCTGGCTCACGGCGCTGGCCGTCACCCTGCGCCGGTACGACCCCGACACCGCACCGGTGATCGGCACCGCCCGCGGCGTCCACACCGTGGACCCGGCCCCGACGCTCGCCGAGTCGAAGCCGTCGCCCGCCACGGGGCAGGCGCTGACGGGGTTGTTCTTCGACGCAGGCGACGCCGACGGCCCGGAAGGCGCCGGGGAGTCGGAGGGGCGGGCGGCGCAGTACGTGCCGTGCCTCGCGCCGCCGTTCCCGCTGACGCTCTCCGTGTTCCGGGACTCGGGCGGGCTGCGGCTGCGCTGCGACCACCTGTCCGGCCTGGTCGGGCGGGAGACCGCGCGGCGTTTCGTACGGCACGTGACGCACGTCCACCGGCAGGTGCTGCACGCCCCGCACACCCCGGTGGTGGAGGTGGATCTCCTCGACGAGGCGGAGCGCGCCCGGGTCGCGGAGCTGGGCCGCCCGCCCCGCGCCCTGACGACCACCCCGGTGAGCGTCCCCGAGGCGCTGGCCCGCGTCACGGCGGCCACCCCCGACCGCACCGCCCTCACCGACGGCGACACTAACCTGACGTACCGTCAACTCGACGAGCGGGCGGCCCTGTTGGCGCGGGGGCTGCGGGCACGTGGGGTGGCCGTCGGCGACCGGGTGGGCGTCTGTCTGGAGCGCACCGCCGAACTCGTCGTCACGCTCCTCGCGGTGCTGAAGGCGGGCGCGACGTATGTGCCCGTGGACCCCGCCTATCCGGCGGACCGCATCGCGCACACGGCCCGGGACGCGGGTCTGGGCGTGATGGTGACCCGGCTCGCGGAGTTCCCGGCGGGCGCGGAGTGCGCGGCGGTGACACCGGACGAACTGGCCGACGGCGCACCGGAGTCGGCGCCCGCGTCGGGCGAGCCGTCGTACCCCGCCGCCGACTCCCCCGCCTACGTCATCTACACCTCGGGCTCGACCGGCCGCCCCAAGGGCGTGGTCGTCCCGCACCGGAACGTGATCGCGCTGGTGGACGCGGTGCGCGACGAGTACGGCTTCGGGGCCGACGACGTGTGGACGTGGTTCCACTCCAGCGCCTTCGACTTCTCGGTGTGGGAGATCTGGGGCTGTCTGCTGACGGGCGGCCGGCTGGTCGTGGTGCCGTACTTCGTCTCGCGCGAACCGGACAGCTTCCGGGACCTGTTGGTGTCCGAGCAGGTCACCGTATTGAGTCAGACCCCGTCGGCCTTCGCGCAGTTGCTGGACGTGGACCACACCGACGTGGTGGTGCGGCTGGTCGTCTTCGGCGGGGAACCGCTGGACGCGCGGATGCTGTTGCGGTGGTTCGACCGGCACCCTGAGCGGTCGTGCCGGGTGGTGAACATGTTCGGCATCACGGAGACCACCGTCCATGTGACCGAACAGACCCTGACCCGGAAGCTGGCGCTCGGCGCCACCCGTTCGGTCGGCCGCGCCCTGCCCGGCTGGCACCTGTACGTCATGGACCCGGCGGGACGGCTGCTGCCGCCGGGTGTGGCGGGCGAGATCTGTGTGGGCGGCGCCGGGGTGGCGCTCGGCTACCTCGGCCAACAGGAGCTGACGAGCAGGCGGTTCGTGCCGGACCCGTTCACCGACGGGATGCTGTACCGCAGCGGCGACCTGGGGCGGCTGCGTCCCGACGGGCGGCTCGAACACCTCGGGCGGATCGACAGCCAGGTGAAGATCCGCGGTTTCCGCATCGAACTGGACGAGGTCCGCTCGGTGCTGCTGGAGGACCCGGACGTACGCACGGCGGCCGTTCTGGTCCGCCGGGACGACCCGGACGACGCAGCGTCCGCCCGGATCGACGCCTATGTGGTGCTCTCCCCCGGCGGTGATCCGGGGGCGGTGCGCGAGCGGGCGGCGGGCATCCTGCCGGAGTACATGCTCCCGGCCACGGTCACCGCGCTGGACACACTTCCGCTCACCCCGAACGGCAAACTCGACGCGGCGAAACTCCCCGCCCCCACCGCCCCGCGCCCCCCGGCGGCCCCCGCGGCCGCGGCGGACGACGACCTCACCGCGCACCTGACGGAGATCTGGAGCGAGATCCTGGGCGTGGCGGTCGGCCCGGACGACGACTTCTTCGAACTCGGCGGCAACTCCCTGTTCGCCGTCCGGATCGGCGCCGCCCTGCGCGCCCGGGGTCTGCCGTCGCTGCGGCTGCGGGAGCTGTACCGGCATCCGACGATCCGGGCGACGGTCGCGAACCTGACGCCGACGGACGGCTGATCACGCCGGGCCCCACGCGTCCCGTGGGGCCCGGCGCCGTCGTCGCTACGAGGTCCGGGTGACCGTCCGCGCCCGCAGGACCGAGCCGAGGGACTGCGCACGCCACTGCTTCAGGTACGCGTGGAAGGCGTGCGCGCCGTGCGGGTAGGCGGTCGGGCCGTTCCTGCGGCCGCGCCCCTCGCCGTTGTAGTAGCCGGGGGTGCACTCGGCGTGGAACCACTCGTGGTCGGGGGCGCCTTCGGAGAGAACGGCGATCCAGGCGTCCTCGGCCTCACGGGTCGGCTCGACGAGGGCGCCCTCGGCCTGCGCGCCCGCGATCAGGGCGGCGCAGTGCACGGCCTGCTCGTCCAGGACGTGGGTGAAGTTGACGCTGCTGGCGTTCTGGAGGGACCCCATGAGCAGCAGGTTCGGGAAGCCGTTGCTGGTGCAGCCGTGCAGGGTGCGCGGGCCGCTGGTGCGCCACGCCTTCAGCAGTTCGGTGCCGCCCCGGCCGTACACGGGGAGCTTGCCGGAGAAGATGCCGGAGGTGCCGACGTTGAAGCCGGTGGCGAAGATCAGGCAGTCGAGTTCGTAGGGGGTGCCGCCGACCACGACACCGTTGTCGGTGACGCGCTCGATGCCGTGGGTGTCGGCGGTGTCGACCAGGGTGACGTTGGGGCGGTTGAACGCCGGGAGGTACTTGTCGGAGAAGGTGGGGCGCTTGCAGGCGTACCGGTACCAGGGCTTGAGCTTGTCCGCCGTGTCCGCGTCGGTGACGTCCTGGGCGACGCGCTCGCGCAGTTCGTTCATCTTCGCGGCGTCGGCGATCTCGTAGGAGGCCTCGAAGTCCGACCGGTCGCCCGGGCGGCGGAAGCTCGGCAGGAGCTTCTCCAGGAGGCCGGCCGACTCGGTCCAGCGGTCGTCGACGAGGTCCTCCTCGACCACCTCGCCGGAGACGATCCGCAGGTAGTTGTCGCGGCGCCGCGCGGCCCAGCCGTCCTGGTCGGCGCCGACGTCCTCGGCGCTGGTGCGGCGGTTGTCGCGCACGTCGACGCTGGAGGGGGTGCGCTGGAAGACGTAGACGTGTCCGGCGTCCTCGGCCAGCATCGGGATGACCTGGACGCCGGTGGCGCCGGTGCCGACGATGCCCACCCGCTTGTCCGCGAGGCCGCTCAGGCCGCCGTCCGGGGTGCCGCCGGTGTAGCCGTAGTCCCACCGCGAGGTGTGGAAGGTGTGGCCCTTGAAGTCCTCGATGCCGGGTATCCCGGGGAGTTTCGGGTCGGTGAGGGTGCCGGTGGCGGAGACGACGTACGTGGCCCGGAACGTGTCGCCCCTGTCGGTGGCCACGATCCATGCCTCGGACGCCTCGTCCCAGGTCAGCGAGGTGACCCCGGTGGAGAAGAGGGCGCCGGAGTAGAGGTCGAACTTCTCGGCGATCCGGACGGCGTGCCGGCGGATCTCCTCGCCGGGCGAGTATTTCCACTCCGGTACGTAGCCGGTCTCGTCGAGCAGCGGCAGATACACGTGCGCCTCGATGTCGCAGTGGATGCCGGGGTACCGGTTCCAGTACCAGGTGCCGCCGAAGTCGCCGCCCTTCTCGACGATCCGGATGTCGCGCACGCCCTGCTGGCGCAGCCGCGCCCCGGCGAGGATGCCGCCGAATCCGCCGCCGATCACGGCGACGTCGACATGGTCGTCGAGCGGCGCGCGTTCGGCCACCTCGCCCACGTAGGGGTCGGCGGCGTAGTAGCCGAACTCGGCGTCGGCGTCCAGGTACTGGCGTGTGCCGTCGGGCCGCACCCGTCGCTCCCGTTCGACGCGGTAGCGCTCCCGCAGCGCGTCGACTTCGTCGGGGGTCGGGACGTGAGGAGAACTCATGTGGGGGGCCTCGATCCTGTTCGTCTGCTGCCACGCGGGCCGCCACCACGATGAGCGGCCGTCCGCTACCGTAGCAACTACCGGACAACGGTGTCCGGTTAGGGTGACGGACGCCGCACGGCTTTCGGCCGAGCTTCCCCCCGGCCCCCACGGACACTGCCTCGGCCGCCACCCACCGGAAGACCTCCACCGGCTCAACGGCGGTTCACGGCGGTGAGTTCACTCCTCGAACGGCCGGACCGGTCCCACCTCGACGCCGAGCAGTCGCCAGGCGGCCAGCGCCCGGTGTTCGCGTTCCTCGCGGGTGGCCCCTGTGACGGTTCCGGAGACCATGGCGAGGGCGAGCATGAGATCCTCCCCCGCGCCGAGCGGGGCGCCGTCGGGCAGGTGCGCGCGCAGGGCGGTCTCCACCCGGTCGGCCAGGTCCCAGACGTAGGCGTAGGCGTCGGTCCGGCCACTGGTCACATCGGCGTGGACCAGCCCGATGAACGCCGCCGAGCCCGTCAGATGCCAGGTCAGCACGCCGAGGAGACCGGCGAACGTCGCGCCCTCGGCTTCACCCGCCCGCTCGATCTGCCGGACGTTGCCCTCCAGGACGGCGTTGGTCACGGCGGCCCGGTCCGGGAAGTGCCGGTACAGCACCCCCTGCCCGACGCCGGCCCGGCGCGCGACCGCGGAGAGCGGGGCGTCCAGGCCCTGTTGGGCGTAGATCTCCCGGGCGGCGGTGATCAGCGCGGCCCGGTTGCGGGCAGCGGCCCTGGGCCCGCCGTTGGCAGGCCGTCGTTCGTCCGCTATGGCGTCCTTCGTCACCCGGGAAGGGTACCGGTCACCGTGTCGAGGTGTCCTGGGCGTGAGCCGCCGGGCACGTTCAGCGACCGTCGGGCGGGGCAGCGGCGGGGGCGGGTCAGGAGAGGGGGGTGGGGCGGCGTGGGGGCGGGATCGCGCGGAGCAGTTCCCACAGGGGGCGGGAGCCGGCGGCCCAGGTGCCGAGGGTGTGCCGGTCGACGACGTGCAGGCGTTGCCGCCGGGCGAAGTCGAGGGCCGGTGCGGTGGCGCGGCCGTTCGTCACGATCACCGCGACGTCCGCTCCGTGGACCGGGCGGGCGGTGCCGTTGAGGACCTGGAGGTCCGGGGTGCCCACGGCGGACCCGGCGAGTCCGGCGCGCCGGTGCTTGCACTGGATCACCCAGTGCCGCCCGTAGGGGTCGGTGGCCTTGACGTCCGCGCCCAGGTCACCGCCGCCGCCGACCCGGACCGCGTCCTGGCAGCCGTCGCGCCGCATCAGATCCCGCACCGCCTCCTCGAACCGGCTGTGGTGCAGGCCGTCCAGTTGGGCCAGCTCGTAGCGCAGGCCCCGGGCGCGGACCGCCTCCCACCGCGCCTTCTGCCGTCGCCGGTGGAGTACGGCGGCTCCCCCCGCCACCGCGAGCGCGGCGCCGACGACCAGGGCCCACGGGTGGTCCGACAGCCAGTCGACGACCGCCGCCACCAGGGCCACGGCCAGCACCACGGCCACCAGGAGACCGGTGAGCCGGTCCTCCGTCCGCTGCCGCCGCCCGCGCCGCCGCACCGGCCCCCGCCTGCCCATCGCCACTCCCCCGCCCCGTGATCCGCCGCCCGGACGGACTCCTGTGTACCGGGCCGCACCCGGCGTCGCGGGCGCGCCGGGGAGGAATGGCATGAAGTGATCTCGAACCTGGCCGGATACGCCCCGGCCGCCCCCGCTCACTCGGAGCGGGGGCGGCCGGGATCTCCGCTAGCGGGACTGCCGCATGATCCAGTCGCGGACGCCCGGGATGGTGTATGCGATGCGCCAGGTCGCCATGTGGCCGCTCACGGTGGAGCCGGCCGGGACGACGGTGCCCTCCTGGAAGGAGGCGTAGTTCACCGGCGCCTTCTGGGACTTGAGGCTGCGGACGTCGGAGGCGAACTGGGCGGCGGTGGACCGGCCGTCCCACACCGCCGTGGCGACCTTGGTGCCCGCGCCCTCGATGACCTGCATGATGCCGTTCTCGCCGGGGTACGCCTTGGTGTCGTCCTGGGCGACGACGACCCACAGCTTCTTGGCCGCGAGGGGGGCGACCTCCTCGGTCGGCCACTGGCCCGCGACGACGAAGGACGCGGCGAACAGGTCGGGGTACTTGATGTTCAGGCCCAGCGTCATCATGGCGCCCATCGACTGCCCGGTCGCGTAGAGCCGCTTGGCGTCGATGGCGTACTGCTTCGTCAGCGACGTGACGAGGTTGGCGGTGGCGTCGAACAGCGTCGACGGCTTGTAGGTGTCGTCGATCACGACCGCGCCGTACTCGGGGGCCAGCACGAACGACTCGTGCTTGGCCTGGTCCTCGGGGCTGGCCCAGCAGACCGCGCCGAGGCCCTGGACGAGGGGGCCCTGGGTGGCGACGTTGACGACGCTGGCATCGTGCATGAACAGCACGAGCGGGTAGCTCTTGCGCGGGTCGTAGTTCTTCGGGATGTACAGGTTGTACTTGAGGCTCTGGCCGGTCGCCGGGTCGTCGAAGGTGAACTGCCGGAAGTCGTCGACGACCGGGTTCACCACGGAACCGGTGGTCAGCACCGTGTCGCTGGCGGCGTAGTGGGCGCCGCCGGTGGTGGTGACGGTGCCCTTCTGGGTGAGGGTGGCCTTCGCCGCCACGATGGTGCCGCCCGGCGTGGTGTCGCCGACCACCGGACCGCCCGGGCCGGGACCGTCCCCGGTGCCGCCGGAGCTGGTGGGGCTGGGCGTGCCCGACGGGGTGCCGCCGCCGCCCTGTCCGGTCACCCACAGGGCCGCCGAGGTGTCGTCCGGCGAGAGCTCGACGATGACGTACCGGCCGTCCCTGCCCTGTGCGGCGACGGCGGTGGTGGTGTTCGCGTAGACCTTGGTGACCGTCCGGCCGGTGACCGCGAACGTCGAGGTCGACAGGGAGGAACCGGCGATGTCCTGGTCGTACTCGACGGCCACCGCGACGAGCTTCTGGCCGTCACCGAAGACCCCGGTGATCGCGGTGGCCCCCCGGACGTGACCGGCCTTGGTGACAGCGCCGCGCGGCTCGGTGGTCGCGGCATAGGCCACGCCGCCGAGGGCGGCGAGGGAACCTGCCGTCGTGGCTCCGGCGATGAACGTGCGCCTCTTCATGGATCGGACTCCTCAGTGGGGGATGACGAGCGTGGGCCGAGACGCCGACCGTGGGTTCAGTGTGGGCGACCGTACGGGGGCCCGCTCGGCGAGTGGTGAACGATATTGTCAACAACCTCGGGCACAGGTGTGCCGGGGTCGTCGGGCCATGTGCCGTGCGGTGCGGCTCAGGCGCGCAGGGCGTCGAGCATGGTGCCGATCTTCGCGGCGACGGTCTCGGCGGCGCCCTGGGCGTACGAGGAGTCCATGGCCTCGTACGTGATCCGGGCGTAGCTGCGGGCCTCGGCCATGTTCTTCGCGCCGCCTTCGAGCATCGACATCACCGCGGTGTGCGGGAACGGCGAGTGCTCCTTGATGCCGCGCGCGGTGTCGGTGGACAGCTCGGGCGACACCCCGACGAACACGCCGTCCCCGACCTGGAGGACCCAGATCGGCACGTCGGCGGTGCCGCTGGGGGTGAAGTCGTACGACGTCGTCGGGCCGGTCGGATGGCCCGAGGCCATGGTGTTGACGGTGACCGAGTCGGTGACGAAGCGCACCGGCGAACTCCCGCTGCCCGCGGTCGTCTTGATGGACTCGCTGACCCGGACGACCTCGGTGCCCAGGCGCTCGCCCTGCACCGTCAGGAGCAGCCAGCCTGCGTCCTGGGCGTCGACCTGGGACCACTTCTTGTCCTTGTCGATGGTGTACCGCTTGGCGCGGAACGCCGGTGCCTGGTCCCCGCAGGAACCGACCAGGAAGAAGCCGACGGCGGAGTCGTACTGGTTCTCGACGTGCCGGGCGGCGGCGCCCGCGAGGTCGGCGGAGATCGGCAGGCTCCCGTCCGCCATCACCGACTCCATCATCACGGAGGACTGGACGTTGTAGTTCATCAGCACCGCGATGGGGTTGCCGTCCAGGTCGTCGAAGCGGGTGACCCCGACGCTCTTGTCGGAGGAGCCCGCCTCGCCGGTGCCCAGCCACCAGCCGTCGGCGGTCAGGACGTCGCGGTTCACGTTGACGTCGCACGTGCCGGTGCCGTAGCCGACGCGGGCGGCGGTGAGGCCGCCCACGGCGGCGGTGACGGCACTCGTCGTGGCCTGCTTGATCTGCTCGATGTACTGGGCGGCCCCGGTGCTGCTGCTGGCGGCCTGCACATGCGGTGCCGAGAAGGTGTGCGTCACGGTCACCACGATGTCGGCGCTCGCCACTCCGGCCGCCTTGGTGATGATCGCCCGGACGGCGGTGATCGCCTCCGCGCTGATCGACGTGAGGTCCAGCACGGTCAGGGCGACCCGGCGGGCTCCGTTCTCCAGCAGGAGTATCCGCACCTGGAGGTCGTCGTGGACCGTGGTGAATCCGTCGAGCGGCAGCAGGGACGCGGGGATGGCGATCGCGGCCCGCCCGGCGCCCACCTTCAGCCCGGTGTCCGTCGCCGCGCGCGCGGCGGCGTCCGTCGCCGTGCCGGTCCCCGAGGCGTGCGCCGCGGTGCCGGTCGACAGGGTCGCCGCCGTCAGCGCCGCCGTCACGGAGCTGCTCAGAAATGCCCGTCGGCGCAACGATCCATCCGGTCGGGAATTTCCCTTTTCATCCGCCACACGTATCTCCTCCATGCGTATTATCAATGGTCCCTGAAAAACTTCGACTCTTCACCGGAGAGGCGAAATGAATCTCCGTAGCGCGATCGTTGCACCGCAAAGATGGGCAGGTCAACGCGTTGAACGGGGAACCTAAGATTGCGCACGGCGAATTACGCACGTGACCAGCGACTCTCTGAATGACCTGTGAGAATCACACCGTTTCCAGAGGGTTTTCACAGGCCGGTCCGGCGTCCCGGTCAGACCGGGACGAGGCGGAAGATCCGCAGCCTGCGGGCGGAGCGGCGGGCGTAGCGCGCGTAGGGCGGCCAGAACGTCACCATGGTGTCCCACGCGGCGCTCCGCTCGGCTCCCTCCAGGAGGGCGGCGGTCACCGTGCGGGTCCGCCCGGAGCGGGTGATCGTCGCCCGGGGTTCGGCCAGCAGGTTGCGGGACCAGGCGGGGTGCTCGGGCCGGCCGGAGTTGCTCGCGACGACGAGGTAGCTGCCGTCGGCCTCGGGGCGGCACAGCAGCGGGACCTGGCGGGGGCGGCCGCTGACGCTGCCGGTGGTGGTGAGCATCAGGGACGGCAGCAGGGCGGGCATGATGAGCAGCCGGCCGCCGGTGAGGCGGTGCGCGGTGCGGTCGACGTGCGGGGCGACGGCGGCCAGGACGCGCAGGAACCGCTCGTTCGCCCCGGCCTTCTTGATCGCCCGTAACGCCAGGCCGTCGCGGCCCGCCGCGTGCTGGTCACCGGCCGTCATGATGTCGTCCTTCCGTGGGAGGTGAACGGGGCTGTGCCGATGGGGAGTCGGCTCACCGCGCGGTGACCGTCTTGCGGACCGCCGTCACGACGTGGTGGGCGAGCCGGTCCTCCTCCTCGCCGGTGAGGCAGGCGGGCGGGGCGAGCAGAAGCGTGCCGCCCTGCTGCCGGGTGTGGGCACCGAGGTCGTACACCACCTGCTGGACGGTGGCCGCGGTGGCGGCGCTGTCCAGTTCGACGCTGACCGCGAGGCCGAGTCCGCGCACGTCCACCACCCCTTCCGTGCCGCGCAGTTCACGGCCGAGGGTGTGCAGCAGCCGGGCGCCGATGTCGCGGGCGGCGGCGACGGCTCCCGTCGCGCGCAGGTGTTCCAGGGTGGCGGTCGCGGCGGCGCAGGCGGCGGGCGAGGCCGACATCGTGTGCCCGTAGGGCACGGCGGCCCCGGGCGGCAGCCGGTCGAGGATGCCCGGGGCCACGGCGACGGCGGACAGCGCGCAGACGCCGTTGGTCAGACCCTTGCTGAAGGCCGTCAGGTCCGGGCGTACGCCTTCCTGTTCGTGGGCGAACCAGGCGCCGGTCCTGCCGACGCCGGTGAACACCTCGTCCAGCACCAGGAGCGCGCCGTGCTCGTCGCAGATGCGGCGCAGGTCACCGAGGAGCCCTTCGGGCAGCAGGATGCCGCCGCCGACGTTCAGGAGCGGCTCGACCAGGACGGTCCCGGCGGCTGTCGCCTCCAGGGTGGTGCGCAGCTGGTCGGCGAGGAACTCCCGTGCCTGCGGCGAGCGTTGGCCCGCGCCGGTGAACTCGCCGAACGTCAGGTGGTGGACGCGGGCCCCGGAGCCGTGCGGGGCGGCGCTGGTCTGCGGGAGCCCGGACAGGGACTGGCACAGGGCGGTGGAGCCGTGGTAGCCGCGGGCGAAGGTGACGAGGTCGGTCCGCCGGGCGTCGAGGGCGTTCCAGTACGACAGGGCGATCCTGACGGCGAGTTCGATCGACTCGGAGCCGCTGTTGGCGAAGAAGAAGCGTTCGCCGTCGAGTTGGCGGACGGTGCGCAGCCGGTCCGCGAGCACATGCGCGGGGCGGGCGAGCCCCTGGGACATGTCGACGTGGGCCAGCGCCCTGAGTTGGGACAGATAGGCGGCCACGATCGGTTCGGCGCCGTGTCCGCACAGGACGTTCAGCGCGCCCGACGTCGCGTCGAGCACCCGGTGTCCGTCGCGGTCGAGCAGCCACGCGCCGCGTCCGGAGACGAACGTCGGGCCCGAGTGGTCGCGGGGTGCCCGCCAGGGGCGCCCGAGCGCCGACACCGTCTGCTCACTGCGCTTCATCGGCTGCGGTTTCCCTTTCGCGTCCGGTGCGGACGTCGTCATGGTGTGGTCCTCGGTGCGTCGGTGTGCAGGCTGCGCAGCAGCAGGCGGGGGCGGAGCGGGTCGTCGACGAAGTCCTCGCGGGAGTGGGACAGGAGGTCGTTGCGGAAGATCAGGCACTGGCCGGCCCCGAGCAGGAGGTCGATGCGGACGTCCGGGTCCGAGCGGCGGGCCCGGAAGTGGCGCAGGGCGCGGTCTAGGGCCGCGCGCTGCGCCGGGCCTTTCGGGTGCCAGCGTTCGACGCGTCCCTCGCCGTAGCGGGTGGCGTAGGTGCCGTCGCCGAGGTCGGCGAAGACCGGCCCGACCGCCTCGCGTTCCACTCCGGGCAGGGTCGAGCGGCGGCCGAGGATGGTGTCGCTCAGCAGGACGTCGGCCGCCTCGGGGTCGTCCGCCCGCAGTTCCGCGAAGACGCGTCCGGCGTTGAGCAGGGCCGTTCTGCCGCCCCGGTGGGCCGGGCGGACGCAGTACAGGAGAGTCGTCCTGATGGTGCCGATGTCCTCCAGGAGGCCGTCGGTGTGCCAGCCCTGTGCCGCGCCGGTGTGGAAGACCGGGTGGTCCGAACCGGCCTTGCGGGTCACCTCGGTGACGGTCGGCTGGTCCGACTCCCGGTACAGGAGCGGGACATAGGGTTCCCCCAGGTCCAAGTCGGCGCGGATGACGGCCATTTCACGGTGGGCGTCCGCCGTCGACACGGTCGGCGAGGGGCTGCGCGTCACCGCGAAACCGAACGTCTCCAGCGCTTCCCGGGTCTCGTCGGGCTTCAGCAGGTCGGTCAGAGGTCCGCGGCCGTGCGCGGTGAGATGGGTGTAGCTCGACGTCGTCAGTTGCATTCCTCGTGCCCATACGTTTTCGAGGAACGGCCTTGTGGCGCGGCGGTCACAGGACCAGTCCTCCGGAGATCTCGATCACCTGGCCGGTGATGTAACGCGCCCGGTCCGAGGCGAGAAAACAGAGGAGGGCGGCGACATCCTCGGCCGAACCGAACGCGTGGGTGGGGATCATCGACTTCACCAGGTCGGTGTGGGGTCCGGGCAGCGCGGCCGTCATGTCGGTCTCGATGAAGCCGGGTGCCACGGCGTTCACGGTGACACCGAGGCCGCCCAGCTCCTTGGCCAGTGCCTTGGTGAAGCCGATGATCCCGGACTTGGAGGCCGCGTAGGCCGTCTGGCCGGGGGCGCCGTGGATGCCGGACGCGGAGGTGACGTTGAGGACGGTGCCCTTGCGCTGCCGTACCAGGGGCATCACCAGGGGGCGGGTGACGTTGAACATGCTGCCGAGGTTGGTGTCGAGGACCTCGTCCCACTGGTCCCTGCGCATCCGGGCGAAGCTGACGTCCCGGGTCACGCCCGCGTTGTTGACGAGGACGTCGAGGCGGCCGTCCAGGAAGTCCAGCGCCTCGGCGGCGAACTTCTGCGCCCCGGGTCCGTCGGACACCTCGCCCGGCAGCGCCGCGCACCGGCGGCCGGGGTGGGCGGCGCGCACCTCCTCGCACAGGGCCTCGGCCCGGTCGGCGCTGTGGTGGTAGCCGAACGCCACGTCGGCGCCCTGTGCCGCCATCAGCCGGACCACCGCGGCGCCGATCCCGCGCGAGCCGCCGGTCACGACGCAGCTGCGGCCGCTCAGCGGCAGCGCCTCAGCCATGCTGCGCTCCCCCGTCGCCGATCAGCGTCAGCCCGGCCTGCTGGGCGCGGGCCTCCCGCTCACGCAGGGCCCGGTAGCGTTCCTCGGCGAGCAGCGCGGAGACCAGCGGGGTGTAGAACGGGCCGTCGCCGACGAGCCTGATCCAGTCCGGTTCGATGTCCGCGAGGCGGCGTTCGGCCAGCGCGTCCCAGACCGTGGCGAACTCCTCGTACACGTCGACGCCCATGGCGCGGCGGATGCCGGCCCGGTCGATCTCCATGCTGAGCAGCTTGCGGAAGACCGTGGAGAGCAGCCAGTCCTCGGGCTGGTGGCGAAAACCCCGCTCGATCGGGAACCGGCCCTCGTCGATCGCCCTCTTGTACAGGGGCAGGCTGCGCTGGTTGATGAACGACCAGGAGCGCCCGGCGCCGAAGGAGGCGTCCCCGAAGAAGGAGACCGCCGCGTATCCCCAGCCGACGGCGTCGGAGGTGTCCCGGGTGGTCTCCGGCCGGTAGCCCTCCCGGAATGGGCGGGTCGTCGGATCGCCGGGCTTGCGGAAGCTGTAGGCGCCGTGCTGCTCGTAGCCCCGGTCGAGCAGGAAGTCGCGGCCCTCCCGGTACATCTCCAGGTTGCTGAGGGTGCTGGGGAGTTCGTGGAAGCGGTTGAGGGCGAAGTCGGTGGGGCCGCCGACGTTCAGTTCGTAGTGGGTGATGTCGTAGACGTCCCAGGAGACCAGTGTCTCCAGGTCTTCGAGCATGGTCTCCACGGTCTGCTGGGGCCATCCGTAGATGACGTCGACATTGGCCGCGAGCCCGAACTCCCGGGCCCATTCGAGGCTTTGGACGACGTGTTTGGTGGTCTGTTTGCGGCCGCTCAGACGGTTGAGGCGTTCGTTGACCTGCTGTACGCCCATGCTGATGCGGTTCATGCCGGAGTCGCGGATCGCCCGCATCTTGTCCCGGGTGAAGAGTTGGGGGATGCCTTCGAGGGTGATGTCGGCCGCCTCTTCGATGTCGGGGAAGATGCCCCGGACGAGGTCCATGATCTTGTGGTACATGTGCGGCCGGTACAGGTTGGAGGTGCCGCCGCCGAAGTACGCCGTGGTCAGGACGGAGCCCTGGAGGCGGTCCCGGTAGAGGTCCGCCTCGCGTTCCACATAGCCGTAGTAGTCCTCCAGGGCCTCGTTCCCCTGGAATTCCTCGACCGGGAAGAGGCAGTAGCCGCACTTTCCCGGGGTGGTCTTGATGCAGTAGGGGACGCCGATGTACAGGTAGACGCCCGCCTGTTGCCCCTCTTTCTGCAACTGGCGGCGGTCCTCGGTGAGTTCGTCCATGGGGACGGAGCGTTCGTTCCAGTAGCGCGGGGACGGGAAGCCGTGCTGGACCTTGTTCGCCTGCCGTTGTTCGAGATGGGTGTCCAGGTATTCCTTGACGAATGCGGAATCCAGCATGCGGGGCTCTTCCTTTCGATGACGGGCGGTCAGGCGGACAGGACCCTTTCCAGGAGGAAGTCGGCGAGACCTTCGATGGTCTGGTAGTCGAGGGCTTCCATGGCCCGGAAACGGAATTCGAGCTTTTCCTGGATACGGCGCTGGAGGTCGGTGACCTTCAGGGAGTCGAGGCCGATCTCCAGCAGCGCGAGGGACGGGTCGATCCCGTCCTCCTCGAACTCCAGCTCGGCGGAGGCCCGGCCGAGGGTCGCCCGCACCTCCTGGACGATCCACCGGGTGACCGCCTCCCGCCGTTCGTCGTCGGTCAACGGCGCGATCAGATCGAGGAGTTCCTGCCGGGACCGGCCGATCCGGGCACCGCTGTCCGCCCCGGCCGCCGTCTCCTCCGCGCCCCCGGCCAGCGCGCCGGAGTGCCGGTACTCGACGCCCTCGAACTCGGCGACGACCGCGCCCTGGTCGTCGGTGACCAGCAGGTCGACGGCGAACGCGGTCCGGGAGTCGAGCGGCCGGCGCCGCAGCCGGGCCCACAGCTGTGCGGGCAACGGCCCGGTCAGCACGAGGCGTTGGACGGCGACCGGGAGGTAGCCGCCCGGGGCGAGGGTGTCGTCGGCGGTGACGAAGAGGGCCGCGGCGAGCTGGAGGCAGCCGTCCAGCATGGTGGCCGTCCGGTGGGTGTGGCGCTCGGCGGGCGCGCCGTCGGGGACGACGGTGATCCGGGCGAGGGCCTCCTCGCGGTCGGGGGTGGCCACCCACAGTTCACGGACGGTGGAGAAGTGGTAGCCGTGCTCCAGGCCGTCGTCGCGCAGTTTGCCGTACAGCTTCACGGGGGCGAGGGGGGTGGGGATCTCCGCGCGCAGCGCCTCGGGGAGTCGGCCGGTCCGGGTGTCCGTGGTGCGGTCGAGGGGCCTGATCGTGCCGTGGCAGTGCTCGTTCGCGGGAGCTGTGGCGCCCTCGGTGGTGCCGGTGATCGTGAAACGGCGGGGTGCGTCGGGTGCGCCGGTGAGGGTGGCCCGGGCGAGGGTGACGGCGCCGCGTGCGAGGACGAAGGGGCGGGTGAAGCCGACGCCGGTCAGCTCCACCGGCGTGTCGGCGGCGGCCCCGGCCGTGGTGAGGGCGCGGACGGCGAGTTCCAGGTAGCCGGTGGCCGGGAAGACGGTCGCCCCGTGCACCCGGTGGTCGGACCAGGGCGCGGCGGTCGTCAGCCGCTCCTCGTGGACGTGGTCGGACGGCTCGGCCCGCTGAACGGCGGTCACCGGTGCGGGAGTTGGGGTGGCGGCCGGGGTCGGCTCGGCGCGGGTGCTCTCCGGGTCCTCGGTCCACCAGTAGCGGTCCTTGCGGAACGGGTACTGGGGTGCCGCCGGGGTCCGCCGGTAGTGGGCGCCCGGGTAGAGGCGGGCGAGGTCGAGGGCGGCGCCGGAGGTGAACAGGGCGCCCGCCGTGCCGAGCAGGTGCCGGACGTCGCGGCGGTCCCGGTCGAGGGTGCCGACCGCGGTGACGCCCTGCTCGCCGAACGCCTCGGTGATCTGCCGGAGCAGGGCGGGGTGCGGGCCGATCTCGACGATCACCGTGCAGCCCGCGTCGACGACCGTGCGCAGGGCGTCGTCGAAGCGGACGGCGTCGCGTGCCTGGGCCGTCCAGTGGTCCGGCCCCTCCTCGCCGGTCAGGGCGCACCCGGTGAGGCCGGAGATCACGGGGATCGACGGGTCGGGGTGGCCCGGCTGGAAGGCGGCGGCGCACTTGTACAGGCCGGGCAGGACCGGGTCCATCAGCTGCGAGTGGAAGGCGTGCGAGGTGCGCAGCCACGCCGCCTCGACGCGGGCCCGCTCGGCCAGTGCGGCGATCTCGTCGACGGCGTCGGCGGTGCCGGAGACGACGACGTTGCGGGGGCCGTTCACCGAGGCGATCCCGGCGGAATCGGTGCGCCCGGCGAGCCAGCCCCGTACGGTCTCCTCGTCGGCGCCGAGCATCAGCATGCGTCCGTCGCGCGGGAGTTCGCTCATGAGCCGGCCGCGCAGCACGCTGAACCCGGCGGCGTCCTCCAGGGTGAGCAGGCCGCCCACGCAGGCGGCGACGACCTCGCCGAGGCTGTGTCCGGTGACGGCGGCCGGGGTGATGCCCCAGGAGCGCAGCAGGACGGCGAGGCCGTACTCCACGGCGAACAGGGCCGGTTGGGCGAAGCGGGTGTCGTGGATGTCCCGGTCGGGGTCCTCCTCGAAGAGGATCTGCCGCAGCGGGACGGTGAGTTCCTCGTCCATCACCGCCGCGCACCGGTCCACGGCCGCCGCGAACTCCGGTTCCCGCTCGTACAGTTCGCGGGCCATGCGCGGGTACTGGGTGCCCTGTCCGGAGAAGACGAAGGCGACCTTGGCGGCCTTCCTGGCGCGTCCGGCGGAGACCGAGGCGGGGGCGCGGCCGGTCTGCCACTGGCGCAGGTTGTTGGCCAGCTCCCGGCCGCCCCGCCCGGTCACCGCGAGACGGTGGCGCAGCGGTGCCCGGCCGACGGCGGCGGTGAACACCGCCTCGGGCAGCTCCTGTCGGCGGGTGCGGGAGAGGAAGTCGGCCCAGCGTCCGGCGAGTTCGCGCAGGCTCTCGGGTGACTTCGCGGACAGGGTGAGGAGTTCGTCGTCGCGGCGGTCGCTGGTCAGGGCGTCCGGGGCGGGGCGGGCCGGTGCCTCGCGGAGCACGGCGTGGGCGTTGGTGCCGCTGTACCCGAAGGAGTTGACGCCCGCCAGCCGTGCGGTGTCGCCGCGTGGCCAGTCCACCGGCTCGACGGGGATCTCCACCGGGAGACCGGTGAGGTCGATCTTCGGGTTCAGGTCGTCGAGGTGGATGCTGGGGTAGATGGTCTCCCGGTCCAGACAGAGCGCCGCCCTCACCACCCCGAGCAGCCCGGCGCCCGCCTCGATGTGACCGACGTTGCTCTTGCCCGAACTGACGTACAGGGGACGGCCGTTGCCGTGGGCGGCGCCGTAGGTGCGGGCGATGGCGTCCATCTCGATCGGGTCGCCGACCGGGGTGCCGGTGCCGTGCGCCTCCACGTACCCGATCTGTGCGGGGTCGACCCCTGCGGCGGCCAGGGCGCTGCGGATCACCCGCTGCTGACTGCGGCCGTCGGGTGCGGTGAGGGTCTTGGAGCGCCCGGTGTGGTTGACGGCGGTGCCGATGATGCTGGCCAGGATGGGGCTGCCGGACGCCTCGGCCCGTGACTGGCGGGTCAGGAGCGCCGCCACGCAGCCCTCGCTGCGGACATAACCGTCGGCGCCCGCGTCGAAGGTGCGGCACCGCCCGCCGCGTGAGAAGAGGCCCAGCTTGGCGAACGAGATGTGCACGTTGGGCGCCAGGATGGCGTTGGCCCCGGCGACGATGGCGGCGTCGCACTCGCCGGAGAGGATGGACTGCCGGGCCAGATGGATGGCGACCAGCGACCCGGAGCAGGCCGTGTCCACGCTCACGCAGGGGCCCTCCAGGTCGAGGAAGTGCGCGATCCGGCCGGCGCTGACGCTGTTGGCGTCGCTCATCGCCTCGTACGCGGTGATGGCCTCAAGGCCGCCCTCGACCTTGAGGGTGGCGTAGTCGTGGCCCATCAGGGCGAGGAAGACGCCGGTGTTGGTGCCGGCCAGTTCGTCGGGGTTCTGTCCGGCGTGCTCCAGGGCGTGCCACACCGTCTGGAGCAGCAGGCGCTGCTGCGGGTCCATGTAGGCGGCTTCCCGGTCCGAGATCCCGAAGAAGCCCGCGTCGAACCGGTCGACGTCGTCGATGAACCCGCCGTGGCGTACATAGGTCCGGCCGGCCGCGAGGGGGTCGGGATGGTAGAACGCGTCGACGTCCCACCGGTCGCGGGGGATCTCGCGGATGCAGTCGCGGCCCTCCTCGAAGACGGCGCGTGCCTCGTCCACGGTGTGCACGCTTCCGGGGAGTGTGCAGCCGACCCCGACGACGGCAATGGGTTCTGATTCCACCTGGGTTCCCCTTCGGTGATGTCGGCGAGTTCGGTGAACGTCACGAACTCGCCGGGCAGGGACGGATTCGGGGTGGTCAGCCCGAATTCACTTCAGTCCCACCGGCGACCTACGGAAATATGCGACAGGAGTTGTCGAGGTCGGTGTCGAGCACGGTCGTTTATTTTTCCGCTCGTCGCGGGTCGTGTCATTGTCCGGGCGCGACGGACCGGTTAGCCGGTGGCGTCCGGGTGGCGTCGTCCGTCGCGGAACCTGCCCGGTGGCATTCCGTACCGGGCGCGGAATACCCGGCTGAAGTCGGAGGCCTGGGTGAAGCCGTTGCGCAGGCCGATCTCGCGGATGGGCAGGGCGCGCAGTTCCGGGTCGCGGAGTTCACGTCGGCAGGTCTCCAGTCGGCGCTGGCGAATCCAGTCGGAGGGGGTGCTGCCCTCGTCCTTGAACAGCCGTTGCAGATGGCGGATGGAGATGTGGTGGGCCGTGGCGACGAGGCCCGGGGTGAGGTCGGGGTCGCCGAGGTTGCGGTCGACGAAGCCGCGGATGCGGGTCATCAGTTCGTGCTGCTGGGTCTGCGGGCAGGCCTGCGCGGTGTCGACGAAGCGCCGTTCGAGGACCGCCGCCGCGAGGTGGAGGGCGGCGTCACCGAAGCGGGCCGCCTCCGGCGCGCGCAGCCCCGGGGCCCGCACGGCGGCCTCGACGAGGAACCAGCGCAGCAGCGATCCGGGGCCCGTGGCGTCTCTGACCTGGTGCGGTGGCTCGTCGGGGTAGGGCAGGAGCGTCGGTACGGCGGTGTCGGGGAAGACCATCACGACCGCCTCGGCGGCCTGCTCGCCGGTCCCCGGGCCGATGCTCAGCGGGAGGCGGGTGTCGCACAGCGCCACCGTCTCGTCCCGGACGACGAACGCGCGCCCGTCCCGCACCACCCCGATCGCGCCGCGCGCGCTCAGCACGAGGGCGTGCCGGCCGGGGTCGGCCGCGAGCACCCGGGGTCCGCAATCGGGTGTGCGGAACTCGATCCGATAGGCCGTGACGCTGCCCAGCTCGGTGGTGTGCAGAATCGGATAGGCGGCGCGGAATGGGCTTTCCTGATGCGGGAGTTCCCCCGTGCGTTGCGCCGGCACACACGCGGGCTCCTGGGCGGTCCACCGGTTTGCGAGACAGAGCAGGCCGTGTAACGGTGCCCCCTTGCTGTTCCCCCTGGACATTGGGCATCTCCCCGATCAACACGTACGTGAGTTCTTCAGTCCGGCCGTCGGGGCGGCCCCGAATCGACCCGTCGCGGCCTCGCCGGAAGGGTGCCCCTGCTCGCGTCGTCGGCAAACGTCGCCCGCATCAACGGCGAAATTGCGCGCCTGTCCAGAAACAGGCAAACAGGCGTGCCAACTCTCTTTTGTACGAGGCTCGTTGACTGTCCGGAAAATTTCGAACACTTCCTCATGGGCATGATAAGAAGGCTCACTCCTGTCGAGATACGACGTGTCGGCTTGGCAGGGCGCGACTCATCAATTGGCGTCTCGCGCCGGGCTGTTCAGGGCGGGCGGGGCGCCGGTGGCCGTCGCGGCAGAATCAACTCCCGATGACACGGGGGTACTTGTGCTGTCCCCGACATGTGCGCAGCGGTTCCGGGTCCCGGGTCGGGTGCGGCGCGGGGACCGGCGGAGGGAGAGAACGTGACGGGAGACCTGGCGGCGTACGACATCGCGTCGTGCGAGGACTTCGACGAGATCGCCGACATCCTCACCGACGCGTTCCGCGACACCGCGGTGACCCGGTGGATGGTCCCGCCGGACGTGCCACGGCGGGAGCGGTACATCAGGGGCTTCATGCGCACCTGGGTGCGGTTCATGGTCGAGCACGAGGGGATCGCGCTGCTCTCGCCCGGCCGGGACGCCGTCATCGTCTGGGAACCCTCCGAGCGCGCCCCGCTCCCGGCCGAGGACCAGGCCGCCTTCCGGGCCGACATCATCGACGCGACCGGTCCGGTGTCCGGGCGGTGCCTGGATCTCATGGAGTTGGTGGACGCGCACTACCCGGCCGACCTGCCGCCCCATATCCACGGCGCGCTGGCCGCCGTTCGCCCGGGGGCCGTGAACCGGGGGGCCTTCTTCGACCTCGCGATGGCCACGCTCGGGTACATCCATCCCCGCAAGCTGGGCGTGTACTGCGAGGGTTCGTCGGACGGGAGCACCGCGCTGTGGGAGCGGCTGGGTGCCGCGCCGATCGCGCCGCAGATCCACCTGCCGGACAGCGACGTCACGTTGACGCCGTTGTTCATGCACCCCGACGACATCGCCCGCCACCCGGCGCTCCCGCTGCTCGCGTCGAGACCGGCACGAGGGGCCGGGACGTCCGCCTGATGCCCTGTCAATTCACCGCCCCGCAGCCGTAGTTGACGGACGTGCGGGGCTTCAGGTCGCCGTGCGGTCCCCGTCCCGCATGTCGCCGACCGGCCGTTCGCTGGAGGCACGGACCTCCAGGGTGGGGGCCAGCCGCTCCGAGGGGGCGGGGCGGCCGCCCATGAGCCGGGTGAGCAGGTCGAGACCCCGGCGGCCCATCTCGTGCATCGGGGAATGCACGCTGGTGAGCGGGACGGGCAACTCCTGTGCGAGGGGGGTGTCGTTGAAGCCGACGACCGCGACATCGCGTCCCGGATGCAGGCCCCGGTCACGCAGGGCGCCCATCGCGCCGATCGCGGCGAAGTCGTTGACGGCGAAGACCGCGGTCGGCGGCGGTCCGGGCGCCGCCAGGATGCGGTCCACGGCGTCGCGGCCGCCGCGCGCGTCGAACGCCGACCGCACGACCCGGTCGGCCGGGACGCTCACGCCCGCCTCCGCGCACCGCTCCAGGAAGCCTCGGGTGCGGTCGAGGCCGGTGCTCGCGTAGGGCTCGCCCGCGATGACGGCGAGCTCCCGGTGGCCCAGGCCCAGCAGATGGTCGGCGGCGAGGCGGCCACCGAGCGGGTCGTCGCAGGTCACCGAGGTGTGCCCACCGGCGTGCCGGCTGACCAGCACGAACGGCACGTCGCGGGCGGCGACTTCGTCGAGGAAACCGTCGTCGGAGCGGGCGTCGCCGAAGATCAGGCCGTCGACGCGGCGGGCGAGCATCATCTCGGTCTGGGCGCGCTGGGCGTCGGCGCGGTCACGGGTGTTGGCCACGAAGGCGTGCAGTCCGTGTTCGGAGGCGGCCTCCTCGATGCCCTCGTAGACGGTGGCCAGGACCAGGTCGGAGAGCCGGGGCACCAGGACACCGACGAGGTTGCTGCGCTGGGTGCGCAGGCTGGTGGCGTGCGGGTTGGGCCGGTAGCCGAGTTCGTCGGCCAGCTCACGGATGCGGGCGACGGTGGCGCTGGAGGCCGCCCGCCGGCCCTGCTCGGGCGGGGCGTGCAGGGCGCGCGACACGGTGGAGACGTGCAGGCCGAGACGGTCGGCCAGCATGCGCAGGGTTACCTGTGGGCGCCCGGGGTCCATCGCTGCTCGTAGCCCTTCCGTCCCATGCGGTGCCTGGTCGCTGCGCGTGGACGGCCGGTGACAGGCCGCCGTGCGGGCGTTTTCCGTGATCGTAACAGCGGGGTCATTGACCGGGTCAGGGAGCGCGTGCAAGATGAGCCAATCGTTTGGCCCAAACGTTTGGCCACGTGGGACTGGAGGTTCTCTTCGTGCGCAGGGTCGTGGTCCTTTCCACCGGCGGAACCATCGCCTCGCGCCCCGACAGCCGGGGCGCCGCTCGCGCCACGGACGGGTCCGGGGCGTTGCTCGACGCGCTGCGCGAGGTGCCCGGCGAACCCTCGGTCGCGGTGGAGGGGCGGGACGTCGCCTGTGTCGGCAGCTACCTGCTGACCCCCGGCGACATGGCCGACATCGTCCGCCACGCCCACCGGCAGCTGGCCGATCCGGACGTGATCGGTGTCGTCGTCACCCACGGCACCGACACCATGGAGGAGACCGCCTATCTGGCCGATCTCGTGCACGAGGACCCGCGTCCCGTCGTCTTCACCGGCGCCCAGCGCAACGCGGCGGCCCGGGACACCGACGGTCCGCGCAATCTCGCCGACGCCATCGCCGTCGCCGCCGGTACGGAGGCCCGGGGCTGCGGGGCGTTGATCGTCTTCGACGGGCTGGTCCTCGCCGCCTCCGGTGCCCGCAAGACGCACACGCTGGCCTCGAAGGCGTTCACCGCGCCCGACACCGGCCCGCTCGGCCGGGTCAGGGACGGCGTCGTGCGCCTCTCGGCCCGGCCCGTGCGCCACCCGCCCCTCGGTCCGCGCGCCCTGGAGCTGGGCGGCGTCCGCGTGGACACCGTCGCCTGCTATCCCGGCGCCGACGCGACCGCGCTGGAGGCGTGCGCGGCCGCCGGTGCGCGGGGCCTGGTGCTGGAGGCGACCGGCGCGGGCAACGGCAACCACCTGATCCACACCGCCGTCGAACGGCTGACCCGCGCGGGAGTCGTCGTCGCCCTGTCGACCCGGGTGCACGCGGGCCCGGTCGCCGCGGTCTACGGCGACGGCGGCGGCGTCGACCTCGTACGCGCGGGCGCCGTCCCGACCGGGCTGCTGCGTCCCTCGCAGGCGCGCGTCCTGCTCGGCGCGCTGCTGGCCCGCGACCCCGATCCGGCCCGCGCCGCGCGGGAGTTGGGCCGGCTGTGCGACACCGCCACCCCTGGTCCGGCCGCGTCCGCGTGGCTGCCGGAGTCGAACCCACCGGCCCGGGTCACCGTGCCCGTGCCGCCCTCGGAAAGGAATGAGTGAACATGAGCAAGGACATCCGTGTCGCCATCGGTGTGGACGTGGACGCCGTCGCGGGCTGGCTCGGCTCGTACGGCGGCGAGGACTCGCCGTGCGACATCTCGCGGGGCATGTTCGCCGGCGAGGTCGGCGTGCCGCGCATCCTGCGGCTGCTGGAGCGGCGGGACATCAGGACGACCTGGTTCATCCCCGGGCACTCCATCGAGACGTTCCCTGACCAGACCCGGATGGTCGTCGACGGCGGGCACGAGATCGGGGTGCACGGCTACTCGCACGAGAACCCGATCGCGATGACCCGCGAGCAGGAGAGCGCCGTTCTCGACCGGGGCATCGAGCTGGTGGAGAGCGTCTCCGGGCGCCGCCCGACCGGCTATGTCGCCCCCTGGTGGGAGTTCTCGCCGGTCACCAACGAACTGCTGCTGGAACGCGGCATCAAGTACGACCACTCGCTGATGCACAACGACTTCTCCCCCTACTACGTGCGGGTCGGCGACAGCTGGACGAAGATCGACTACTCGTTGCCGGCCGAGCAGTGGATGAAGCCGCTGGTGCGGGGCGAGGAGACCGGTCTCGTCGAGATCCCCGCGAACTGGTACCTGGACGACCTGCCGCCCATGATGTTCGTCAAGGCGAGCGCCAACAGCCACGGTTTCGTCAACCCGCGCGACCTGGAGCAGATGTGGCGTGACCAGTTCGACTGGGTGTACCGCGAGATGGACTACGCGGCCTTCACGATGACGATCCACCCCGATGTCTCGGGCCGTCCGCAGAACCTGCTGATGCTGGAGCGGCTGATCGAGCACATCAGCGGCCACGAGGGCGTGACCTGGTCCACCTTCGACGAGATCGCCGACGACTTCGTCGCCCGCACCCCCCGCGCCTGACCCGTATCGCCCCGCCCTGCCCCCCTGTCTCGCCTGTCTCGCCTGTCTCCTCTGTCTCCCCTGTCCGCGTGGGACGGTGGCCCGCACCCTCCCGTCCCACGCCCCGCCCGCCGATCCTCCCGGTCGGCGCCGCGCCCGCCCGCCGCGTTCTCCCCCACCGTGTGCCGGGTTCCCGCAGGTTCGCGTTCTCCCCTCCCCGATGAAGGGTGCTTCCCGATGTCCGCTCCGTCCACCGGCACATCCGCCGGCCCGACCGTCGAGGCCACCAGAGCGTTTCCCCGGGTCGGCGTGCGCGCCACCCGCAAGGCGACCGTGATCGCCTTCCTGGCCTGGCTGTTCGCCGTCTACGACTACATCCTCTTCGGCACCCTGCTGCCCGAGATGTCCCAGCACTTCGGCTGGGACACCGCGACCGCCTCCATGGTCTCCACCCTCATATCCGTCGGCACGGCCGTGGTCGCGCTGTGCGTCGGTCCGGTCGTCGACCGCATCGGCCGCCGCAAGGGCATGATCCTCACCGTCTCCGGCACCGCCCTCGCCTCCGCCGCGACCGCGATCACCCCCGGCGCCGGATACCTCATCGGCGTCCGGGCGCTCGGCGGGCTCGGCCTGTCGGAGCAGGCCGTCAACGCCACGTACCTCAACGAGATCTACGCGGTCACCGAGGACGAGAAGATCAAGAAGCGTCGCGGGCTGGTCTACAGCCTGGTGCAGGGCGGCTGGCCGCTCGGCGTGCTGCTCGCCGCCGCCTTCACCGCCGTCTTCCTCCCGCTGGTGGGCTGGCGGGGCTGCTTCCTCATCGCGGTCTTCCCGGCCCTGCTGATCGCGGTGGCCCGGCGCGGACTCAAGGAGTCCCCGCAGTTCGACCTGGAACGGGAGCTGCGCGCGCTGCGCAAGCAGGGCCGCACCGAGGAGGCCGCCGCGCTCGCCCGTTCCTACGGGGTCGAGGAGCAGCCGGGCGCCCCGCTGGCGGCGATCTTCCGCGGCACCGCGCTGCGCAACACCCTGGTCCTCGGCTTCGCCTGGATCGTCAACTGGTTCGGCATCCAGGTCTTCAGCGTCCTCGGCACCACCGTGCTGACCGAGGGCAAGGGCGTCAGCTTCACCGGGTCGCTGATCATGCTGATCGTCATCAACGCCGTCGGCTACCTCGGCTACGTGTTCCACGGCTGGATCGGCGACCGGTTCGGGCGGCGCACCATCATCGGGGTCGGCTGGCTCGTCTCCGGGCTGTTCTTCACGCTCACGCTCACCGTCGCGCACGGCACCGTCGCGGTCGTGGCCTGTTACTCGCTCGGCATGTTCTTCCTGGTCGGGCCGTACGCCGCGCTGCTCTTCTACATGGGCGAGTGCTACGACACCAGTTGCCGGGCGACCGGGACCGCGTTCCTCAACGCCCTCTCCCAGCCCGGCGCGATCGTCGCCGGTCTCATCGTCACCGCGCTGCTCGCCTCCGGCACGGGGTGGAACAGCGCGGCGCTGCTCGTCGGCGCGATCGGGACGTCGGTCTCCGGTCTCGTCATGTTCGCCGCCCGAAAGGTGGAGTCCCTCCATGGCTGAGTCCCACGACGACCGGCCGGTCGCGGTGATCACCGGCGCCGCCAGCGGCATCGGGGCGGCGCTCGCCGTCAGCTACGCCCGCGCCGGTGTCCGGACCGTCCTCGGCACCTTCCCCGGTGACCCCCATGACCCCGAACTGACCGCCCGCGCGGTCGCCGACGCCGGTGGCGTGTGCGTCGTCCAGGAACTCGACGTGCGCTCCAGCGCCCAGACCGAGGTGTTCGCGCAGCGGGCGCTCGACGAGTGGGGGCGGCTGGACATCGCCGTCGCGGGCGCGGGGATTCTGCGCCGGGCGGCGCTGGCCGACCTCGACGACGACACGTGGGACGACCTGCTCCAGGTCGACCTGACCGGCGTGCTGCGCACGTTCCGTTCGGCGGCGGCGCGGATGGCGGGGCCGGGGGCGCTGGTCGCCGTGTCGTCGATCGCGGGCGGCGTGTACGGCTGGGGTGAGCACGCGCACTACGGCGCCGCCAAGGCCGGGGTGTTCGGCCTGGTGCGCAGCCTCGCCGTGGAGCTGGCGCCCCGGGGCATCCGCGTCAACACCCTGGTCCCCGGCTATGTGGTGACCCCGCAGTCCCTCGACCCGGTCAACTCCCTCGGCCCCGAGGGCCTTGAGCGGGCGGGGCTCGGCATTCCGCTGGGCCGGGCGGGGCGTCCCGAGGAGATCGCCGACGTGATCCGTTTCCTCACCTCGCCCCAGGCCTCCTACCTCACCGGTCAGGAGATCGTCGTCGACGGCGGGCTCACGATCCGCATGCCGACCTGAGACCCTCCGGCCCCGCGACGTCTCGACGACCGCTCGAAAGGAATCAACCATGCAGGTCCTGGCAGACCGCACCGCGCTGGTGGTCGGCGCGGCGGGCGGTATCGGCGCCGCCATCGCGACGGCGTTCCGCGCGCAGGGTGCCCGGGTGATCGTCGCCGACCGGGACGGTGCGGGTGCCCGCGCGGCGGCGCTCGCCACCGGGGCGGTCGGCTCGGTCGCCGTGGACATCACCGACGAGGCGTCGGTGGCCGCCGCGGTGGCGGAGGCGCAGGAGTTGCTGGGCGGCGACGGGATCGACATCCTCGTCAACTCGGCCGGCGTCCTCACCGAGTCCCCGGTCACCGAGATGTCCCTCGCGACCTGGTCGCAGACGCTCGCCGTGGACCTCACCGGGGTGTTCCTGTGCTGCCGCGCCGTGCTGCCCGGCATGATCGCGCGGGGCCACGGGCGCATCATCACCATCGCCTCCCAGCTCGGCATCAAGGGCGGCACCGGCCTCGCCCACTACGCCGCCGCGAAGGCGGGGGTCATCGGCTTCACCAAGTCGCTGGCCCTGGAGGCCGCCCCGGACGGCGTCCTCGTCAACGCGATCGCCCCGGGGCCCGTCGAGACGGCGATGGTCGACGGCATCACCGAGGAGTGGAAGCGGGCGAAACGGGCCGAGCTGCCCCTCGGTCGCTTCGGCCGCCCGGAGGAAGTCGCCCCCACCGCCGTCCTGTTGGCCTCCGACCCGGGCGGCAACCTCTACGTCGGACAGACCCTCGGCCCGAACTCCGGGGACGTGATGCCCTGATGTGCGGCGCGTGCGGCACCCGGACGGCGGGCGACTGGGCGAGCCCCGTCACGTCCGGCATCGCCGCCCGCGCGGCGGTCGCGGCGGCCCTCGCCCGCCTCACCGGCCGCGTCCGCCCGACGGCCCGCCCCGGCGGCTGGCTCCTGACCGGCCCCACCGGCTCGGTCACCTCCTGCGCCACCCTCACGGAACTCGTGACACGAGCGAGAGCGACGGCCGGCCCGAACGCCGCCATCGGAACGACGCCGGACACCCAGGCACGCTCCGGCCCCCTCACGCTCCCACCCCGAGACCACCGCCGCCCGGTCATCATCACGGTCGGCCCGCTACCGGGCCACCTCCTCAGCCCGAACGTCGAGACGGAGCCGAGCCCCGGCCGCCTCACCGCAGCACCGGCACGGGACGACCAAGGGGCTGCCGGATCTCAGCCGAACGTCGAGGTGGAGCCGAAGCCGGCCCCGGAGGCGAGGCCCAGCCGCCTCACCGCACCAGCACGGAACCCCCGACGGACTGCCCCACTTCAGCCGAACGACGACGTCGAGCCCAGGCCGGACACGGAGGCACCGTCCAGACACCCCGCCGTACCGGCACCGGCGGCCCTCGTCGCCGCCGACTCGGTCCCCGCTCACCCCGTCCAACCGGCGTTGGATATCTGGCGCGTGGAGACGCAGGACGAGGCCAGGGGCGCCGTGCGGAGCCTCGCGAGCGCTCCGCAGGCCGCACGGCACTACCTCGGCGGGCTGCACGGGGTGACCGCGGACTGGGGGTGCCCGGCGCTGGCGGTGCCTGCCGTGGCTGATCCGCGGGCGGCGGCCGATCTCGCCGTCTGGCTGGAGTGGGCACGTCAGGAGGGGCGCTTCGACTCCGTCGCTGTCGAGCTGCGGGTGCCCCTCAGCGAGGACGCGGCTCTGGATGTGGAGGTACGGGCGGGGCTCGTGGTGCGGGCACGGCCGGTTCCGGTGCGGGCGGGGTGTGCGGCGGCGGCTGGGGCGGGGGCGCGTCGTGAGGAGGGCGGGGCGGGGACGTCTCACTGACGCGCCGGGCGCGACCTGGCCCCGAGGTCACAAGACACGGTAGGCCCTGGGCTCCGGACCGCCGGACCACTCAGGCTCCGGGCCGCCTACCCTCCCGGGCTCCGGTCACCGGACCACCCGGCCAACCGACCCACCCGGACTCCGGGCCAACCGACCCACCCGGACCCCGCTCGCCGGAACCCGGCTGCCCAGCCCTCCCCGGCTCCGGTCACCGGGTCCCCGGTTGACCCGCCCAGCCGACCGCCCCCGTCGGCAAGGCCTCACAGTGCGAGGTGTTTCAGCAAGCCTCGGCGGGCTGCGTCGACGTGCTCCTCTGCGTAGGCGGCCAGTGTCTCCTGGTCGGCGGAGGCCAACAGGCGGGCCAGTTCACGGTGTTCGGCGACCACGCGGGCGCTGTAGTGGGCGTGGCCGACGGTGATCCGGCGCAGCTGGAACAGGTACGTCGGGGAACGCACCGCGCGCCAGGCGCTGTTGAGGCGTCGGTTGCCGGCGATGTCGTAGATCCGGTCGTGGAAGGCGATGTCGAGGGCGAGGAGGCGGGGACCGTCGGCCGCACCGGCCACCTCCGCCGCCATCTCCTCCACCAGGCCGTCCAGCGCGGCCAGTTGACCGGCGTCCGCGACCGCGTGGGCGGTCGTCGCCGCCAGCCGGTCGAGCGCCGCGCGCAGGGTGTAGACCTCCTCGACGTCCTGCCGGGTCACGTCGATGACACTGGCGCCACGGTGCCAGGCGCTGCGGACCAGCCCCTCGTTCTCCAGCAGGGCGAGCCCCTCGCGCACCGAGCCCCGGCTGACGTCGAGGGAGGCCGCGAGGTCGATCTCGCGCAGGGGTGCGCCGGGCGGGAAGTGCCCGGCGAAGATCGCGTCGCGGACGAGGTCGGCGACCTCCGTGGCCAGTCCGCGTCTCTTCGCCTTGGGCAGCGCAGCAGTCATGTCCCAATGTTGACATTCGGACAAGGGGCGGGGCAAGCTCGGAGGACGGTCTTCATCGACGCCCACCCGTGAGGAGCTGCGGCATGTCCCACCGTCCAGCGGTGCATCTGGCCCTCGCGGTCGACGATCTGGGCGCGGCGCGCGCGTTCTACGGCGGCGTTCTCGGTCTCGCCGAGGGGCGTTCCACGGACCACTGGATCGACTGGGACCTGCGCGGCCACCAGCTGGTGACGCACCTCTCCGTCGGCGGGCCCGCAGCGGAGGCGACGAGTGCGGTCGACGGGCACGCGGTGCCGATCCCGCACTTCGGACTGCTGCTCACGGACGGGGAGTTCGGGGAGTTCGCCGACCGGCTCCGGGCGGCCGGTACCGCGTTCCTGATCGAGCCCTACCTCCGCTTTCCCGGTGAGCCGGGCGAGCAGTGGACGATGTTCTTCCGCGACCCGGCGGGCAACGCGCTGGAGTTCAAGGCGTTCCGCGACGAGTCGAAGGTCTTCGCCTCATGAGGCGGGTCCTGGTGACGGGCGCCTCCCGGGGCATCGGCCGGGCGGTGGCGCGGGCGTTCGCCGCGTCCGGTGACCGCGTGGCCGTGCACTACGCGACGCGGTCCGAGGACGCGGCACGCACCCTGGAGCAGCTGTCCGGCGAGGGCCATGTCCTGGTCGGCGGCGACCTCTCCGACCCGCGGACGGCGCGCGAGGTCGTCGACGAGGCCGTGCGCGCCCTCGGCGGGGTCGACGTCCTGGTGAACAACGCGGGGCTGGCGCCGGGCGCCGACAACCGGCACGCGGTGGCGGAGGTCTCCTACCAGGAGTGGCAGGACATCTGGCAGCGCATGATCCAGGTCAATCTGATGAGTGCCGTGAACGTGACCTACGGGGTCGCGCGGCACCTCATCGACCGGGGCGAGCCGGGCCGCATCGTCAACGTCGGTTCCCGCGGCGCCTTCCGGGGCGAGCCGGACTTCCCGGCCTACGGCGCCGGCAAGGCCGCGCTGCACGCCTTCGGGCAGTCGATGGCCGTCTCCCTCGCGCCGCACGGCATCGCGGTGTCCTCGGTGGCGCCCGGTTTCATCGCGACCGAGCGGCAGGCCGACAAGCTGGCCGGTCCCGACGGTGAGGCGCTGCGCGACCAGAGCCCCTTCGGCCGGGTCGGCACGCCCGAGGAGGTGGCCGCCGCCGTGCTCTACCTCGCCTCGGCGGACGCCGCCTGGGCCTCCGGCACGGTCCTCGACGTCAACGGCGCCTCCTACCTGCGCACCTGACACGCACCCCGCGTCGCACTCCGCCGCCGCACGGCTCACGTCTTCCCCGCTCTTGAGGCGCGTGGATTTCGGAGTTCATTCATAGACGGCTTGGTTATCTCGCATAGATTCGGCGGCAATATTCCGCAGATCCGCGCAGTTGGGAATGGATCGCCCCGTCAAACACGCAGCACACCCGCACGCCTGTGACCCCGGTCACTATGGGGGTTGATTGACCGTGCCGAACAGGTCACTGTTCACTGGCGCTGTTCGAACCCCCCATTCCTGCACCGCGTAGGTGTCTGGAGGTCTGCCGTGCGGCGGGAGTATTCGGAGAATCGACTGCTTTCCCGGGCCGGCCCACTGAACGTCCTGGGCCATCCGGATTCGGTCAGCTCCGTCGTGGAAATTCTGCATGTGCGTGAGGGCGACGAGCCCGAAGGTGTGGCCGGACAGTCCGTCGCCCGCTGGCTGGTGGACGCGTGGCCCGCCGGACTGCTCTCCCTGAACTGTTTCATCAGCTTCGACCGCACGACCGTCTGCGTGATGGGCCAGTGGTCCTCCCACCACTCGCTGCTGCGGACGGTGCGCCATCTCGGCAACGGCGCCGAGTCCGGTGCGGTCCGCTGCGACGAGGGGCTGCGCGGTCTGAGCGCCGTGCGCTACCGCGTCTACCAGCGGGTCGGCGCACCGGTGCGGGAGCAGCCGGTGCGGGAGCAGCGCGGCACCGGGTGCGTGAACGTCGTCGTCCGGCCGATGCCCGACCGCTCGTTCGCGAAGAGGTGGATCGACGCGGTTCTGGACCGGTACCGGGAGATCTCCGAGGCGCCGTTGTGGAGAGAGGGAAGTTTCCACATCAGCGCCGACGGAAGATCCGTTCTCATCTATTCGGAATGGGACTCCAAAGGTGTTCATGACCTTCATATGGAGACCATGCGGCGCGAGCTGGGAGATCTTTTCGCCGGGCTGCCCGAGCCGCGCAGTGCTCAGCAGTACACGCATCACCGGAGTCTGAACGCTGTCATTTCTGCACCGGCGCGCGACAGCTAATCCCTTGCCAAGGCGGAAGGAGTGGTTATGCCGATCAGTGTGCTGCGCCTGGCGATTCTGACAGCCAGTACCAGGACCGGGCGTATGGGTCTGACGATCTCCGGATGGCTCGACGGGGTCGTGAAGGAGCACCCGGAATTCGAGCCGGACACCGTGCACCTGGCGGACTATCCGCTGCCGCCGGCGCCGTCGCTCCAGCCGGGTCCCGAGGTGCGGGTCCTGGCCGAGCGGCTGGCCGAGCGGCTGGCGCGGGCGGACGCGTTCGTCATCGTGACCCCGGAGTACAACCACAGCTTTCCGGCGGCGCTGAAGATCGCCGTGGACTGGAACTACGTGCAGTGGCAGGCCAAGCCCGTCGCGTTCGTGTCCTACGGCGGGCGCAGTGGCGGACTGCGGGCGGTGGAGCAGCTCCGGCAGGTGTTCGGCGAGCTGCACGCGGTCACCCTGCGGGACGGGGTCAGTTTCCACGCGCCCGGCGACACGTTCGACGGTTCGGGACAGCCCACGGATCTGGACGGCTGCGGCAGCGCGGCGAAGACGATGCTCGATCAACTGGCGTGGTGGGGGCGGGTTCTGGCGAACGCACGGCGCGAACAGCCCTACGGGTCCTGACGGACCTGGCCGTGCGGTCCGCACTACATCGCAGCCCCTCGCAGCCCTCGCAGCCCTCGCAGCCCTCGCAGCCGGAAGGACGGATCATGACGCGTGTCGCGTCCAGCCCCCCGCACGCAGACAGGTACGACGTCGCCCTCATCGGTTCAGGACTGGCCGGCGGCATTCTCGGCACGGTCCTGGCGCGCAACGGTGTCCGGGTGCTGCTGCTCGACGCCACCACGCATCCGCGGTTCGCGGTCGGTGAGTCGACCATCCCGTATACCTCGGCGATGGCGGAGGTGATCGCCGAGCGGTACGGGGTGCCCGAGGTGGGCGCCCTGGCCAGTTTCGCCGGGGTGCGTTCGCGGATCAGCCCGATGTGCGGCCAGAAACGGAACTTCGGCTTCGTCCATCACGAGGTGGGGCGGGCGCCCCGGCACGACCGGGTGAACCAGGAGGTCATCCCGGAGTACCAGGGCACCGAGACCCATCTGTTCCGGCAGGACGTCGACGCCTACTTCTTCCACCTCGCGGTGCGCTGCGGCGCCGAGCCCCGGCTCAACACGCGGATCACCGGGATCGAGACGGATGCCGACCGGGGTGTGGTGTGCCGTTCCGACCGGGGTGAGGAGTTCCGGGCCGCGTATGTGGTGGACAGCAGTGGGTTCCGGTCGCCGGTGGCGCAGGCCTTCGGGTTGCGGGACGAACCCACCCGGGCCCGCGCCCATTCGCGGTCGCTGTTCACGCACATGATCGGGGTGGAGCCGTTCGACGACATGGCGGCGGCGCGGGCCTGCGATCCGCTGGTGCCGTGGCATCAGGGCACGCTGCACCATGTCTTCGACGGCGGCTGGCTGTGGGTCATCCCGTTCGACAATTACAAGGGCGCGCCCAACCCGTTGTGCAGCGTCGGGCTGACCCTGGACGAGCGGGTGTTCCCCCCGGGCACGCTCGCGGGGCAGCAGGAGTTCGACGCCTTCCTGCGCCGTTTCCCGAGGATCGCCGAGCAGTTCCGTACCGCGAAGGCGGTCCGCCCCTGGGTGAGCACCGGGCGGTTGCAGTACTCGGCGCACCAGACGGTGGGCGACCGTTACTGTCTGACCGCGCACGCCGCCGGGTTCATCGACGCGCTCTACTCCCGGGGGATGACGAACACCCTGGAGGTCGTGAACTCCCTTGCCTGGCGGCTGATCCGGGCCGTCGAGGAGGACGACTGGTCGACGGAGCGGTTCGCCTATGTCGACCGTCTTCAGCAGGGGTTGTTCGACGTGCACGACGATCTGGTCTACAGCTCGTTCGTGGGCTTCCGTGACTACGCGTTGTGGAACGCCGTCACCCGGGTCTGGAAGGCCACCAGCATCCTCACCACGATGACCGCCCAGAAGGCCCTGCGGGACTTTCGCCGCGACCGGGACGAGGGCGCCCTGCTCGCGCTGGAGAGTGACCACCACCCGGGGCTGCCGGGCCCGTTCGGCGCCGATGTGTCCCGACTGCTGGTGTTCACGCGGGAGTTGTGTGCCGCCGTGGAGGCCGGGGCGCTGCCTGCCCAGGAGGCGGCGGCCACCCTCTTCACTCATCTGCGGAACGCCGAATTCCTGCCGCCGCCACTGGAGTTGGGCGTGCCGGAGAACCGGATGTCCGAGGCGACGGCGGACGTCGTCGCGCGGATCACCGAATGGGGCCGCACCCGGGCCCCCGAGCAGGTCCGCGCCCTGTTCGTCTGAGCGCGCCCGACTCGATCCCCCTCAGCCGGGAGTCACGAGTGATGAGCAGTCCACCGACCTTCACCCCCCTGCCCCAGGTGCCCGTGCACCATCTGCTGGTCTTCCTGCTCCAGGTGTCCAGCCTGCTCGCGCTCGCCCTGCTGCTCGGCGCCCTGGCCACCAGGCTGCGACTGCCCGCTGTCGTCGGCGAGTTGGCGGCCGGCGTGCTGCTCGGCCCGTCGGTGTTCGGGCATCTCAGCGCGCGGGGCTGGCAGTGGCTGTTCCCGCACGCCGAGCAGCAGGTGCACATGCTGGACGCGCTGGCGCAGGTCGGGGTGTTGCTGCTGGTCGGGCTGACCGGGACGCAGCTGGACACCGGGCTGATCCGCAGGCGGGGTGCCACGGCGGTGCGGGTGAGCCTGGCCGGGCTGCTGGTTCCGCTGGGTGCCGGGATCGGCCTCGGGTATCTGCTGCCGGGGCAGATCCTGACCGGCGCGGGGCGGGCGACGTTCGCGGTGTTCCTGGGGGTCGCGATGTGTGTCAGCGCGCTGCCCGTCATCGCCAAGACCCTCAGCGACATGAAGCTGGACCATCGCGACGTGGGTCAACTGATCCTGGTCGCCGCGATGTTCGACGACGCGGTGGGCTGGTTCCTGCTCTCGGTGGTGTCGGCCATGGCGGCCGGCCGGGTGCACGCCGGTGAGGTCGCCGTCACCGCCGCGCTGCTGGTCGCCTTCGTGCTCGCCGCGCTGCTGATCGGGCGGCCTCTGGTGCGGTCGGCGTTCCGGCTGGCCGGGCGGGGCGAGGACGACGGCCCCACCGTGGCGACGGCGGTCGTCGTCGTCCTCTGCGGCGCGGCCGTCTCCCAACTCCTCGGCCTGGAGCCGATCTTCGGGGCTTTCGTCGCCGGGGTCCTCATCGGCTCGCCCGGCCGGGGCGCCACGGCCCCGACCCGGCGGCTGGCCGCGCTGCGGACGTTCGTGCGGTGGGTGGCGGCCCCGCTCTTCCTGGCCACGGCGGGGCTGCGGATGGACCTCGCGACGCTGGCCCGGCCGACGATCGCGCTGACCACGCTCGCGGTGCTCGTGGTGGCCATGGCCGGGAAGCTCGTCGGGGCGTTCCTGGGCGGGCGGCTGTCCGGGCTGTCGGCGCGGGAGAGCTGGGCCGTGGGCGCGGGCCTGAACGCGCGCGGCGTCGTCGAGGTGACGATCGGCCTGGTGGGACTGCGCCTGGGTGTCCTCACGTCGGCCACCTACACGACGATCGTCGTGGTCGCCCTCCTCACGTCGGTCGTCGCGGCCCCGGCGCTGCGGGTGCTGATGAGCGGCGTCGACGTCACCGCCGAGGAACGCCTGCGGCGCACCGCCCTGGACAGCTGGTCCCCGCGCCACGAGTCCGACCCCACGCCCCGCAGACAGACCCCCAACGGCCGCCTTTTACAGGGCTGTTGGCATCGCACCACCGGACAACGCACGGGACACGCACCGGACTCGACACGAACCGCCGGCTCGGAGAGGGACTGATTCGGATGGATGCTGCCGTCATCGTCGTGGGCGCCGGACCCACCGGGCTGATGCTCGCCGGTGAACTGAAGCTCGCGGGCGCCGATGTCATCGTGCTGGAGCGGCGCGAGGGACCGGCGGGGCAGTCCCGGGGGCTCGGCTTCACCTCACGCACCATGGAGATCTTCGACCAACGCGGCCTGCTCCCCCGTTTCGGCCCCATGGTGACCGGGGACACCGGGCACTTCGCCGGTATCCCGCTGGACTTCGGCGTCCTGGGCGCGGTCCACCGGGCGGCCAAGACGGTCCCCCAGTCGCAGACCGAGGCGGTCCTCACCGACCGGGCCCTCGAACTCGGCGCCGACCTGCGCCGGGGCACCGAGGTCACCGACGTCGTGGCCGGGGACGAGGAGGTCGAGGTCGTCGTGCGGGACGCCGCCGGGGCCGGGCGGCTGCGCGCCGCCTACGTGGTGGGCACGGACGGGGGCCGCAGCACGGTCCGCCGGTCGGCCGGCTTCGCGTTCCCCGGCACCGGGTCCACCCGGGAGATGATGCTCGCCGACGTCCGCGGCATCGACGTCGCGCCCCGCATGACCGGCGAACGGCTGCCCGGCGGCACCGTGATGGCCGCGCCGCTGCCCGACGGGACGACCCGCCTCGTCGTCATCGAACACGGCACCCACCCCGGCGACCGGGCCGCCCCGCTCACCTACGACGACGTGGTGGCGGCCTGGAAACGGCTCACCGGCGAGGACATCTCGCACGGCGAACCGGTGTGGCTGAGCGCGTTCGGCGACGCCGCCCGCCAGGTCACCCGGTACGCCAAGGGCCGCGTCCTGCTCGCCGGGGACGCCGCCCACATCCACCTCGCGGCCGGCGGCCAGGGCATGAACGTCGGCGTCCAGGACGCGCTCAACCTCGGCTGGAAGCTCGCCGCGGTGACCCGGGGCCACTGCCCGGCCACGCTCCTCGACAGCTACCACGACGAACGGCACCCGGTCGGCGAGCGGGTGCTCCTCAACACCCGGGCGCAGGGCCACCTCATCCTCGGCGACGACGCCGTCCAGCCGTTGTGGAACGTGCTGGCCGAGCTGACCCGCTACCCAGACGTACAGCGTCATCTCGCGGCCATGGTCAGCGGATCGGAGATCCGCTACGACCTCGCGGCGGGCAGCCACCCGCTCCTCGGGAGGCGGCTGCCGCACTGGGAGACCACCACCGCGAACGGCGCCACCAGCACCACGGCGCTGCTGCGCACGGGCCGTGGCCTGCTGCTCGACCTGGCCGGCAGCGCGGTGCTCGGCGCGCGGGCCGCGGCCTGGACCCATCGGGTGGACCTCGTCACCGCCGTCGGCCCGACGACGGGTGAGGCGGCCGGGGCGACCAGCGCGGTCCTGGTCCGCCCCGACGGCCATGTGGCGTGGGCGGCGCCGGGCACCCACCAGGGCCTGACCTGGGCACTGGAGCGTTGGTTCGGCCCGCCCCGGGCCGGACGGAACAAGTGAAACGGAGTGCGAGACCATGCACAGCAACCTGATCGTCGCCCGGATGGAGCCCGGCTCCGGCGCGGACGTGGCGCGGCTCTTCGGGGCCTTCGACGCCACCGGCATGCCCGCGCGGATGGGCACGGTACGGCGCCAGCTCTTCCACTACCGAGGCCTCTACTTCCACGTCCAGGACTTCGCCTCGGACGACGGCGGCCACCGGATCGAGGACGCCAAGGGCGACCCGCTGTTCCGGCGGATCAGCGACGACCTCAAGCCGTTCGTCACCGCCTACGACCCGGCCACCTGGCGGTCCCCGGCCGACGCGATGGCCACCCGCTTCTACGCCTGGGAGCGCACGGCATGACCGGTCGCAGGGTGGTCATCACCGGGATCGGGGTGCTCGCCCCCGGCGGGCGGGGCACCAAGGAGTTCTGGAACCTGCTGCGCAGCGGGCGCACCGCGACCCGCACCCTGTCGGCGTTCGATCCGGCGCCGTTCCGTTCCCGGGTCGCCGCCGAGATCGACTTCCGGCCCGAGGAGCACGGGCTCGGGGCCCAGGAGGTCCGCCGGATGGACCGGGCCGCGCAGTTCGCGGTGGTCAGCGCGCGGGAGGCGGCCGTCGACAGCGGGCTGGTCTTCAGCGACGTCGATCCGCACCGGATGGGCGTGGCGATCGGCACGGCGGTCGGCGCCACCATCGGCCTGGAGAACGAGTACCGGGTGGTGAGCGACGACGGGCGGCTCACCCTGGTCGACCATCACTACGCGCCGGCCCAGCTGTACCAGTACATGGTGCCGAGTTCGTTCGCGACCGAGGTGGCGTGGGCGGTGGGTGCGGAGGGGCCCGGCACGGTGGTGTCCACCGGCTGCACCTCGGGGATCGACGCCGTCGGCTACGCGGCCGGGCTCATCCGTGAGAACGCCGCCGACATCATGATCAGCGGGGCCACCGACGCGCCGATCTCACCGATCACGGTCGCCTGTTTCGACGCGATCAAGGCGACGAGCGTCTACAACGACGATCCGGAGCACTCCTCGCGCCCCTTCGACCGTTCACGCAGCGGTTTCGTGCTCGGCGAGGGCGCGGCGGGGCTGGTCCTTGAGGAGTACGAGAGCGCCAGGCGGCGCGGCGCGCACGTCTACGCGGAGATCGTCGGGCACGCGACGCGCTCCAACGCCTACCACATGACGGGGTTGCGCGCGGACGGCCGGGAGATGGCCGAGGCGATCACGGCGGCGCTCGACGAGGCCCGCCTCGACCCCACGGACGTCGACTATGTGAACGCGCACGGGTCGGGGACGCGGCAGAACGACCGGCACGAGACGGCGGCCATCAAGCGCGGCCTGGGCGCGCACGCGCATCGGATTCCGGTGAGTTCCATCAAGTCGATGATCGGGCACTCGTTGGGGGCCATCGGCTCGATCGAGATCGCCGCCTCCGCGCTGGCCATCGAGCACGACACGGTGCCGCCGACCGCCAACCTGCACTGCCCGGACCCCGAACTCGACCTGGACTATGTGCCGTTGACGGCCCGGGACTGGAAGACGGATGTGGTGCTGAGCGTGGGCAGCGGGTTCGGCGGGTTCCAGAGCGCGATCGTGCTGGCGGCCCCCGACAGGCGCAGGGCATGAGCGGGGCCGCGGTCGTCACCGGGCTCGGGGTGATCGCCCCGAACGGCGAGGGCGTCGAGGAGTACTGGACGGCGTGTCTGAAGGGCCGGTCCGGGATCGGGACCGTCGCGCGCTTCGACGTCGGGCGGTATCCGGTGACGCTCGCCGGGGAGGTGTCCGGGTTCCGGGCCGAGGACCATCTGTCGCAGAAGCTGATCCGCCAGAGCGACCGGATGACGCAGCTGGCGCTGGTGGCGGCGGACTGGGCGCTGGCCGATCTGGGCGTGGACGCCGACCGGTTCGGCGAGTTCGGCGCGGGTGTGGTGACAGCGAGTTCGGCGGGCGGCTTCGAGTTCGGGCAGCGGGAGCTGGAGAACCTGTGGCGGCGCGGCCCCCAGTATGTGAGCACGTATCAGTCGTTCGCCTGGTTCTACGCGGTGAACACCGGGCAGATCTCGATCCGGCACGGGCTGCGCGGGCCCGGCGGAGTGGTGGTCACGGAGCAGTCGGGCGGGCTCGACGCGCTCGCGCAGGCCCGCCGGCAGATCCGGCGCGGAACGGCGCTGATGCTGTGCGGCGGGGTCGACGGCGCCGTCTGCCCCTGGGGCTGGGCGGCGCAGCTCACGGCGGAGCGGATGAGCCGGTGCGCCGATCCGGACCGGGCGTATCTGCCCTTCGACCGGGAGGCGTCGGGCCATGTCGCGGGCGAGGGCGGGGCGTTGCTGGTCCTGGAGGACGGGGCGGCGGCGCGGGCCCGGGGCGCCCGGCAGATCTACGGCGAGATCGCGGGGTACGCGGCGACGATGGACCCCCGGCCCGGCAGCGGGCGTGAGCCGTCGCTGCGGCGGGCGGTCGAGTCGGCGGTGCGGGACGCCGGGGTCGAACCGGCCGACGTGGACGTCGTGTTCGCCGACGGGGCCGGGGTGCCGGACCTGGACGCGGCGGAGGCCGCCGTCATCGAGGGGGTCTTCGGGCCGGGCGGGGTCCCGGTCACCGTCCCGAAGACCATGACCGGCCGCCTCAACGCCGGTGCGGCCTCCCTCGACACGGCGACCGCGCTGCTGTCCCTCCGTGACGGTGTCATCCCGCCGACGGTCAACGTCCGTCCCGCCCCCGAATTCCACCTGGACCTGGTCGTCGACGCCCCCCGCCCGGCACCGGTGCGCACGGCGCTGGTGATCGCCCGGGGCCACGGCGGCTTCAACTCGGCCCTGGTCATACGGACGTTCTGAACACCGGGGGCCTGAACGCCCCTCGGCAACGGGCCCGCCACGCATCCACCTCCCCATCGCCTCACCGGACATCGCCTCACCAGCCCCTCAACTCCACACCCCGCCCACGGCGTTCAAGTCCCGCGCACCTCACCCCCGACCTCAGCCTCCTCGGATATGGAGCACCGACATGCGTGATGCCTTCACCGTCCATGACCTCAAGCGCGTGCTCAGCGAAGGGGCGGGGGACGACGGCGGGTTGAGCGGGGACCTGCTCGACACGCCCTTCGGCGACCTCGGGTTCGAGTCGCTGGCCCTGCTGGAGACGGGCGCGGTCATCGGCCGCGAGTTCGCCGTGGACCTCGACGACTCCCTGCTCCACGACATCCGCACCCCGCGCGAGCTGATCGACCTCGTCAACGCCCGGCTGTCGGCGCCCTCCGGTGACTAGGGCAGGCCCCGGCCCTCACCGGCCCCCGGACAGCAGGCCGCCGGCGTACCCGTGCCGCGCGTTCCACGAAAGGAATGAGACACCGTGACTTCCCCACGACTGCCGAACACCGCCCGCGAAGTCCGTGACTGCGACGTCCTGATCCTGGGAGCGGGCCTCGCGGGTTCCGTGACCGCGGCGATCCTCGCGCGCCAGGGCGCCGACGTCGTCTTGGTGGACGCGGGCCATCATCCGCGTTTCGCGGTGGGCGAGTCGATGAATCCGCAGTTGGTCGAGTGGCTGCATGTGCTGGCGGCCCGGTTCGACGTTCCGGAACTGGAACATCTGCTGGACAACAAGCGGGTCGCGACATTCCTCGGACCGAAGCACGGGAGGAAGCAGAGTTTCGGCTTTGTGACGCAGCGCAGGGGCGAGGAGCCCGACCCCACCGAAGCCACCATGTTCATCATCCCGAAGCTCCTCACCGAGGCCAGTCATCTCTACCGGCAGGACTCCGACTCCTACTACTTCCATGTCGCCGCGAGGTACGGGACGACGCTCCGCCAGGACTGGCTGGCCACGGATCTCGACTTCGGTGAGGACCATGTCACCGTCACCGGGAAGAACGGCGAGACATTCCGGGCCAAGTATCTGATCGACGCCAGTGGATTCCGTTCGCCGCTGGCCCGGGAGTTCCAGCTGCGGGACGATCCGCCACGGCAGAAGCATCACGCGCGGTCGCTGTTCACGCATTACGTGGGCATCAAGCCGTACGACGACGTGTGCCGTTATCCGAAGGAGCTGCGCCCGCCGGCGCCTTTCCACGGGGGGACGCTGCACCATCTCATCGAGCGCGGCTGGTTCTGGATCATTCCGTTCGACAATCATCCGGCCTCCAAGAACCCGGTGTGCAGTGTCGGGCTCACCTTCGACGAACGCCTCTATCCGAGGGCGAGGGATCTCACCCCGGACGAGGAGTTCCACCACTACCTGGATATGTACCCGGCGGTGAAGCGGCAGTTCGAGGGGGCCAGCAGGGTCCGTGAGTGGGTGTCGGCCGACCGCATCCAGTACTCGTCCAGCCGGACCGTGGGACACCGCTGGTGTCTGATGTCGCATGCGGCGGGTTTCGTCGACCCGCTGTACTCCCGGGGTCTGTCGAACACCTTCGAGGTGGTCGACGCGCTGGTCAGCCGCATCCTCCCGGCCCTGCGCGACGGGGACTTCTCGACGCGGCGGTTCGAGTACGTGGAGAAACTGGAGCAGGGTCTCCTGCACTACAACGACGAGATCGTCAACATGTCCTACATCTCCTTCTCCCATTTCCGGCTCTGGAACGCGGTGTTCAGGCTCTGGGGGTGTTTCAGCACGCAGGCGGGAATGCGGCTGATCCGCGCCCGGCAGCAGTTCGCGGCGACCGGGGACGACCGGTACTTCAAGGAGCTGGAGGATTCCCCGTACACGGGTCTGTGGTGGCCGGACAGCAAGGAGTTCAAGGAACTCTTCGACCGGTCGGTGGAGATCTGCGGGAAGTACGAGGCCGGGGAGCTGGACGGGGACGCGGCGGCCGATCTCATCTTCGGGATGATCCGTGACTGCGATGTCGTCATCACGGCCATGGGCTGGAAGGACGAGCAGCACCGCTATTTCCTTCCCTCCACCCTCACGATGATGAAGTTCATGTGGTGGGCGAATCTCAAAGCCCCCCATGACATGCGCGAGTTGGGCCGGGCGACCCTGCTGGCGATCGTGAAAGCGGGCCTGCGCGGAAAGAAAGTCACCTGACCCGCCACCCGCATTCCTGGACGCGGGCGCGAAAAAGGCAGGACCCGACGGCACAGAGAAACCGACGGCACAGAGAACCGGAGAAGGTCGGAGGAACCATGGCACAGGAGAAGCCGGTGGCGCTGGTCACCGGAGCCACCAGCGGGATCGGGCTCGCCACGGCGCGCCATCTCGCCGAGCGCGGGCACCGGGTGTTCATCGGCGCCCGCACCGCCCAGCACGTGGAGACCACCGCGAAGTCCCTCGGGCAGGAGGGCCACGACGTCGACGGCCTGGCCCTCGACGTGTGCTCCGGCGCGGACGTCGCCGCGTTCGTGCGGGCCGCGGTGGAGCGGTTCGCGCCCGTCGACGTCCTGGTGAACAACGCCGGACGCTCCGGCGGCGGGATCACCGCCGACCTCGACGACGCGACCTGGGACGCCGTCATCGCCACCAATCTCACCAGCGTCTTCCGCGTCACCCGGGAAGTCCTCAGCACCGGCGGCATGCGGGCCAAGGACCACGGGCGCATCGTCAACATCGCCTCCACCGCCGGGAAACAGGGCGTCGTCCTGGGCGCCCCCTACTCGGCCTCCAAACACGGAGTCGTCGGCTTCACCAAGGCGCTCGGCAACGAACTCGCCCCCACCGGCATCACCGTCAACGCGGTCTGCCCCGGCTATGTCGAGACGCCGATGGCGCAGACCGTGCGCCGGGGTTACGCGGCGGTGTGGGGCGTCTCCGAGGCCGAGGTGCTCCAGCGGTTCAACGCCAAGATCCCGCTCGGCCGTTACTCGACGCCCGAGGAGGTCGCCGGGCTCGTCGGCTATCTCGTCTCCGACCTCGCCGCCTCCATCACGGCCCAGGCGCTCAACGTCTGCGGCGGGCTCGGCAACTTCTGACCCGGACCACGCAAGCGAAAGGGGAGGCCGGATGCCCGGTACCGACATGACCGAGGTGGCCCACGAGGTCGCCGTCGCCGCCTCGGCCGACGTGATCTACGCGATGATCGCCGCGGTGGAGACGTGGCCCACCGTGTTCCCGCCGACGGTCCACGTCGAGCACCTGACGCGCTCCGGGACCAGCGAGCGCATCCAGCTCTGGGCCACCGCCAACGACGCCCTGAAGACCTGGACCTCCCGGCGCACCCTGCGCCCCGAGGCCCTCCGGGTCGACTTCGAGCAGGAGATCTCCACCCCGCCGGTCGCGGCGATGGGCGGCTCCTGGATCGTCGAACCGCTCACCCCGGGCTCGTCGCGGATTCGGCTGCTGCACCACTACCGGGCGGTCGACGACGACGCGGGCGCCGCTGCCTGGATCGCCCAGGCCGTGGACCGCAACTCGCACCTCGAACTCGCCGCCCTCAAAAGCACCGTGGAGGCGGTCACCGACCCGGCGGACCTGATGTTCTCCTTCGAGGACAGCGTGCGGATCAAGGCCCCGGCCGTCGCCGTCTACGACTTCATCAACGACGCCGGACGGTGGGCCGAACGCCTCCCGCACGTGTCCACGGTCGAGCTGGAGGAGGCGACTTCGGGTCTCCAGTCGTTACGGATGGAGACCATGGCGCCGGACGGACACGTCCACACCACCCGCTCCTTCCGGGTCTGCCGGCCGTCCCGGGTCATCGCGTACAAGCAGGTCGTCCTGCCCGCGCTGATGAACCTGCACATCGGGCGCTGGACCTTCCGGGAGGACGACGACGGCGTGCTCGCCACCTCCCGGCACACCGTCGTCGTCAACCCGGACCGTGTCACCGAGGTGCTCGGGCCCGACGGGGACGTGGCGGCGGCCAAGCGGCACATCCAGGGCGCCCTGAGCACCAACAGCCTGGTCACCCTGCGGCACGCCAAGGCCCACGCCGAAGGGAACGGCTGAGATGACCGCCGCGCGCGTCGTGCGGACCCAGGTCGTCGTGGTGGGCGCGGGGCCCGTCGGTCTGCTGCTCGCCGGGGAACTGCGACAGGGCGGCGCGCGGACGGTGGTCCTGGAGACACTGCCGCGCCCGACGACCGAGTCCCGGGCCTCCACCCTGCACGCCCGCACCATGGAACTCCTGCACGACCGGGGCCTGTTGGAGCCCGCGGGGCCGCTTCCGCACACGCTCACCGGGCACTTCGGGGGCCTCCCCCTCGACTTCACGGTGGCGAGCCCGTACGCCGGGCTGTGGACGTTGCCGCAGGCGCGGACCGCGCGGCTGCTGGAGGAACGGGCCCTGGCGCTGGGCGCCGACCTGCGCCGGGGGCACGAGGTGGTCCGGCTGGCGGTGACGGCCGGTCAGGTGGAGGTCGAGGCGTCGGGCCCCGGGGGGCCGCTGCGGGTGCGGGCCGAGTACGTCGTGGGCTGCGACGGCGAGCAGAGCACCGTGCGGCGGCTGGCCGGGATCACCCGCACCGGCACCCCGGCCACCCGTGAGCTGCTGCGCGCGGACGTCACCGGCGTCGAGGTCCCCGACCGCAGGTTCCAGCGCCTGGAGCGGGGGCTCGCGGTGGCGGCCAGACGGCCCGACGGCAGCACCCGGATCATGCTGCACGAGTTCGGCGCCACCCCGTCGGCCGGCGCCGTCCGGTTCCCCGCGTTCGCGGCGGCGTGGCTGCGCGTCACCGGCGAGGACATCGCGGACGCCGTCCCGGTGTGGGTCAACTCCTTCCGCGACGCGTCCTTCCTGGCCGACCGGTACCGCGCGGGCCGGGTGCTGCTGGCCGGGGACGCGGCCCACCAGCACCTGCCCATCGGCGGGCAGGCGTTGAACCTGGGCCTCCAGGACGCCGCCAACCTCGGCTGGAAACTCGCCTCGACCGTGGCCGGGCGGACCCCGGCGACCCTGCTGGACAGCTATCACGAGGAGCGGCACGCCGTGGGCAGGCGGGTGGTGCACAACATCGCCGCGCAGGCCGAACTGCTGCTCGGCCGCGCGGAGGTGGACCCGGTGCGCACGGTGCTCGGGGACCTCCTCACCCACCCCGACGCCCGCCGCCATCTCGCCCAGATGGTCAGCGGCCTGGACATCCGCTACGGCCCGGACGACGGCTCGCCCGCCCTGCTCGGCAGCCGCCTGCCGCCGACGGCCCTGCCCGCGCGGTCGGCGACGGCACTGCGTGAGGGCCGGGGCCTGCTCCTGCTGGCGGGGCTCGGCGAGGCGGAACGGGCCGCGCTGCGGCGGACGGCCGCCGCCTGGTCGGGCCGGGTCGACATCGTCGAGGGCACCGCCGTTCCCGGGCTGCCGGGGGCGCTGCTGGTGCGCCCGGACGGTCATGTGGCCTGGTTGCACGGGGGAGTTGAGCCGCTGGAGACGGCGCTGCGGCGGTGGTTCGGGACCCCGGCCGGGTCCGCCCCGGCGGGCGCCGGACGGCTGGCGGGCCGGAGCGTGCTCGTCACCCACGCCGACCGTGGCCCCGGCCGTGCGATCGCCGAACTCCTCGCGGCGCAGGGCGCGTTGGTCGCCGCGCACTGCGGCAAGGACGGCGGGGCCGCCGACGCGCTGCTCTCCTCGATCGAGGGCCGGGGTGGCCGGGCCGTCGTACTCCGCGCCGATCTGACGGACGAGGGCACGGTGGACCGGTTCCTCGACGACCTGGCGGACCTGCTCGAACTGCGCACCGGGAGCGCCGAGTTGGACGTCCTGGTGGCCACTTTCCCGCCGACCGCACGGGGTGTGCCGTTGCCCGTGGTGCGGCGGGCCGCGCTCCTGATGCGCCGGGGTGGTCTGGTCGTCGCGGTGTCGGGATCGGACGGCGACGGCATGCCGGGGCGTGTCCGGCGCTGCGCCGCGTCGCTCGCACCGCTGGGGGTCACCGTCAACGCCGTTCTCACCGAGCCGGACGAGGAGACGGACGGGCAGGTCGCGGCGGCCGTGGCGCTGCTCGCCTGCGACGAGGCGCACGCGTTCACGGGGGTGCTCCGGGTCGCCGGTTCCCGGGCGCGGGAGCGGGGGGCGCTGCGGTGAGGGCGACCCGGGCAGCGGACGTGTCGCGTGGGTCGGGGGCACTGCTGTGGACGCTGTCGGGGAACATGCTGCTCGACTCCGTCGAGGTGTCGATCATGCTGGTCGCGCTGCCGTCCATCGGCGCCGCGCTGCGCGTGTCGATGGTCACCGCGCAGTGGCTCATGAGCGGTTTCGCCGCCGGTTTCGCGGGGTTCCTGGTGCTGGGGCCCCGGCTGGTGGCGCGCTGGGACCGGCGCCGGGTGTATCTGGGCGCGCTGGCGGTGTTCGCGCCGGTGTCGGTGGTGGGCGGGCTGACCGGTGACATCCGGTTGCTGATCGCGATCCGGGTGGTGAAGGGCGGCTGTGCCGCGCTGACGGCGCCGACCGGGCTGGCCATCATCACCACCACGTTCCCCGACGGGCCCCGGCTGCGGCGGGCGGTCTCCGTCTACGCGCTGTTCGGTGCCGTCGGCTTCACGGCCGGTCTGCTGCTGTCCGGTGCGCTGGTCGAGGCGGGCTGGCGGTGGACGCTGGTCTTCCCGGCGCCCGTGGCGCTCGCGCTGCTGCTGATCGCCCGGCACGTGCTGCCGACCGGGTCCGCCGCCCCGCCCCGGACCACGACGACCCGTGCCCTGCTGCGGGCCGGGGCGCTGCGCCGTTCCATGCTGGGGGCGGCCTCGCTGAACGGGACGTACATCGGCGTGTTGCTGCTGGCCGCCTTCGATCTGAGCGGTCGGGGCTGGTCGCCCTGGCCGAGTGCGGTGGCGTTGCTCCCGGCGTCGTTGCCGCTGGTGCTGTCGATGCCGTTCGTGGGCGGTCTGGTCCAGCGGTTCGGTACGGCGCGGCTGATCGTCGCCGGTGCCGTGGCCGTCGTGACGGGGTGTGTCCTGCGGGCGCTGCTCGCCGGTTCGGGCCCGTACGGGACGGCGTGGCTGCCGGCCCTGCTGCTGGTGGAGGCGGGGTTCGTGCTGTCCTTCGCGCCGCTGAACATGCAGGTGACGGCGGGGCTGGGGGCGGCCGAGCGGCCCTGGGCGGTGGCCCTCTACCAGACGGCCGTGCAGGCGGGCGGCGTCCTGATGCTCCCGCTCACCGCGCTGCTGGCCTCGCGGTATCCGCACCGGTGGCCGGTGTCCCTGCTGGTCCTGGCAGCCGCCGCCGTCGGCCTCATAACCGCGCTCAGCGGACTGCGACGCCCGAGACCGGCGCCCCTCGAACGGTGAACTCCGGGCCACCGCACCGCCGTTGGCCCACCCCCCCACTCCCCCTCTCGGAAGGAAGCCGCAGCATGGAGAAGCTCGCAGGGAAGGTCGCGCTCGTCACGGGGGCCAGCCGGGGCATCGGCCGGGCCATCGCGACCCGCCTCGGCCGTGACGGCGCCCTGGTCGCCGTCCACTACGCGCAGAACGACGCGGCGGCCGCGGAGACGGTCGCGCTGATCGAGGCCGACGGGGGCAGCGCGTTCACGATCCGCGCACGGCTCGGCACCCCGGGCGCCGTGCACCAGTTGTTCCAGGCCCTGGAGGAGAACGCGAAGGAACGCACCGGCGAGGCCGCCCTCGACGTCATCGTCAACAACGCCGGGGTGACGTCGCTCGGGACGCCGCCGGAGGAGGTGACCGCGCAGCAGTTCGACGAGTTGTACGAGGTGAACGCCAAGGCGCCGTTCTTCATCGTGCAGCGCGGTCTGCGGACCCTGCGTGACGGCGGCCGCGTCATCAACATCTCCTCCGGCCTCACCCGGTTCGCCCACCCCGACCAGGTCGCCTATGCGATGACCAAGGCCGCCGTCGAACAGATCTCGCTGCACTTCGCCCGCCACCTGGCCGACCGGTCCATCACCGTCAACAGCGTGGCCCCCGGCATCGTCGACAACGGCAGTGCGGTCTTCGAGAATCCTGAAGCGGTACGGCAGATGGCACAGCTCTCCGCCTTCAAACGGGTCGGCGAGGGCAGGGACGTCGCCGACGTGGTGGCCTTCCTCGCCTCTCCCGACGCACGGTGGGTCACCGGGGCGTTCATCGACGCGAGCGGCGGCACGCTGCTCGGCTGAGCACAGCGGAGGCAGAGGGTGAAGATCGTGGTCTTCGGAGCGAGCGGCGGGACCGGACGGCAGGTGGTGCGGCAGGCCGCCGACGCCGGGCACCAGGTCACGGCGGTGATCAGGGCCGCCTCCCGGGCGGAGTTCACCGGCGAGCCGGTGGTGGTGGAGCGGGCCGACGTCATGGACCCGGACGCCCTCGTCCCCGTGGTCGCGGGCCAGGACGCGGTGGTGTCGGTGATCGGTTCGCGCGGCCGACGCGTGCCGACCCGCGTGCAGAGCGACGCCGCGTCGGCCATCATCACCGCGATGCGGGCCGGTGGGGTGCGCCGGCTCCTCGTGGTGAGCAACAGCGGCATGATCGACGACGGCCAGGACGGGCCGCTGACCCGGCTGTTGGTGAAGCCCGTGCTGCGTCGCGTCCTGAGACATCCCTGGGCGGACATGCGGGAGATGGAACGGCGGGTGCGCGACAGCGACCTCGACTGGACCCTGGTGCGGCCCCCGATGCTCACCGACGGTCCGCTCACCGGGACCTACCGGCAGGCGTCGGGACAGGGGCTGCGCGGCGGGGTGCGTATCTCCCGGGCCGATCTCGCGCACTGCATGGTCGGGTCTCTCGCAGATCCGCGGACCATTCGCTCGGTCATCACAGTCGGAAACTGACATCCCGACGGCAGTGAGCGCGGCGCCGTCACGCCACCCGAGGAGGAACATGAGCGACACAGCCGACCAGGACAAGGAAGTCGATTTCGACAGCGTCTATCAGGACCAGTCAAAATCCGGTGTCTCCCTGCCGTGGGACATCGGCGCCGCCCAGCCGTCCGTCGTCGCGCTGGAAAAGGCGGGCGGGTTCCACGGTGAGGTGCTCGACATCGGATGCGGTCTGGGGGACAACGCCCTTCACTTGGCCGGACTCGGATACCGGGTGACGGGTCTCGACGCCTCCGCGTGGGCCATCGGGCAGGCTCGTATCAGGGCCGCGGAGAAAGGCGTCTCCGTCGATTTCGATGTCGCCGACGCACTGGATCTCAGTGCCTATCACGGACGGTTCGACACCGTTCTCGACAGCGCGCTCTACCATTGTCTGCCGACGAAAACACGGCCCGCTTATGTGGCCGCTGTAGCCCAGGCCACGAAACCGGGTTCCCTGCTGCACATCTTCTCTTTCTCCGACCGCCTCGCGGAGAGTTTTCCGGTCCGGGTGGGTGAAAGGGAACTGCGGGAAAACCTCACCGGCGCGTGGGACATCGTCAGCCTCCACCTCACGCACTTCGACACCTCGGTGACCCGTGCGGGACTGCGCGCCAACGTGCGCGTGATGGTGCCCGAGGAGGAACTCGGCGCCGAGGTGTTCGCGGACCTGGAGACCGACGGACACGACCGGGTACGCATCCCCGTGTGGCAGGTGACCGCCGAACGCCGGTGAGGGCACCGCCGGCCCCACAGCAACGCCCCGGACCGCACCGCGCGGGCCGGGCACCGGACGACAGGAGGACGTCATGGCAGAGCAGGTCGAGCTGGGAGAGACCGCGATCACCAGGAAAACCGGGGCGACGGTCCGCATGACCGACGCCCTCATCGACCAGGAGGTGACGATGATCAACGCCTTCACCGTCCCGGCCGAGGAGTCGGAGCTGTTCCTCAGCATGTGGCGCAACAACGCGCGCGCCATGGCGGGACAGCCCGGCTTCGTCCGCGCCCGGATGCACCGCGCCCTGGACGACGGCGCGGAACTGAGGTTCGTCAACGTCGCCGAATGGGCGACCGGAGCGGATCTCGCGCGGGCGCGCAAGAATCCCGAGTGGCAGGCATTCGTGCAGCGCATGCTCGACGAACCGGGACTGCACGTGGTCGCGCGCCCCATGGTCTACGAAATCGTCCTCGACGTGCGGCCGGGGGACGAGGTCTGAGTACATTCGCATAAGTTTTCGCACAGGTTCTCGCCAGCAAACCTCACGAAGGGGAGCACAAAAGCACACGGGGTGGGGGGCCGGGCCCCCGCCCCCCCCCCCCCACACCCCCCCCCCCCCCCACAAGTGTCCCCCAAGGCCCGGCCCCCCCCCCCCCCCCGCAATTTATGCCCCGCGGGCCCCCCGGTG
>NZ_JBIVVA010000004.1:315473-530163 GCF_044757465.1 Streptomyces sp. NPDC091279 | reverse complement strand
CCACAACAAACCCGCACCCACCCCAAACACCCACACCCCCCCCCCCCCAACCCCCCCACCAACCCCCCCCCCCCCCCCCGCCGGCCCCCCCCCCCCCCGCCCCCCCCCCCCCCCCCCACCACTCGTCTCCCGCACGTCACAGGTGTCCCCCATGGCCGGGCCCACGCGCCCCAGCGGAATGTTCTGCCGCGCGGGCCTCCGGGTGAATCACGGGTAACCTCTTCGTTTCCTCTCGATTCTCGAAAATTTCCACGGCCACCCGATGCAACTGCTTATGCTATGTTCGGCGCCTGAGATTTTCGTCGTGCGGAGGCTGCGATGAAGGAGAACCGAGGACTGTCAAATTTCAGCCAGGCGGCCAAAATCGCCGCAAAGCCATTGCCGAGTGAAACTCTCCAGTTCAATGTACTCGGCTCGGTGCGGGCCCTTCGGGGCGATCATCTGGTGGGTCCCGGGTCTCCTCAGCAACAGGCATTTCTGGTGGCTCTCTTATTACGCCCCGGTCATTCCGCGACATTGGACGAACTGATGGGCGCCATTTGGGGTTCCGACCGCCCCAACACCGCGGCGGCGATGATCCGCACGTTCGCCTGGCGCTGGCGGCAGATGCTGGAGAGGGGCAGCGGGGCGGGCTCGGCCGTGCTGTCGTCGGTCGGCGACGGCTACCGCATCAGCATGCCGTGGGGAAGCCTGGACCTCCAGGTGGCCGAGCGACTGGCCACCGACGCGGTGTACGCCCGGGACACGGGACGCCTCGACACCGCGGAGTCCCTTCTGACGAGCGCCCTCGGCCTGTGGCGGGGCCTCCCCCTGCCCAGCGTGCCCGGCCCGTTCGCCGCCCATCAGCGAGCCCGCCTGGAGGAACTGCGGCTCACCCTCACCGAGGAACGGCTGGAGTTGGCGTGCCGGCTCGGCAAACAAGTGCTGGTCGTCCCGGAGTTGACCCTGCTCGCCGCTGAACACCAGTCCCGCGAACGGCTCCAGGAACTGCTCGGCGAGGCCCTCCAGGCGGCGGGGCGCACCCACGACACCCCGGCCGCGCCGCGCCGGACCGCCCGTCTGCTGCCGCGCCAGGCCGGCTCCGGTGACCCGGGGAAGCAGGGCGACCGCTGGACGCGCGAGGAGCGCCTCCCGGTGCCGCGTCAACTCCCGGCCAACATCACGGACTTCGTGGGCCGCGACCTCTCGCTCTCGGCCACCCTCAACGCCCTCTCCCGGCCGGTGCGCAAGGCACCCGCGATCGTCGCGGTCACCGGCACCGTGGGCATCGGCAAGACCGCCCTCGCCCTGCATGTCGCGCATCAGCTGCGCAGTTCCTTCCCCGACGGCCAGTTGTACGCGGACCTGCGCAACGTCGGCGTGCAGGCGGAGATCCCGGCGATCCTGGAGGGCTTCCTGCGGACTCTGGGGATGCGGCCCGCCGCGATCCCGGCCGCGGCCTCCGACCGGGCCGGTGCCTTCCGTTCGCTCACCGACGCGCAACGCGTCCTCGTCGTCCTGGACAACGTCCACGAGGTCTCCCAGATCGAGCCGCTGCTCCCCGGCGCCGCCACCTGCGGGGCGCTGATCACCAGCCGCGCGGCGCCCTACGGCGTTCCGGTGACCGGGCAGGTCCGACTGGACGTCTTCTCGACGGCCGAGGCGGTGAGCCTGCTCGGCAAGATCATCGGGCCGGAGCGGCTGGCGGCCGAGGAGGCGCAGGCGGTGGCCCTGGTCGAGGCCTGCCGACTGCTCCCGTTGGCCGTGCGGCTCGCGGGGCTGCGGCTGGCCGCCCGGCCGCGCTGGACCATCGGCGCGCTCGCCGACCGGCTGTCCGGCGGCCCCGACGGGCTGGCCGAACTCCGGGTCGGCCCGATGTCGTTGTTCGACGCGCTGGCCCAGGTGTGCAAACGCCTGACACCGACGCAGGCCGATGTCTTCCGCCTCCTGGCCAGGCACGGCACCCGGATCGACCTCGGCACCGCGGCCGTTCTGCTCGGCGTCTCCGAGCCCGAGGCGGAACACATGCTGGAGTCCCTCGTCGACGCGACGGTCCTGGAGACCCCGTGTCCGGGCGTGTACCGCTATCCGCACCTGTTCGGCCCGTTCGCCCGGCACTGCATGCCACCGGGGGCGGCCCGCACACTGGGCTGAGCGGGGCGGGGCCGGTGCGGGTGGTGCCGGGGCCCGCGTTTAGCGTGGGGGCATGATTCGTGCCGTCACGCCCGCCGATGTCCCCGTGCTCCACGCCATGGTCCGTGAGCTGGCCGTCTACGAGAAGTCCGAGGACGAGATGCGGGCGAGCGAGGCCCAGTTCCATGAGGCGCTGTTCGGGGAGCGGCCCGCCGCCTTCGCCCACCTGGCGGTCGACGACACGACCGGCGAACCGGCCGGTTTCGCCCTGTGGTTCCTCGCCTTCTCGACCTGGCGCGGTGTCCACGGCATCTACCTGGAGGACCTCTACGTCCGCCCCGGCCGGCGCGGCGCCGGGCACGGCAAGGCGCTCCTCACCGAACTGGCCCGCATCTGCGTCGACCGCGGCTACCAGCGCCTGGAGTGGTCCGTGCTCGACTGGAACGAACCGGCGATCGGCTTCTACCGCGCCCTCGGTGCGCTGCCCCAGGACGAGTGGACGGTGTTCCGGCTGACGGACGACGCGCTGACGGCGTTGGGTGGCGACCGGTAGGCAACGGGCGCCGGGGGCGTCAGGAACTCGGGGCGGAGGCGCGCCGGGTCACCGGGCGGGGTCCGGCATGCGACCGGTGCCACCGCGTCCCGCCCGTCAATTCCCGGCGAACTCCCGCAAGTTGTCCAGCGGGCCGTTGAACCGGTCGTGGTCACCGACCGTCGGGCCTGTCGAGGTGTACTGCCACATCGTGTAACGCGACCAACCGGCCGGGAGAGTACCCGCCGAGGAGGCGTAGCGGGCGACCCACAGGGGGTTGCGGGAGAAGCCGGTATAGCCGCCGGTGCACTTGGTCCACCAGCTGGTGGAGGTGTAGATGACGGCGTCCCGGCCGGTCCGGGACCGGTAGCGGTCCAGGAAGCCACCGATCCAACTGACCATGGAACTCTTGGACTTGCCGTAGCAGGAGTCGCCGTACGGGTTCCACTCGATGTCGAGGGCGCCGGGCAGGGTGCGGCCGTCGCCGGACCAGTCGCCCCCGTGGTCGACGAAGTAGTCGGCCTGCGCGGTGGCGCTGCCGGAGTCCGGGGTGGCGAAGTGGTAGGCGCCGCGGACCATGCCGACGCCGTACGCGCCCCCGTACTGCTGCTTGAAGTAGGGGTTGCGGTAGGAGGTTCCCTCGGTGGCCTTGGTGTACGCCCACCGGGTGCCCTTGCCCCACAGGGTGGACCAGGCGACGTTGCGCTGATGGCTGGAAACGTCGACGCCCTCGGTCTGACCGGCACGGGTGGCGGGGGGCACCGTGTCGGGCGTGTCCGGCGTCTCCGGTGTATCGGACGTGTCGGGTGTGTCGGACGGGTCGCCGACTCCCTCATGGGCCATGACGCCCATGCCCATGTAGGCGTCGCCGCGCACGGGGGCGGACTCGTTCGCCGCGGACGCCGCTTCGCCCGCGGGCGCCGGTTCCGTCACGGGCACCGGTTCGGTCGCCGCCGAGGCGGGCGCCAGGCCGGGGAGGGTGAGCAGGAGGCCGGTCGCCACGGTGGCCACGCACAGCCGCGAGCGGCCGGGATGGCGGGGTATGGATCTACGCATGCAGCCATCTGACCCTCACTCGCCGCGCGCCGCACGTCATGTACCGCCGCGCGGGGACCACGGGCAGGTGACGGTTCGTTCGTATGTGCCCGTGGAGGCCGGGGCGTGTCGCGACCTAGTGTGAAGAGCTGTCCGTACCGTCGCGGAGCAGGTGGGCGGCGGTTCAGGGGTGGGTTCGGCATCGAGGGAGACCGCTCATGGCCAGCGCGTTTCAGGAGCGCAAGCTCCAGGAGATGTTCGCCGCGTTCGACGTGGACGGCGACGGCCTGCTGCGCGAAGAGGACTTCGCGGCGCTGATCGCCCGCTGGAGCCGGCTGCCCGCAGTGGGCGCCGGGACGGAACTGCGGGCCCGCGTGGAGACGCTGCTCACCGGCTGGTGGGCGTCGCTCGCCGCCGGGGACACCGACGGCGACGGCGCGGTGGACCTCGGTGAGGTGCTCGCCCTGGTCGACCGGCTGCCCGGCATGATCGAGCGGGTCACCGCGACCGCCGACACCGTCTTCGACGCGGTGGACGCCAACGGCGACGGCCGCATGTCACCGGCCGAACACCGCACACTCGTCGAGACCTGGAACGGCCGCCCGGTGGACCTGACCGGCGTCTTCGACCTCCTCGACCTGAACGGCGACGGCCACCTCAGCCGCGCCGAATTCGCCACCCTGTGGCGCCAGTTCTGGATCAGCGACGACCCGGCCGAGCCGGGGAACTGGCTCTGCGGCCGCTTCCCCCACCCGTGAGTTTCCGGCGGACCGTGATCGTGGCGTTGACGCTCGTGGCGGAGGGTGTCAGCGTGGACGCGGGTGACCAGGCCCACGGCGGACGGAGCTGACACGGCGTCACCTCCCGTTCTCCGGAACGCCTCGCACCGGACGTCCTTCCGGAACGGAGACCGTATGACCTCGGGCACCGCACGCCGCCGTTGCGCCCTCGTCGGTCTGGGCGCCCGCGCCCAGCTGTTCACCGAGGCCCTGACCGGCCCCTACGCGGACCGCGTCGAACTGGTCGGGTTCTGCGACGTCAACGCCCACCGGATGGCCGTCCACAACGACTGGCTCGGCACCTCCGTACCCGCCTACCCGGCCGAGGAGTTCGGCCTGATGCTGCGCCGTGAACGCGTCGATCTGGTCGTCGTGTGCAGCGTGGACCGCACCCACGACACGTACATCGTGCAGGCCCTGGAGGCCGGGTGCGACGTCGTCACCGAGAAGCCGATGACCACGGACGCGGATCGCGCCCGCCGCATCCTCGACGCGCGCCGCCGCACCGGACGTGAGGTGCGGGTCGCCTTCAACTACCGCTACAACCCGGTCCATTCGGCCGTCCGTGAGTGCCTCGCCGCCGGGGAGATCGGCGAGGTCGGCTCGGTGCACTTCGAGTGGCTGCTCGATCTGCGCCACGGCGCCGACTACTTCCGCCGCTGGCACCGCGAGAAGGCCAACTCCGGCGGCCTGATGGTGCACAAGGCGACCCACCACTTCGACCTGGTGAACTGGTGGCTCGGCAGCGAACCCGAGACCGTCTACGCCCGAGGCGGCCTCTTCTTCTACGGCGACGAGGCCGGTCGGCGTCGCGGTCTGGCCCGCCCCTACGCCCGCGCCCACGGCTCCCCCGCGGCCGACGACGACCCGTTCGCCGTTCACCTGGCGGACTCCCCCGTCCTCACGTCGCTGTATCTGGACGCCGAGCACGAGGACGGCTACCACCGCGACCAGAACGTCTTCGCGCCCGGCGTGACCATCGAGGACGACATGGCGGTCCTCGTCGACTACGCCTGCGGCGCCACCCTGACGTACCACCTCACCGCCTACGCCCCCTGGGAGGGCTACCGGATCGCCTTCAACGGCAGTGCGGGGCGCCTTGAGTTGCTGGTCGAGGAGTCCACCTGGACCCGCCCCGAGGCCCGGTCGAACGGCACTTCGGCCGTCCTGCACGGCGCGGTGGCCCACGACACGGCGGGGCGGACGGAGTTGCTGCTGCGCCGGTCCTGGGAGCCGCCGCGTGAGCTGAAGGTCGCCACCGGCGAGGGCGGTCACGGCGGCGGGGACGCCCGTATGCTCGCCGACCTCTTCGGCGACCCGGTGCCGGACCCCCTGCACCGTGCCGCTGACGCGACCGACGGGGCGCGTTCCCTGGTCACGGGCCTCGCCGCGAACCGCTCCTTCCGGACCGGGCTGCCGGTACGGGCCCGGGATGTGCTGGTGGTGTGACGCCGTCGGTGAGGGGCCGGGCGTCGACGGCCCGCCCCCTCACCAACTCTCCTTCTGGCGTTGCTACTTGGCGTACATCAGGGTGCCGAAGCCCAGTTGGTCGAAGCCTCCGCTGGTCGAGCCGTAGTCACCACCGCCGCCCTCGGGGCGGACCTGCTCCGCCATGGCCTGGATGTACGGGACGGACAGGCCACGGCGTTTGGCGTAGTGGTAGTACAGGATGTCCCAGACCGGGCGCAGTTGGCCGCGGCTGGCGTCGGAGATCACGGTCTGCGACGCGCTGGCGCAACTCTGCCCGGTGCCCCAGGTGTAGGTGGTGAAGGGCACGTCCTGGCCGAGGTTGTACTTGGCGACGTACTGGGCGCACTTCATGACCCGGTTGCTGTCGTAGCCGTAGAGGTCGTCGCCCTGGGACCAGGCCATCTCGCAGAACGTGGCGAGCTGTCCGATGCCCAGCAGGGAGTGGCCCTGGTCCCGGCCGCTCTCCTGGTACTGGGCGAGGCCCTCGTCGTCGTAGACGAAGGGGATGGCGTGGCTGACGGAGCCGTTCCCGGCGCCGTTCTTGAAGTAGTCGACGGCCTGGTCGTACTTGGCGGCGTCGTCGCAGAGAATCCCGATCGCGAGGATCGAGTTCATGGTGCACAGGTCCCAGTTGGCCCAGTAGTTGGTGATGCAGGCGGTGTTGTGGTGGAGCAGGAAGTCGTTGTTCATCGGGTAGAAGACGTCGAGCAGCATCGTCTTGAACCGGTCGAGGTCGAACCCGCTGTAGCCGCGCATGAGTTCGGCGGCGTTCGCGAACTGGTAGCCGTAGAGTCCGGCGGCGAGGAAGCGGTCGGCGTTGCCGCTGACGGCGGTCAGGGTGGCGGACCAGGCGTTGAGGATGGCGACGGCCGTGTCGCCGTTGGCGGTGGTGCCGGCGATCTTCCAGCGCAGGGCGTTCTGGTAGGCGGCGTGGATGTCGTTGTAGAGGATGCCGTAGTTCTCGCCGGTGCCGCCTCGGATGATGGTGGCCTGGGGGTTGGGGGTCCAGGTGCTGGCGGAGTGGGCGTTGGCGGTGAGGCGGTTCCAGCCGGACAGCCAGGGGTCCTTGCCTGCGGCCACGTCGACCTTGGCGCGGTTGAGTTCGCCGTAGGCGTGCAGCAGGCCGGGGTGGGTGAAGGTCGCGGGGGCGGCGCTGGCGGTCGTGCCGGTGAGGCCGGTGAGGGCGGCGGCCGGTCCCGCGACGGCCAGTGCGGCGGTGAGTCCGCCGGCGGCCTTCAGCAGACCGCGTCGGCTCGGTTCCCGGTCCGGGGAGCTGGTGGGGGGAGATGTGCGGCTCATGTGGGGCGTCTCCAATCCCGTGGAGGATCGGCGGAGTCGGGGAAGGGGGAGGTCTGGCGTACTTCCCCTGGTCCGCTCAGGTGGGGATGATGCTCACCTCGTCCAACTGTGAGGTGCAGTGGGCCAGCGGGTCGCGTGAGCAGACCACGAGGCCCCCGTGGAAGGGGGCGTCACCGAAGCCGGGGATCTCGCCGGTGGCGAGGCTCGTCCAGGTGGCGCCGTCGTCGGTGGAGACGGCTGCGGTGAAGGCGGTCCCGGCGCGCTTCAGCCGTAGCAGGCAAGGGAGTTGGACACGCGTGTCGCCGGTGAGGACGGAGGCGCCCGCGACGGTGCGGCGCAGCAGGAGCTGGGCGGTGGTCCCGGCGGTGACGATCACACCGGCCGCCTGGTCGAACGGCGACAGGGACTTGGCCATGAGCAGGCCGACCCGGTCGCCCGCCGTCGCGCCGGTACGGGAGACCAGCCGGGCGGTGAGCACGCAGTCGCCGGTGATCTCGCGGCGGACGAACTGGCCGGTCATTCCTTGGCCGTTGACGTTCAGGTCGGTGCCCGCACCGCGCACGGTGAAGGTGCCCCCGTCGTACGCGGTGATGCCCGGTGTCCGTACGGCGACCACGCCGTAGGTCGCCAACTGGCGTTCGTCGAGGACGACATCGCCGAGGTCGCCGTACGTCCAGGGGGCGGGCGGGGGTGTCGTCACCGTGAGGGAGAGCGTGCCGGTGCCCGTGCCGGCGGCATTGGACGCCCTGGTGGTGACGGTGAACTCCCCGGTGTGGGACGGGATTCCGGAGATCCACCCGGTGCGCCGGTCCACGCTGAGCCCCTTCGGCAGGCCCACCGCGTCGAACCGCACCGGCTCGTGCGAACCCCGGATCAGGTGCTGGAACCCGACTCCCAGGTTGGCGAACGCCGTTGACGGAGAGGCCAGTTCAGGTGGCGCGGCCGGGGTCGGCATGCGTGCGCTGACGGAGGCCGAACGGGGGCCGCTGCCCGCCGAGTTGGTCTTCGTGACGGCGTACCGGTACACGTGTCCCGGCGTTCCGGTGGCGTCGGTGTAGCGGATGCGGGCCCCGAAGGCGGCCGGGCCGATGCTCGTCGCGAGCGTCTCGTCGTGGCCGTCGGCGGCCGTGGCGCGCAGCACCGTGTAGCGGGCCGCGAGGTCGGGGTCGGTCCAGGTCAGCTCGACGGCGTCGGCGACGGCGGTGGCCCGCAGGTCGGTCGCGGTGCGGGCCGGGCGCGGAACGCCGAAGACCGTGGTGGCCGGCGTGACCACGCTGACGTTGTCGAAGGCGGCGGTGCCGGTCTCGGCGTACGACGCGTCGACGCCCAGGCACGAGGTGAAGGCCACTCCCGCGTACACCGTCCGCCCCCACTCGACCTCGCTGGAGCCGACGTCGGTCCAGTGGACGCCGTCCGGTGAGATCGCGCCGGTGCAGCGGCGGCCGGTGCGGGTGACGCGGGTCCAGTAGGGGCGCCGCAGGCGGTAGCCGTCGCCCGCGGCCTCGACGTGGGGCGCCCGGAGCGGGGTCGCCGATGCGGGCAGGGTGCCGAGGTCGGAGAGGGGGAACGCGGCGCCGGTCGTGATCGCCTGGCGTTGGGAGGGCGGGACGGGGGTGCTGCCGGTGCCGGTGGTCGGGCCGCCGGGGACCGGGCGGGTGGTCCACACTCCGCTCCAGGTGTGCAGCGGCAGGCCCTGGATCAGCAGGGAGGCGTGGGCCGCGTCCGGTGCGAGCGAGTCGCGCAGCATGACGCCCGCCTTGGTGTACTGCGAGCTGACCGGCCACACCAGCCGGGCCGTGACGACGCCGTCGCCGTGCAGCGGCAGCCACAGGAAGCGGAAGGCGTCGGCCGTGCCCCCGATGTCGCTGCCGCCCGCCTCCAGGACGAACCGTTCGCCGTCGCAGAGGGTGCTCCCGGCGCGCCGCACCTCCCCCACGTCCCGGGACTCCCAGCCACCCGGCAGCCCCGCGGTGGCGCCGACGGCCGTCGAACTCGCGCTCTGTGCAGAGGAGTTGGCCGCCGACACCGTGTAGTAGTAGGTGTGTCCCGGGCGTACCGAGCGGTCCGTGAACGTCGGTGATGTCAGCTCCGACTCCAGGTGCCGGTACGGGCCCTCCCGGTCGGTGGAGCGGCGGATCGTGTAGGTGCTCGCCCAGGCGGAGGGCAGCCAGGAGACGGTGACCGCCTTCGGGTCGCCGGTGGCGAAGAGCCCGGCGGGCGGCGCCGGGGTGCCGGGGGACGGCTGGGCTCCGGCGTAGGTCAGGGTGCCCCAGGAGGGCAGGTCGTCGTTGCCGCCCTCCACGGCTCGGGTAACGTCGCGGAAGAGGACCTGCCGGGTGTACGGGGCGGCCAGACCGCGTACCCCGGCGTAGTGCGCGTAGGCCATCTCGTAGATCGGCGGGAAGGTGCCGCGGGCGAGGGGCGACACGGACGTCTTGAGGTATTTGCCCGTGCGGTCGAGGTCGGGGACGAAGGGGACGTCGCCGCCGAGGTTGTAGCGGGCGGCGTACTCGACGTTGGCGAGGAGGGCGTGGTCGAGGTGGCCGTAGAGGTCGACGCCCTGGTTCCAGGCGACTTGGGCCGCGTCGGTGAGGAGGCCGACGGCGAGCTGTTCATGGCCCTGGTCGCGGCCGCTCTCCTGGCCCTGGCCCGCGCCGGTGACGATGCGGTGGGGGACGCTGCCGTCACCGGCACCGGCCGCCGCGTAGCGCAGCGCGTTCTCGAAGAGGGTGCGGTTCTCGCAGAACACGCCGAGGGCCAGGATGGTCTGAAGGGCCGTCAGGTCCCAGTTGCCGTTGGCGTACAGCATGTAGCCGGACAGCGCCGGGTACCAGACGGTGAGGAAGGACTCCTCGCAGCGGGCGATGTCCGGTGCCGGCCAGCCGTCGTAGCCGGTGTGCCGGAGCAGTTCGGCGGCGTTCAGGAGCTTGAACGCCTGGAGTCCCGCGCCGAGTTGGCCGTCGGCGCCGGTGACGGCGGTGAGGGAGGCGGACCAGGCGTCGAGGATGTCGCGGGCGGTGTCGGCGTGGGCGCGGTCGCCGGTCACGCACCACATCAGGGCGTTCTGGTAGGCGGCGGCCGAGTCGGCGACGGCCTGGCTCTGGTAGTTGGCGGGACCTCGGCCCCAGGAGGTGATCTGCCCGGTGTTCTGTATGGGGTAGGTGGACGCGGAGCGGGCGTGGGCCGCGAGCTCCAAGTACCCCTCGTACACAGGTGATTGGCGTGCTGTGACCGCCGCCCGCATCCGTGCCACGTCGGCCGCGCTGTGCAGCAGCCCCGGGTGCGCGAACGCGAACTCCCGCTCCCCCGGCCCCCGTTGGGCCGCGTGGGCGGCTGTCGGCGTCGCCAGGCCGGTCGCACCCGCCGCCAGCAGCAGGGAGGTCGCTCCGAGGAAGCCGCGCCGACTCGGCCCCGGGGATGGGGCCGTCACCGGGAGGCCGCCTCGGCCGTGGTGAGGAACGTCAGGCCGGTCACATGCTCGTTGACATGCATCGGCACATAGTCCGAGGTGAGGAACCAGCTCGGCTTCCTCATCGAGTCGGCGATCACCGTGCCGTTGATGACGAGGTTCTCGAACGTGACGTTCTTGATGCCGTGTTCGGCGTCGTAGCCGAGGAGCAGCACGGTGTCGAGGGGCTTGCCGGTGTAGGTGAGGTCCTTGATGTAGACGTCCTCGATGCCCCGGCCGACGGAGGTGTTGTACTTCGTGTTGTACATGACCCGCATATGGATGAGCTGGCCCTGTCGGAAGTCCTCGACGCGGACGCCGTCGACGCGGACGGCGCGGATGAGGTTGGAGTCGCCGGGGTTGAGGGCGATGCAGCCCTGGTAGCCCATCTGGGGTTCGCGGTGGTCGCAGATGTCGAGGTTCTCGAAGGTGAGGTTCTCGATGACCTCGGGGGCGTCGGAGTTGCCGTGCGTGCCGACGTTGACGGGGTGGGCGACGTCGGCCCAGAGAGTGGAGTTCCTGACGGTGATGTTGCGGGTGTCGCCGTAGTAGTCCCAGCGGTGGGCGTAGATCGCCACGCAGTCGTCGGCGTTGCGCATGAAGACGCCGTCGATGGTGACGTCACTGCTGGAGAAGATGTCGATGCCGTCGCCCCAGCCCTTGCTGCTGAAGGAGCCCAGGCCGGTGAGCGAGACCTGCGAGGACTCACCGACGGTGACCGCGTAGCCTTCCGGGTTGAGCATGGTGACGGCGCCGACGGAGATGTTCGTGGAGCCCTCGATCGTGCAACCGCCGCCGGGCGCCGCCCAGATGACGCCGCGACCGGCGAGCCCGGCGTTCTGGACGTCCTTGAAGTACACGCGGGATTTCAGCACCGCGCCGCCGGCCAGGTAGACGGTCTTGCCCGAGGGCACGGTCACCAGACCGCCGTCGGTGGTGTGCACGCCGGGGCCGAAGTAGAGGACGTCCGGGTCGTCGGCGTCGGGGCGGTCGGTCTCCAGAGGGCGGGCGAACAGATGCAGGGCGTCGAAGACCTCGTCGTTGACCTGGACGACGACCTTGCGGGGCTCGGTGAGGGTGAACCGCAGGGTGTCGCCGCGCCGTTGGAACGGGATGCCGTAGGAGTCGGGGCGTATCCGGGCCTTCCTGACGCCGCCCTTGACGTAGGTGACCTCGACCTCGACGGTGCCGGCGAAGTCGAAGTACGCGAGCGAGGAACTCTGGGACTGACCGGCGCCGGTGGTGGTGTTGATGAGGTTGAGGGTGGCCAGATAGGTGCCGAGCTTCTGCCATCTCCCGCCCTGGGTACGGACTTTGACGAGGTAGCTGTCGTAGGTGGGGGCACCGTCGGGGATCGGGTAGGTGACCAGCGTGCGGGGAGCAGCGGTCGCGGCTTCGGCGGCCGTCGCCGTCGCGTTCGTCAGATATCCGGCCAGGGCGGTGGCACCGGCGGCCTGGAGGGTCGCGCGACGAGAGAGGGGCAGGGGCATGCCAGGACTCCTTGCAACGGGGCGGACGAACGGGCTGCTTGCGAGACGAACGGGCTACTTGAGACCGGAGGTCGCCATCCCGGCGACAAAACCGCGCTGGGCGACGAGGAAGATCAGCAGGATCGGCACGACGTACATCACGGAAGCCGCGGCCTGGAGATTGCCGACCGGGGTGCCGCCCGTGGTGAGGTACGAGGTCATGATGGCGACGGAGAGTGTGGTGCGGTCGCTGGACAGCAGCAGCATCGGCGCGATGAAGTCGCCCCAGGTCCAGGTGAAGGCGATCACGAAGCTCGCGGAGAGGACCGGCCAGGACTGCGGCAGGAAGATCCGCCAGAACACCCCGGCCCAGCCGCAGCCGTCGACGATCGCGGCCTCCTCCAGCTCGCGGGGCAGCCCGGCGAAGAACTGCCGGAAGAGGAAGACCAGATAGGGCGCCGAGGACAGCCCCCACAGCACCCACGGCCAGTAGGTGTCGACCATGTGGAGCCTGGCGAAGATGAGGTACGTCGGGAAGAGCGTGATCATCTGCGGCAGCATCATCGACCCGAGCAACACCCCGAACAGGGCTTTCTTTCCAGGGGCGTTGAGGCGCGCGAACCCGAAGCCGACCCAGGCGGAACTGAGGGTGACCAGGGTGGCGTAGAGCAGGGCGACGATCAGGGAGTTGCGGGCGTAGCCGAGGAAGTCGATCTCGGTGAAGGCGTCCGCGAAGTTGTGCCACTGCGCCCGGTCGGGCAGCCAGTGCACCGGGGAGGCGGCCAGTTCGGGCGTGGTCTTCAGACCGGTGATGACGAGCCACCCGAACGGGCCGGCCATCAGCCCGGTCACCACGACCAGGACGGTGTAGAGCACCAGCCGGGAGCCCCGGACCTTGACGCCGGCCGGTGCGGCGGCGGGCGCGGGAGCCCCGTCGGCGGACGTCCCGGAGGGGACGGGGGTGGGGGTGACGCTGGTGGCGGTCACTTCTTCGCCTCCGGTTCGACGGTGTAGAACACCACACCGGACGTGACCTTGAAGATCAGACCGGTCGCGATGAGGATGAGGACGAACAGCACCCACAGCAGCGCGGAGGCGTAGCCGTAGCGGCCGAGCGCGAAGTACTCCGCGAACACGTGCATCGTGTACATGTAGTTGGCCTGCGGGATCGACGTGACGCTCTGCGGGCCGGAGTTGGCCGTCAGCAGCAGCGGCATGACGGTCTGCACCGAGGCGATCATCCCGGTCACCGTCTGGAACAGCAGGACCGGTGAGAGCAGCGGAACGGTGATACTGCGGAAGGTGCGCCAGGCGCTCGCGCCATCGATCCGGGCCGCCTCGTGCAGCTCCCGGGGCACGTCCTGGAGCCCGGCCAGCGAGATGATCATGATGTTTCCGGCCGCCCACAGCACCGCCATGAGCATCACATAGCGGGCGTACGGGTCGTCGAGCCACGCGACGGCGTCCACGCCGACGAGGTGCAGGACGCCGTTGGCGGCGCCGGAGTCCCGGTTGAAGAGCTGCTTGAAGATGAGACCGGCGCCCACCGGAGGGACCACGGCGGGCAGATAGAGCAGGGTGCGCAGCAGCCCACGGGCCCTGAGCGGCCGGTTGACCAGGACGGCGAGGGCGAGCCCCGCGACGATCGACAACGGCACCGAGGTGACCGCGAACAGACCGGTGCGGCCCAGCGCGTCCCAGGTCACGGGGTCGGCGAACAGCTCGCGGTAGTTGCCGAGGCCGACGTAGTGCCAGCGGGGGGAGATGCCGTCGAAGGTGGTGAAGCTGAGCCACAGCGCGTACACCATGGGGCCGACGGTCAGCAGCAGGAACCCGATGATCCAGGGCGAGGTGAACGCGTAGAACGCCCGCCGCCTGCGCGTCGTCATCGAGGTGCGGGTCCGCTCGGCACGGGGCGCGGAGCGGAGCCGCTTTGTTGTCTTTGTTGCCTTTTTTGCCTGTGCCGCCGCGACGGAGGGGAGTTGGCCGACGCTCATCCCACCTGCTCCTTACCGCGCTTCATCTGCTCGTTGACGACGGTGTTGAGGCGTCCGGCGAGGGTGTCGACGGTGATCCGGCCGTGCAGGGCGGCCGGGAGGACCTGGTTGATGAGCGCCTCCATCGCGTCGGTCTTCACATACGGGGTGAACGGCGTGACGGAGAAGTGCCGCAGTTCGGCCTGTTGCACCGCGAGGACGCGCCGCTGGTACTCCTCCTTCCTCGGCATCAGGGGGCGCAGCGACGTCAGGCTCGGTATTCCCCAGCCGCTGGACGCGCGTTCCCTGGCCGGGCCCTCGCCGAAGAACCACTCGAAGAACCGCCAGGCCGCGTCCTTGTTCCGGGCCTTCTTCGGCATCCACATGCCGGTCGCGGCCTGGCAGGAACTGATCCGGGGGCCGCCCTCGAAGACCGGCGCGGGGGCCAGGCGGGAGACCCGGGCCACCGTCGGCTCCGCGTTGATCATGCCGCCCAGCCAGTAGCCGTTGCCGGACATGGCCATCCGGCCCGCGACATAGGTGGGGCCGTCCCAGGAGTCGGGGTTGGGCTGGATCAGGCTCGGTCCGACCCGGGTCTTCGCGTAGTCGACGTACCAGGTCAGGGCCCTGCGGGCCTCGGGGGTGGTGAAGTCGACGCGGCTGAAGTCCGGGGAGAAGAGGCTGCCTCCGGCGGCGGCCGTCAGGTTGGTGAACAGGCCCGGCAGGCCGAGACCGTTGTAGCTGCCGCCGTACACCGTGGTCTGGCCGTTCTTCCGCCGGACCAGGCGGCGGGCGTCGTCGAGCCATCGCTCGTAGGTGACGGGCTCGGTGGCCGACGGGGGCTCGACGCCCGCCCGGTCGAACTGTGCCGTGTCGTACCAGAACATCGCGTCCTGCGAGAAGTCCTTCGCCATGCCGTACCGGGGGCCCTTGCCCTGGGTGGTGCCGTCCCAGCGCCACACGTCGTTGGCCGGGTCCAGGTCGTCGGCCTTGAGGACCGTGGATCGCGCGAAGTACGGGTCCAGGTTCTCGGCCACGCCCCGGGCCGCGAAGAACGGTGCGTCCAGGGCGCCCACGCCGCGGACCAGGTCCGGGGGTTCACCGTTGGTGAGCATGGCGATGAGGCGGGTGAGGTCGCTTGCCACCACGGTGATCGTGATGCCGAGGTCGCGGCGGGCCTGCTGGATCAGTTGCGCGGAGACGTCGTCGAGGCTGGCCATCACCGTGATGCCCTCGCCGCCGGTGGCTGCGCCGGCTACCTGGAGGGCGCAGCCGGTCAGCGTCGTCGCGGCGGTGGCCGTTGCGGCGGCCGACAGGGCCAGGAAACGGCGGCGGCTGGAGGGGGTGTGCATCGGGCGTCGCCTCCTTCGGGTACGAGGTGCCGGGCGGCGGCTGGGGTGGCTAGAAACCGGTTGCTGCCCGTTCGCCAGAGCTTCTTCCTGTCCGGAATCGGCGTCAATACCCTTGACGTACTTTCGAAAAGAATGGGTGGTGTTGGGGGGCGGGTGTGGGAATCGCGGGGCGGGGTGTTGGGGGGTGGGGCTGGGGTTGCCAACCGGTTGGCGGACGTTGTCCCGTTGGGTGCGGAGAGTGGGTGGGTGCGGCGCCGTCGGGGCTTGTCGCGCAGTTCCCCGCGCCCCTTTCCGGAGCTGCCCTGGGCTTGGCTGCATTGGTACGCGGCATCGGCCTGGCAGGAAGCGTCCGGTGGGCGGGTGCGGCGCCGTTGTGGCTGGGCGCGCAGTTCCCCGCGCCCCTTCTCGGAGCTGCCCTGGGCTTGGCTGCATTGGTACGCGGCATCGGCCTGGCAGGAAGCGTCCGGTGGGTGGGTGCGGCGGCGTCGGGGCTGGGCGCGCAGTTCCCCGCGCCCCTTTGCGGCGTTGCCCTGGGCTTGGCTGTATCGGTACGCGGTACCTCGCGCCCCTTTGCGGCGTTGCCCTGGGCTTGGCTGTATCGGGGCACGTCGGTCGGATCGGGGCCGTTGTCGGGTGTGGGGGCGGGGTTATGGTGGGGGTGGATGCCCAGGACCCCGGTGGATGTGCTGGCTGCTGTGCGCGGAAGCCCGTGGCAGCGGGCCCGGCCGGAGTTGAGGTGCCATGTTCGTCATCGACCGGTGGTCGCCGTGATTCCGGCCCGGCGTTCGGAGCGCGTCCAGGCTCTCGTCGCCGAGCAGGCGGCGCTGCGCGGGGCCAGGGCCGGGGTGGTCGACGTGTGCGCGGCGGCGGTGGCGGCGTTGCCCGTCGGTGGGGCCGGGGTGTCGGCGATGTCCCGGGGCCGGGCGAGTCACCCGCTGTGCGGCACCGACACCGTCAGTCTCCAGTTGGAGGAACTCCAGCTCACCCTGGGCGAGGGCCCCTGTGTGGAGGCCTTCCTGCTCGGCTCGACGGTCCTCTGTCCCGACCTGCTCACCGGTGAACTCCCGCGTTCCTGGGCGGTGTTCGCCGACGCGGCGTTGGCGGCGGGCGCCCGCGCGGTGTTCGCGTTCCCGTTGCAGCTCGGGGCCATCAGCGCCGGCGTGCTCGACCTGTACTCGGGCAGCTCGGTCGAGCTGGACGCGGAGGAGATGGCCGACGCGATGGCGTTCGCGGACACGGCCACGCTGCTGCTGCTCGACGCGCGGATCGACGAAACGGCCTGCGCCGACCGGCCCGACCTCGCCCCCTTCGACGACCTGGGCGGATACCGTGCCGAGATCGACCAGGCGACCGGCATTCTCATGGTCCAGCTCGATGTCGGCGTCGAGGAGGCCTTCGTCCGGTTGCGCGCCCACGCCTACGCGCAGGGAGCGCGGCTGTCGGCGGTCGCGGCCGATGTGGTCGCCCACCGGCTGCATCTCGCCCCCGACGCGCCATCGCCCGACGCGGAGCCCTGATGCTCTCGCTCCCCACCCAGAGGTGTGCACGATGAAGGAACAGCTGATGGCCCGGACGTTCGTCGAGCTGGCGGACAGTCTCGTGGCCGACTTCGATCTGATCGACTTCCTGCGCATGCTCACCGATCGCTGTGTCGATCTGCTCGACGCGAGCGCGGCGGGCGTGCTGCTCGCCGACCGTGACGGTGTGCTGCGCGTGATGGCCGCCTCCGACGAACGGGTCCGGCTCCTGGAACTCTTCCAGCTCCAGAACCACGAGGGCCCCTGCCTGGACTGCTTCCACTCCGGGGTCCCGGTCACCGTCCCCGACCTGCACGCCGAGGCCGCCCGCTGGCCCCTGTTCGCCGGGCAGGCCCAGCACATCGGCTTCACCGGCGTCCAGGCGCTGCCGATGCGGCTGCGTGACGAGGTCGTCGGCGCCCTGAACCTCTTCCACACCGGGCCGACGCCGATCAGTCCCGACGCGACACCGTTCGCGCAGGCCCTCGCCGACGTCGCCACCATCAGTCTGCTGCAACAGCGCACCGCCGAGCGGAGCACGCTCCTCAACGAGCAGTTGCAGACGGCTCTCAACAGCCGCGTCCTGATCGAGCAGGCCAAGGGCAAGCTCGCCGAACGTCAACACACCGACATGGAAACGGCGTTCACCACCCTGCGCGGCTACGCCCGCTCCCACAACCGGCGTCTGTCGGACGTGGCCCGCGCCTTCATCGACGAGTCCGAACACCTCCCCGGCCTGAGCCCCCAGGTCACCTGATCGGCACGCCCGTACGGCCGTTGGCCCCGGCGGCTCACGGTCACCAGGGTCAACGGCCTTACCGCACAGCGGCGTTGTCGCGTTCAGCCGCTCAGTGATTCCTCCGTGTCAGCCCGGGTGGGCCAGTTGTCGCGGCGTTCCCGGGCCACGTCCGCCCGCGCCTCGGGCGTGGTCTCCGCCGTGGGCAGGGTGACCGTCGGCGCGAGGGCGGGTGCCGGGGCGGCGGGCTCGGGCAGGACCGTGGTCGTGGGACGTGCCGGGCGCCTGCTGCTCCGTTGCACCGGCTGTCCGTCCAACTCCCCTTCGCTGCCTTGGCCTTGGCGTTCGAAGAAGCGGAGCATCTCGACGGGGAACGGCATCACGAGGGTGCTGTTCTTCTCGGCGGAGACGTCCACCACGGTCTGAAGCAGCCGGAGTTGGAGCGCTCCGGGGGTGTCGGCCATGGTCGACGCGGCATCCGTCAGCCGTTGGGCCGCCTGGAACTCTCCGTCGGCGGCGATGACCCGGGCCCGGCGTTCCCGCTCGGCCTCGGCCTGCTTGGACATCGAGCGCATCATCGACTCCGGCAGGGCGATGTCCTTGATCTCCACGCGTTCGATCCGCAGCCCCCAGGGTCCCTCGGTGGGGGTGTCCATCACGTTCTTCAGCTCCGCGTTGATGTGGTCGCGGTCGGAGAGCAGCGTGTCGAGGTCGGCCCTGCCGATGACCGAACGGAGCGAGGTCTGCGCGATCTGGGAGATGGCGGCGGGGTAATTACGCACGTTCACCAGGGCTTTGACGGGGTCGATGACCTTGAAGTAGACGACCGCGTCGACGGTGAGGGTCACATTGTCGGCGGTGATGGCTCCTTGCGGCGGGATGCCGAGCACCTCGGTCTGTACGGACACCTTCCGCATCCGGTCCCCGATCGGCCGGATGACGTGCAGACCGGGACCGCGGATCTGCGGGAGCTGCCGCCCGAAGCGGAACACCACGCCCTTCTCGTACTGCTGGACGTCGCGCAGGCTCAGGCCGACCAGGATCAGTCCGGCCACGACGACCACGATCAGTACGGTGATCAGAACACCCATCGTGTTCACCTTCCTTACGTCGTTGACGCCCCGGACTCGAATGGTCCGGGGGCCGCGTGGCACGGGAGAACCCCGGCCCGCCGTGTGCGGTGCGGCCGGGGTCCGGGGCTGCTGAGTGTGGTGGTGCGCCGACGGTTCTCGTCACGTCGGCCGGGGGCGGGCCGGTTCGCTCGCGCCGGGCGGCCCGTGCGGAACGTCGGTCCCGGCGGCGGTGATGCCGGTGGCGGCCAGAATCCGGGCCGCCGAAACGGCGTTGTCGTCGGCGACGGCCATGACCATCGCGGCGTGCGCGGGGCCGGGTCCGGTGCCGGGCGGGATCACCAGGAACAGGAAGTGGTCCTGGTCGCCCCGGGTGACGATCATGGTGTTGTCGCTCACGTCGGACCAGTCGACGCGGACCATGTGCCCGTCGACGAAGAGGTGTCCCGGGGTCTCGTCCCAGTCACCGGCGTCGAGACCGACGCGGGCGAGGGGGCCGAGGTGGGCGGTCAACTCGGTGAGCAGACCGGCGAGTTCGCTTCTGACATCACGCGTCCGTGGCCACCAGGCGCCGTCGAACGTCCCGGTGCGCCTGGCCGTCGTCTCCATCCGCAGCACGGCGCTGCCGGGAAGGACCGGCATGCCACCGGTGTCCGCGAGGAGCCTGCCCGCGGCCTCCGGCGAGGCGGAGGGGGAGGTGAGGGAGGAGGGTCGGCGTGGGGAAGCGGTCACTGTCATGACGCGCTCCCTGCCCCGGGCCGACCATGACCGGCCCGGTGTGATCCATGCGCCGAAAGTGACTACGGCCGGGAAGCCGTCGCACGGGATACCCTCGGTAACCCCAGCGTACTCCGCTTCCGGCGGGCCCGGGGCCGGTCCGACGGCCGCCTTCAGCGGACGCCGACTTCCCACCCCGCAGCGTCCCGCGCGAGGGTGTCCGCGCCGTCCACCTGCGCCATGAGCCGTGCGGCGGTCGCTTCCGTGGCGTCCGGGGGTACCACCAGCAGGTCCCAGCGGCCACGGCCGGGCGCCAGCAGGCAGACCGTGGACGGACTGCGCTGGGCGGTCGTGCGCCGCAGCCGCACCACCTGGTGGGTGACGAGCAGCCGCCCAGGGAACGGCGACCACACCGCCTCGTCCACCAGGACGCCGGCGATCTGCCCCCAGGCGGGCGGCAACTCGCCCAGCAGTCCGGGCAGTTCGGCGGTCAGATCGAGGGAACGGGGCCACCAGGCGCCGTCGATGCGCCGGGGCGTACGGCCCTGTACCGACTGCGCGACGAGACGCAGGCGGGGAGAGGAGGCCGACCGGACCGGCGGCGGGGCGGACAGAGGTGTGCGGGACAGCAGAGACATGAGCGTGATCCTTGACCTCGGTGACGACGGTGCGGCCGGGGTCTTGGGCTGCGGTTCTTCCAGGCGGGCGGACAGGCGTCGCGCTGAGCGGAGGCGTGTCGCACGGGCGTGGAGTTATGGGGCTTGTGCGGTATTTCCAGCGTACATACGGCTTATGGGCGCCTTCGACTGTGCCAGCGTACTCCTCCCCTCCGGAACGGCAGCTCGACCGGATGGGGGAGGCCAGTCCGGCATGCCGAGTTGCGCCAGAACGCCCCCGTCGTCCGCGTCAACCTGCCCGGCGGCGGACCGGGTTGGCTCGTCACCCGGCAGTCCGACGTCCGGCGCGTCCTGGCCGACCCGCGCTGTCGTTCTGCTGCTCGGCGGTTAGGGCACCACCGCGAACCGGCTGGCCGGGATGGTCCATCTGCTGCTCGACCGGCCGGAGCGATACGCGCTGCTGCGGGACGAGCCGGCCCGGGTCCCGGCCGCCGTGGAGAAGCTCCTGCGGTACGCGCAGGCCGCGATGGGCGCCCACCTCCGGGTCGCCGTCGAGGACGTCACCCTCAGCGGGGTCACCATCGGCGCGGGCGACCTGGTCGTTGCGCTCATGGCCTCCGCACATCGCGACGAGGACGCCTACCACCGCCCTGACCTGCTCGCACTCACCCGGACTGCCCCGTCCCACCTGGCCTTCGCACACGGGGCGCGCCCGCGTGGAGCTGGCGTGTGCGCTTCCTACCCGTGGTGGTCCTTGTGCGCGCGGCGGTCCTCGCGTTCCTGGGATTCGCGGTAGTCGTCGAACGCGGACCCGCCGCTGTCCTCGCCGCCGCGTCCGCCTCGGCGGCGTCCGTAGAGGAAGGCGGCGACCGCCAGCAGGGCCACGGCCGCCCACCAGACGGGGTGGAGGAAGCCGACGCCGAACACGACGAGGATCAGAAGGAGGATGAGGATCAGCACGGCGGGCCTCCCGAGAGCGGGACGGGACATTCATGCCGGGGACCGGGGCCTTGGTCCAGGGTAGTCCCGGCCCGTGCGCGGGGCACCGCGAGATCGGTGGGAAAACCGATGGTTGATCGCCGCTTTATGGGTACTCGGAGGGTCGGGAACGCTCCCGTGCTGTAGGAGGCCAACATGATCGCCCTAGGCGTCATTCTTCTTGTCGTCGGTTTCCTGACCGGCATCTCCATCCTTTGGACGATCGGAATCGTCCTGCTCGTGATCGGCGCCGCCCTGTGGATCTTGGGGTCCGTGGGTCACGCCGTCGGCGGACGCCGTCACTATTGGTGACCGTCATGGGTGACCGGCGCGCATCCGTGACCGGCGTCCTGGGCAGGTCCCAGGCGTCCGGCTCGCGGCGGTCCGGCGCGTCGCGGCCGAAGTCCAGGTCCAGGTCCGGGTTCTTACCCGCGGTGGCCGCACTCCCCTGTTCGGGAGTGCGGCCACCGGTATGTGCGGGGGCGGCTCAGCCGGTCGCCGTGGACCGGCGCGGCAGCTTCCAGTTCGGGCGGGGGAAGTGGCAGGTGTAGCCGTTGGGGTAGCGCTCCAGGTAGTCCTGGTGCTCCGGCTCGGCCTCCCAGAAGTCGCCCACCGGCTCCACCTCCGTGACCACCTTGCCCGGCCACAGCTCGCTGGCCTCCACGTCGGCGATCGTGTCGAGGGCCACCCGGTGCTGCTCCTCGTCCACGTAGTAGATCGCCGAGCGGTAGCTGCGCCCGAGGTCGTTGCCCTGGCGGTCCCGGGTGGTCGGGTCGTGGATCTGGAAGAAGAACTCCAGGACGTCCCGGTAGCCGGTGACCGTGGGGTCGAAGAGGATCTCGATGGACTCGGCATGGTCGCCGTGGTCGCGGTAGGTGGCGTTCGGGGTGTCGCCGCCGCTGTAGCCGACGCGGGTGGCGACCACGCCCGGCTGCTTGCGGATCAGGTCCTGCATGCCCCAGAAACAACCTCCGGCCAGGACGGCTCGCTCGGTTCCCGCTGTCATCGGTCGCTCCTCACACGGTTCCTACGCGGTCCGGCAGGTGCGTGACATGCCGGTTCTCACGTTCCACAAGCTTATTACCCTCACGGGGAAACCACGGGTGGCCGGAAGTCGGCTGCCGGATTCTGACGCCGCGTCGGTTCCCCCGGCCGGGTGTGCCGCACACCACCTTCACGGGGAGAAGAAGGTCACAGCCGCGCCCTCTGCTGCTCCTTTGTCGATCTGCTCTAGCATCCGGCCATGACGGTCCTGCCTGACGACGGGCTCGCGCTGGCCGCCGAGTTCCCCGACGCGACACACGAACAGTGGCAACACCTGGTGACAGGCGTGTTGCGCAAGTCGGGCAAGGAGCTGTCGGACGACGCCGCGCTGGATGCCCTGTCCACCGTGCTGGAGCCGGGGCTGCGGACCCGGCCCCTGTACACCGCGCGCGACACCGCGCCCGAGCCCGGCCTGCCCGGTTTCGCGCCGTTCGTGCGCGGCGGACGCCCCGAGGGCGCCACGGCGAGCGGCTGGGACGTCCGCCAGCGACACACGGTGGCGGACAACGGCGCCGTCCTCGCCGACCTGGAGAACGGCGTCACGTCCCTGTGGCTGGCCGTCGGCGCGAACGGCATCCCGCTCGCGTCCCTCGCCCACGTGCTGGACGGCGTCTACCTCGACCTGGCGCCGATCATCCTGGACGCGGGTGCCGAAGTGGGGCCAGCGGCAAGCGAGTTGCTGCGCCTCTCCACGGAACGAGGCATCGCCCCGGAGTCGGTCCGCGGCAACCTCGGCGCCGACCCTCTCGGCCACCGAGCCCGCACCGGCCGGTCGTTCGGCATCACCCCGGTCACCGACCTCGCCCGGCGCTGCGCCGAAACGTACCCGGGGCTCAGGGCGTTGACCGTGGACGCGCTGCCGTACCACGAGGCGGGCGGCTCGGCGGCACAGGAGCTGGGCTGCTCCCTGGCGACCGGCGTGGCGTATCTGCGGGAGCTGACCGGCGCTGGGCTGAATGTCGAACAGGCCTGTGGGCAGCTGGAGTTCCGGTACGCGGCCACCGCCGACCAGTTCCTGACGGTCGCCAAGTTCCGTGCGGCGCGGCGCCTTTGGGCCCGGGTGGCCGAGGTGTGCGGGGCGCCCGGGGCGGGTGCGCAGGTGCAGCACGCGGTGACCTCGCCGGTGATGATGACGCGCCGTGACCCGTGGGTGAACATGCTGCGCACGACGGTCGCGACGCTGGCAGCAGGGGTGGGCGGCGCCGATGCGGTGACCGTGCTGCCGTTCGACGTCGAACTGGGGCTGCCGGACGCGTTCGCGCGGCGCATCGCCCGCAACACCTCGACGATCCTCATCGAGGAGTCCCATCTGGCGCGGGTGATCGACCCGGGGGGCGGTTCCTGGTACGTGGAGCGGCTGACCGATGAACTCGCCCTCGCGGGCTGGGAGTTCTTCCAGCGGATCGAGCAAGCGGGCGGCCAGGAAGCGGCGTTGGAGTCCGGGATGATCGGTGAGCGGCTCGCCGAGACCTGGTCCGTGCGGAGCGCGAAGCTCGCCAAACGCCGTGAACCCATCACCGGCGTCAGCGAGTTCCCCCACCTGACGGAGAAACCCGTCGTGCGCGAGCCCGCCCCCACGCCGCCCTCCGGAGGTTTGCCCCGGGTCCGGCGTGACGAGGCCTACGAGGCGCTGCGTGCCCGTTCCGACGCCCATCTCGCCGCCACCGGCGCCCGCCCCCGGATCTACCTGGCCGCCCTCGGCCCGGCCGCCGCGCACACGGCCCGCCTCACCTTCGCGTCGAACCTCTTCCAGGCGGGCGGCATCGAGCCCGTGACGCGGGGAAGCTTCGCGGAGAGCGGGGCGCGGGCGGTCTGTCTGTGTTCGAGCGATGCCCTGTACGAGGAGCAAGCGGCGTCTGTCGTAGGGGAGTTGCGGGCGGCGGGTGCCGAAGAGGTGTTCCTCGCCGGACGTCCCGGGCCGTACGAGGGCGTCGACACCTACGTCTTCGCGGGGTGCGACGCCGTCGCCGTGCTCTCCGCCACGCTCGACCGCATGGGAGTGTCCTGATGTCGATCCCTTCCTCCGTTCCCGATTTCACCGGGGTCGAGCTGGGCACCCCGGCTCCCCGGGGCGGTCTCGACGAATGGCGTGCGGCGCTCAAGAAGGCGGCCGACGGGGACGATCTGCTCTGGCAGACCCCGGAGGGCATCGCCGTCAAGCCGCTCTACACCGGGCAGGACCTGGAGGGCCTGGACTTCCTGGACACCTACCCGGGCATCGCCCCGTTCCTGCGCGGCCCGTACCCGACGATGTACGTCAACCAGCCCTGGACCATCCGCCAGTACGCCGGGTTCTCCACCGCGGAGGAGTCCAACGCCTTCTACCGCCGCAACCTCGCCGCCGGCCAGAAAGGCCTCTCCGTCGCCTTCGACCTCCCCACCCACCGGGGCTACGACAGCGACCACCCCCGCGTGACCGGCGACGTAGGCATGGCAGGCGTCGCCATCGACTCGATCTACGACATGCGCCAACTCTTCGACGGCATCCCCCTCGACAGGATGACGGTGTCCATGACGATGAACGGCGCCGTGCTCCCCGTGCTGGCGCTCTACATCGTCGCCGCCGAGGAACAGGGCGTCCCGCCCGAGAAGTTGGCCGGGACCATCCAGAACGACATCCTCAAGGAGTTCATGGTCCGCAACACCTACATCTACCCGCCGAAACCGTCGATGCGGATCATCTCCGACATCTTCGCCTACACCTCCCAGCGCATGCCCCGCTACAACTCCATCTCCATCTCCGGCTACCACATCCAAGAAGCGGGCGCCACGGCCGACTTGGAGCTGGCATACACCCTCGCCGACGGCGTCGAGTACATCCGGGCGGGCCGGGAAGCGGGCCTGGACGTAGACGCGTTCGCCCCTCGCCTCTCCTTCTTCTGGGCGATCGGCATGAACTTCTTCATGGAGATCGCCAAGTTGCGGGCGGCGCGGCTGCTGTGGGCGAAGCTGGTCAAGCAGTTCGACCCGCAGAATCCCAAGTCCCTTTCGCTGCGCACCCATTCACAGACCTCGGGCTGGTCCCTGACCGCCCAGGACGTCTTCAACAACGTAACGAGAACGGCCGTGGAGGCGATGGCGGCGACGCAGGGCCACACGCAGTCGCTGCACACCAACGCCCTCGACGAGGCCCTCGCCCTGCCCACCGACTTCTCCGCCCGTATCGCGCGCAACACCCAACTGCTGATCCAGCAGGAGTCGGGCACCACCCGCGTCATCGATCCGTGGGGCGGCAGCGCCTACGTGGAGCGGCTCACCTATGACCTCGCCCGGCGGGCCTGGCAGCACATCGAGGAGGTCGAGCGGGCGGGCGGCATGGCACAGGCCATCGACGCGGGCATCCCCAAGCTCCGCATCGAGGAAGCCTCGGCCCGCACCCAGGCCCGCATCGACTCCGGGCGTCAGCCGGTCATCGGCGTCAACAAGTACCGCGTCGAGACCGACGAACAGATCGACGTCCTCAAGGTCGACAACTCCTCGGTGCGCACCCAACAGATCGAGAAACTGCGCCGCCTGCGCGCCGAACGCGACGAACGGGCCTGCCGGGACGCGCTGGACGCCCTGACCCGGGCGGCCGGAGGTGAGGGCAACCTGCTGGAGCTGGCGGTGGACGCGGCCCGCGCCAAGGCCACCGTCGGGGAGATCTCCGACGCCCTGGAGAAGGTGTACGGGCGGCACGCGAGCCAGATCCGTACCATCTCCGGTGTGTACCGCACCGAAGCAGGCGAGTCCCCGGCCGTGGAGCGCACCCGCTCCCTCGTCGACGCGTTCGAGGAGGCGGAGGGCCGCCGCCCGCGCATCCTGGTCGCCAAGATGGGCCAGGACGGCCACGACCGGGGCCAGAAGGTCATCGCCACCGCCTTCGCCGACCTCGGCTTCGACGTCGACGTCGGCCCGCTGTTCCAGACCCCGGGCGAGGTGGCCCGCCAAGCCGTTGAGGCGGACGTCCACGTCATCGGCGTCTCCTCGCTGGCCGCAGGGCACCTCACCCTCGTCCCGGCCCTGCGCGACGAACTCGCCCAGGAAGGCCGCGCGGACATCATGATCGTCGTGGGCGGGGTGATCCCGCCGCAGGATGTGCCGACCCTCCTGGAGATGGGCGCGGCGGCCGTCTTCCCGCCCGGCACGGTCATCCCGGACGCGGCGTACGACCTGGTGAAACGGCTCTCCGCCGACCTCGGCCACGCCCTCTGACGCCCATGGCAGCCATCGATCTCGAAACGTATGTGAAGGGCGTCCTCGACGGGAAGCGGGCGCTGATCGCCCGGGCCATCACCCTCGTCGAGTCGACCCGCCCCGGCCACCGCGTGCTGGCGCAGGAGCTGCTGACGGAGCTGCTCCCGCACAGCGGCCGGTCCCGGCGGATCGGCGTCAGCGGGGTGCCCGGCGTGGGCAAGTCGACGTTCATCGACGCCTTCGGCACGCTGCTCACCGGGCTCGGTCACCGGGTCGCCGTCCTCGCCGTGGACCCGTCCTCCACCCGCACCGGCGGTTCGATCCTCGGCGACAAGACCCGGATGGAGCGGCTGGCCGTCGACCCGGCGGCCTTCGTGCGCCCCTCCCCCACCGCCGGGACGCTGGGCGGGGTGGCGAAGGCGACGCGCGAGTCCATCGTGGTGATGGAGGCGGCGGGCTATGACGTGATCCTGGTGGAGACCGTCGGCGTCGGGCAGTCGGAGACGGCGGTCGCGAACATGGTCGACTCGTTCCTGCTGCTCACCCTGGCCCGTACCGGCGACCAGTTGCAGGGCATCAAGAAGGGTGTCCTGGAGCTGGCCGACGTCATCGCCGTCAACAAGGCGGACGGCCCGCACGAACGCGACGCGCAGCTGGCGGCACGGGAGTTGGCGGGCGCGCTGCGGCTGATGCACGGCAAGGAGGCGTTCTGGACGCCGCCGGTGCTGAGTTGCAGCGCGCGGGAGTCGACGGGCCTGGAGACGGTGTGGGAGCGGCTCGAACAGCACCGCGCGCTGCTCGACTCCTCGGGGCGTCTGGCCGCCAAACGCCGTGACCAGCAGGTCGACTGGACCTGGACGATGGTCCGCGACGAGCTGCTCGACCGGCTCCGGCACGACCCGTCGGTACGCTCCCTCGCCCCGGATCTCGAACGGCGGGTGCGGGCGGGCGAGTTGACCGCCACCCTGGCCGCCGAACGCATCCTGCGGGTCTTCGACGCACGCGGCGGCTCGGACACCGACGACGCCTGAGCCGGACACGGCGGCGCCCGGCCGACAGGTCCCGTCGGCGGTGGGCAGGGGCTCTCGTGCGGCTCAGGGCCCGCACCCGCCGAGCCCCCGCACGCTCCCCGGGGGCGTCCGTCCGCCGCACTGCGCCCGCCTTGATCTCTCATTACCCTGGATCAGACGGTTCTTCCGTGATCAGACGGTTCTTCCGTGGAACCCCGAACGCCTGTGCGGTCCTGGCGAGAGGAGCCCCTGTGACAGCGTCGGCCCCGCCCGCAGGCGGTGGGAACACGGGCGACCAGGAGGCCGGGTACATACCGGACCCACGGCGCTGGCAGGCCCTGTGGGTCACCCTGGTGGCCGGTTTCATGAGCCTCCTCGACGTGACGATCGTCGCCGTCGCCCTGCCCACCATCCAACGTGACCTGGACGCCTCCCCCGCCCAGGTGCAGTGGGTGGTCTCCGGCTACGCCCTCACCTTCGCCCTCGCCCTGGTCACGGCCGGGCGGCTCGGCGACGCCCTGGACCGGCGCCTGATCTTCCTCCTCTCCCTCAGCGGCTTCGTGCTCTTCAGCGCGGCCTGCGGAGCGGCCCCGAACATCACCCTTCTGGTGGTGTCCCGCCTGTTCCAGGGGCTTGCGGCCGGTTTCATGTCGCCGCAGAACTCCGCGCTGATCCAGCAGATGTTCCGGGGCGCCGAACGCGGCCGGGCCTTCGGTCTCTTCGGCTCGACCGTCGGCATCTCGTCGGCCGCGGGGCCCCTCACCGGCGGAGCCATCCTCGCCGTGGCCTCCGGGACCGACGGCTGGCGGTGGATCTTCTACGTCAACGTCCCCATCGGCGTCCTCGCCGTCCTCCTCGGCCGGCGCCTGCTCCCCCGCACCAAGGCGTCCGGGCGGGGCCAGGTGGATGTGCCGGGGGTGCTGCTGCTCGGGGCCGGGGTGCTCGCGCTGATGTATCCGCTGGTCCAGGCGGACTCCGGGGGCATCATCGACCTGTGGTGGCTGTTCGTGGTCGGCGCCGTGATCCTCGCCGTCTTCGTCCGCTGGCAGCACCGGCTCATCGCCCGGGGCGGACAGCCTCTGCTCGACCCGCGCCTGTTCACCACCCTGCGCGGCTATGCCGTCGGGGCGGGCGTCGGCACCCTGTACTTCATCGGGTTCAGCGGCATCTGGCTGGTCTTCGCGCTCTTCTACCAGCACGGTCTGGGCTTCTCACCGTTGCGCTCCGGGCTCGCCGTGACGCCGTTCGCGCTCGGTACGGCGGTCGCGGCCGTGGTCGCCGGGCGGCTGGTGGAACGGTTCGGGCGGCTGCTCACCGTCTGCGGGCTGACCGGCGTGATCCTCGGCCTCGGCGCCACCGCGCTGCTGCTGCACTACGCGCCCCTGTCCAGCGCCCCGTGGCTGGCGGCGCCTGCGCTGTTCCTGGGCGGCATCGGCGGTGGGTTCGTGGTCTCCCCCAACATCACGATGACCTTGCGGGACGTGCCGGTGCGGATGGCGGGTGCGGCCGGTGGCGCCCTCCAGACGGGACAGCGGCTCGGCGCGGCCGTGGGCACCGCCGCGCTGCCCGGCCTGTTCTACCTGGTCCTCGGCAAGGGCACCGGCTATCGCGCCGCCGTCGTCACCGCGTTGTGCGCCGCGCTGGTCGGCATGGTGGCGTCCCTCGCCCTCGCGACGTTCGACTGGCAGCGCGACCGGCGGGCCCGGCATCCGCACGGCGGGTGCCCGGGCGAGGTCGCAGGCGACCCGGTCCACTCCCGCCACACCTGACGGCACCACCCCGGCAGGCGCAACGCCCCGTACCGGGGAAGCGGTACGGGGCGTTCCGGGGTGGCGACGGGGTGGTCAGAAGCGCGGGTCGGGGGTCTGGGACTGGCAGATCTCGGCGGCCTCCTGCTCCGTCTCGACGGAGGGCGGCGACCCGGCGAGGGGCTCGTTGGCCGTCTCCTTCATGCACAGGACGGCGATGACACCGACGACGGCCGCGGCCATCGCGTAGTACGCCGGCATGAGATTGGTGTCGAACACGCTGATCAGCGCGGTGATCACCAGAGGTGTCGTGCCGCCGAAGAGCGAGGTCGCGAGGTTGTAGGAGACGGACAGGGAGCCGTAGCGGACCTGGGTGGGGAAGATCGCCGGGAGCGCCGCCGACATCGTGCCGAGCATCGCCACCAGGGAGAGCCCCATCAGGAGCAGCCCCAGGGTGATGAGGACGACGTTGCCCTCCCGGATGAGCAGGAAGGACGGCACGGACAGAACGAGGAAGCCGAGCATCCCCGTCATCAGCAGCGGCTTGCGCCCGAAGCGGTCCGAGAGGCGGCCCACCTGGTTGATGACGCACATCTGCAACACCATCACGAGGAGCAGGATCAGCAGCCCGTGGTTGGTGCCGTAGCCGAGTTCCTCGGACAGGTACGTCGGCATGTACGACAGCAGCATGTAATCGGTGATGTTGTACGCCGCCACGAGCGCGAGGCACAGCAGCAACGGCCGCCAGTAGCCCGTGAAGATCTTCCCGAGGTCGGCCGCCGCCGAGGTCTCGACGGCGTCGGCGGCCTCGCTCGCCCGGACGTGGCCGCCCTCCAGCTTCTGGAAGGCGGGCGTCTCGTCCAGCTTGAGCCGCAGGTAGAGGCCGATGAAGCCGAGCGGCGCCGCGACCAGGAAGGGAATGCGCCAGCCCCAGTCCAGCATCTGGCTCTCGCTGAAGACGCTGGTGAGGATGACGACGAGCCCGGAGGCCCCGATGTACCCGGCGAGCGTCCCGAACTCCAGGAAACTCCCGAAGAATCCGCGCCGTTTGTCGGGCGCGTACTCGGCGATGAACGTCGAGGCGCCCCCGTACTCGCCGCCGGTCGAGAAGCCCTGCACCAGCCGGAAGAAGATCAGCAGGGCCGGGGCCCAGAAGCCGATGGAGGCGTGCGAGGGGATCAGCCCGATGGCGAAGGTGCCCACCGCCATCATGATCATGGTGATGGAGAGGATCTGTTTCCGGCCGACCTTGTCGCCGAGCGGTCCGAAGACCATGCCGCCGACGGGTCGCACCAGGAACGCCACCGCGAAGGTCGCGAAGGAGCTGAGGAGTTGGGCGGTGTCGTTGCCCGAGGGGAAGAAGACCTTGCCGATGGTGGCGGCGAGGTAGCTGTAGATGCCGAAGTCGTACCACTCCATCGCGTTGCCGAGGGCGGCGGCCTTGGTGGCGCGCTTGACCGCGGCCTCGTCGGTGACGGTGATGTCGGTGCGGCGCAGCTTCGGGTGGCGTCGCCTGTCGATCGCGCGGAACAGCACCCTGTGCCGTCTGACCGCGGCGAGATCCACCGACTTCTCCTGGTCGGTTCCCGCCATGAGGGTGTTCCTTTCGCCGAACGTGTTACCAAGCAGAACACCTGCACAGTTCTCACGCCCTCAAACTGATCTCTTCGCGGGGCGTCCGAGCGGCTACGGAGAGTGACGGTCGGTGGGGGTGGTCTCGCCGGTCGGACGCCGTTGCCGCGCGGGTGCCGTGGGCCGTTCAGGTTCGGGCGCGGGCGCGTCCCGGCGCGATGGGTTCCGGGTGGGGTGCGGGTCTGTTGTGGTGAGGGCCGTAGGGCGGCGCACGGTACCGCCCGGCCCCAGGGACCCCCGGAGGACAGCATGGCGACCACATCCGGCCACGCGAGCGGCGACCTTCCCGGCAGGCCGCCGGTCGTCGACCTGGCCACCTGGCAGGCGGCGCGCGAGGAGTTGCTGGTCCGCGAGAAGGCGCACACCCATGAGGGCGACGCGATCGCGGCGGCCCGGCGGCGGCTGCCCATGGTCGAGCTGGACGGCACCGTCGAGGTCGTCGGCGCCGACGGTCCGGTGCCGTTCCTCGACCTGTTCCAGGGCCGGGACGAACTCGTCGTCTACCAGCACATGTGGTGGGACGGCGCGCCGCACCAGGGTCAGTGCGAGGGCTGCACCATGACGGCGTGGCATGTGCGGGACGCCGTCTATCTCCACGCCCGGGGTGTCTCGTTCGCCGTGCTGACCACGGGGCGGTGGGACGAGGTGGCCGCCTATGTCGACTTCATGGGGTACACGCAGCCCTGGTACTCGGTGCGGGACGCGGCGGCGCCGATCGGCGGCGGGATGGGGCACCTGTCCTGCTTCCTGCGCGACGGCGCCCGGGTGTTCCTCACCTACTCCACGACGGGCCGGGGCAACGAACCGGCCGCGGGGAGCTTCGGCCTGCTCGACATGACGCCCTACGGGCGCGGCGAGGCCTGGGAGGAGCACCCCGAGGGCCGGGCCGTGCTCGGCGAGGTCCGCGACGGGCAGCCGTTCCAGGGCCATCACGCCTGCTGGTACTGGCGCGCGGACGCCGACGGCGTCGCCACCTGGGGTCCGACCAGCCGGCCCGTGCCGCAGTGGACCCGCCCCGGCGCGACCCCCGTGCAGACCCTCGGCCGGCACGGCTCCCCCAGCTGACGCGCGGGGGACGGCACCGGCGCCGACGTCCGCACGGGGTGGTGGCGGCCGACCGTCGCGGCCGGTGAACAGGGGCGCGGGGACGGCCGTTGCGTGGTCGGGGTGGCTTCACGTCCCGTGCACGCGCCCTCCCCGCGCCCTTGACACCCTCACACGGGCCGCTTGTATGGTCTAGTCCAACAGAACTCGCCGCTTCTTCAAGGGAGTTGAGTTCTCGTGGGCCCCAGTCTCCCCGCGAGGACGGCGAGTGCGCGTCGCCCTCCGGGTCTCTCCGGCGTGTCCGGGAGAGGTCGGTGTCCGGTGCGCGCGGTCCCGCGAACCATGGCCGTGCGGGTCCTGGCACGACGACGTTCCCCCCACCACTGAGCAGGAGTTCACATCGTGCACCCCCGCAAACTGAAGCTGTCCGCGCTCGCCGGTGCCGCCGCCGTCCTGTCCGGTCTGGCGCTCGCTCCGACGGCCTCCGCGCAGAAGGCCGACGCCACCGCCGCCGCGTTCGTGGTCAGCGAGGCGCAGTTCAACAGCATGTTCCCGAACCGGAATTCCTTCTACACCTACAGCGGGCTGACCGCCGCGCTCGGCGCGTACCCCGGGTTCAGTACGACCGGCAGTGACACGGTGAGGAAGCAGGAGGCCGCCGCGTTCCTCGCCAACGTCGGCCACGAGACCGGCGGCCTCGTCTACGTCGTCGAGCAGAACACCGCCAACTACCCGCACTACTGCGACACTTCACAGCCCTACGGCTGCCCGGCCGGTACCGCCAAGTACTACGGTCGCGGGCCGATCCAGCTCAGCTGGAACTTCAACTACAAGGCGGCCGGGGACGCCCTCGGCATCGACCTCCTCAACAACCCCGACCTGGTGCAGAACGACGCGGCCGTGGCCTGGAAGACCGGCCTGTGGTACTGGAACACGCAGAACGGGCCGGGCACGATGACCCCGCACAACGCCATGGTCAACGGGGCCGGGTTCGGTCAGACGATCCGGTCCATCAACGGCTCCCTCGAATGCGACGGCCGCAACCCGGCGCAGGTCCAGAGCCGGATCGACAACTACCGGCGCTTCACCCAGGTCCTCGGCGTCGACCCGGGCGGCAACCTCAGCTGCTAGGGCGGGGTGCGCGGTGCACGACCAGGCTCTCCACCGCGTACGACAGTTCCGTCTCGGTGGGGGCGGGGGCCGGGTGGTAACGGCCCGCGCTCACCGAGAGGTTGACGATGAGGTAGGCGTTCCAGTCGGCGCCGACGCCCCGGCCGTCGGCGAAGACCCGGCTGCCGTTCAGTGACCAGACCACGCTGCGCCTGCCGAAGGTGACGCTCAGGTCGATGACGGCACCGGGGGCGACGGCGGGGTCACGCACGGAACGGCTGCGCGGCCGGACGTGGTTGGTCAGCTCCAGCAGGTCGGGGTGGTCCGGGTGGTACTCGAAGACGTCGACCTCGTTGCCGCCGTCGCGCCAGGTCCAGATCGCCGGCCAGGCGCCCACCCCGGTCGGCAGCCGTACCCGGGTGTCCAGGCGGTCCCCGGTGCGCAGGGTGAAGGCGTCGGTGCTGCCCTCGGTGGTCAGCAGGCCGCTGTCCCACAGGCCGTCGGCTCTGCGGGTGGCGCGGAACGTGCCGGTGCGGGAGTAGGCGGCGTCGGCGGTGAGGTGGTCGAGTTTGTCGTCGCCCGGGTTGGTGGGGCCGTCGTCGGGATAGGCCCAGGAACGTCCGGCGACCCACTGGCTCGCGGAGCTGAAATCTGCGGTGAAGACGGCTTCGCTCACGCGCGGGCTCCTTCGGTCACCGGGGCGGCATCGCCCGCCGAGGTTCTCCCCTCGGCGGGGTCGGCCATGCGGTGCCCCGGGGCCCGTGGGGCGTGTTTCACCCAGGTGGGTGAAGGGCGTGCGGGCACCGGCCGCGCGGGCGACCGGGTGCCGTCACGCCGGTTCAGGCCCCGGAGTCGATGCCGGTGATCACCGCCGGTCCCAGGGGCGCGCTGTGGTCGTCCAGGCCGACGGAGGTCAGCGCGGACTCGGCGAGCCGGTGGGCCTCCCGTTCGGCCTCGGGACCACTGTCCGCGTCGATGGTGAGACGGACGGTGAACGTGTCGTCGTCGTTCACCGTCAGGATGTCGAGATCCTCGTCGTTGCCCAGCTGGGTGCGGTGCGGGTCGGCCGGGCGCAGCGCCCTGGCCAGTTCGGCCCGCGTTCCCGGTGCGGCGCCGCCGGTGAAGGTTCCCGGCACCGAGATGACGTACGTCGTCATGGCAATCCTCCCTCGGTCCCCCCTCGCCTACCCTGCCCGGCCGACAAGATCCCCGCCGGTCGGGACCGACCGCGTCGGGGCGACGGGGGCCGACCGGCGGGCCTCGGGTCAGGCGGGGCCGAAGGGTTCGTCGCCGCGCAGGGTGATGCGGTGCATGACGCGGTGCTGGCCGCCGTAGTCGCGGTTGGCGTAGTGGGAGGTGGCGCGGTTGTCCCAGAGGGCGACATCGCCCGCCTGCCAGCGGTGGCGGACCGTGTGCTCGGGCTTGGTCAGGTGGGCGTAGAGGATGTCGAGGATGCCCCGGCTCTCGTGCTCGGAGACGCCGGTGATGTGCGAGGTGAAGCCCGGGTTCACGAACAGGCCCTTGCGTCCGCTCTCCGGGTGCACCCGCACCACCGGGTGTTCGACGGGGACCAGCTCGGTGAAGACCTCGCCGTCCCAGAGGTTGCCGCGCCCCTTGCGCTTCTGGGCGAGGTAGTAGCCGAACTCGCGGCTGCCGTCGTGCACGGCGGTGAGCGGGTCGATCAGCGCACGCAGCCCGGGGGTGAGCGACTCGTAGGCGAGCTGGCTGTCGGCCCACGAGGTGTCGCCGCCGTTGGGGGGCAGCACCACGGCGCGCAGGATGGACGCCGCGGGTGGGCGGCGCACGAAGGTGACGTCGGTGTGCCAGACGTCGGCGAAGCCGTTGTCCTGGCTGTCGAGGGAGTACACCTCGTCGGGCACGCCGCCGGAGTCGTGCACCGGGTGGCCGGCGGTCAGGTCGCCGAGGCGGCGGCCGAAGTCGATCTGCGCGTGGTCGTCGATGTCCTGCCCCGGCACGAAGAGCACCTTGTAGGTGACGAGGGCCGTGCGGATCGCGAGGACCTGTGCGTCGGAGAGGTCGCCGAGGTCGATGCCGTGGATCTCGGCGCCGAAGCTCGGGCCGAGCGGCGTGATGCGCAGCCCCGCGGCGTCCGGTCGGGTCGCCGGGGCCGTGGCGGGCTGTTCGCTGATGACGGTCATGGTGGTTCCTTTCCCACAGGTCGGCTGGTACGGCTGGTGGACGTGGTTCAGGCCGCTGCGGCCTTCACCTCGTGGGCGACGCGGGCGCGCAGGGCGGCGAACTCGGCGGAGCCGCGCAGTTCTTCGGGGTCGATGTCCCCGCGCGGCAGCGGGACGGGCAGATCCAGGACGACGGTTCCCGGGCGCTTGCTCAGCACCACCACGCGGGAGCCGAGGAAGACGGCCTCGTCGGCGGAGTGGGTGACGAAGACGGCTGTGCGGCCGGTCCGGGCGGTGACCAGGCGGACGTCCTCCTGGAGGCGTTCGCGGGTGAGGGCGTCGAGGGCGGCGAAGGGTTCGTCCATGAGGAAGACGGCGTTCTCGGCCGCCAGGGCGCGGGCGATGGCGACCCGTTGCTGCTGGCCGCCGGAGATCTCCCAGACCCGCCGCTTCCCGGTGCCCTCCAGACCGACGCGCGCCAGCAGTTCGGCACGCCGGTGACCCCACTGGTCCCTCGGGACCCCCGCGTACCGCAGGGCGAGGTCGATGTTGCCACCGACGGTGCGCCACGGGAAGAGGCGCGGTTGCTGGAACACCACCCCGGCCGCCTGTCCGGGGCGGGGTGCGGCGCCGGAGACGTGGACGGTGCCGTGGGTGGGCTGCTCGAATCCGGCGAGCAGCCGCAGCAGGGTGCTCTTGCCGCACCCGGAGGCGCCGACCAGGACGAGGAACTCCCCTGCGGGCACGTCCAGTTCGACCGGTCCGACGGCGGTGACGGCGCCGTCGCCCCGGCCGTAGCGGTGGGTGACGTGGGTCAGGCGGACGGCGCCCCGGACGTCGTTCACCCGCTCCTGCTCGGTGACGTCACTCGATGCCATCGGGGAGCCCCTTGAGGTAGAGCGCGGTGCGGAGGGTGTCCTCGGCGGGCGCGGTCTCGATCTGGTGCTGGCCGGCGAGGAACGCCCCGGTGTCGGTCAGGTAGGTGGCGAGCTTGCCGGGCTTGCCCTCGGTGCCGAGCCAGTCGGCGGAGGCGATCTGGCGCGGGGTGAGGAAGACGCCCTGGGCGAGTTGGGCCTTGGCGGCGGCGAGGCTGATGCCGAGTTCGCCCGCGATGGCCCGCGCGGAGCCTTCGGGGTCGGCGGTGAGGCGGCGCAGTCCGTCGGCCTCGATGCGGCGCCAGGTCGCGATCGTCTTCGGCTCCTTCGCGATCAGCGCGTCGGAGACCACGGCCAGGTCCAACGTCGGTCTCCCGGCCGCCCCGATCTCCTTGCTGCTGACCAACTGGACGCCGGTGGTGCGGAGTTCGTCGAGGGTCGGCAGCCAGACGTAGGCGGCGTCGATGTCGCCGCGCTGCCAGGCGGCGAGGATCGGCTGCGGCTGGAGGTCGATCAGCTTGACGTCGGTGGTCTTCAGACCGGCCGCGTCGAGGGCGGCGAGGAGGCTGTAGTGCGAGGTGGAGGCGAACGGGGTGGCGACCGTCCTGCCCTTGAGGCCCGCGACGTTCTTGATGCCGGTGGCCTTGCGTGCCACGAGGGCCTCGTTCTCCCCGGCGACGTCGAGGACGAAGGCGACCTTGTAGGGGATCGGCGAGGAGCCGGAGATGCCGCGGGCGAACGGGCTCGACCCGAGGGCGGCGATGTCGAGGGAGCCGCCGATGAAGGCCTGGTTGACGCTGGCCCCGGAGTCGAACTTGATCCAGGTGATCCGGTGGTCCGGCAGGGCCTTCTCCAGGAGCTTCTGGTTCTTGACCAGCAGGTCGCCGCTGGGGAAGGCGAAGTAGCCGATGCGCAGGTGCCTGGACCCGCCGGAGGAACCGGTGTCCGAGGAGCAGCCGGTGAGCGCGACGGAGGTGGCGCCGAGTGCCGCGGCGAGCAGGGCGCGCCGGGTCGGGCGGCCCGGGGAGGAACCGGGGCGGACTCCGGACTCCGGAGGGAGCATGTCTGAAGCCTGTTTCTGTAGAGGGGTCTCGGGCGTCAGGCGTGGCCGCGCCAGGGCACGACGGCACGTTCGAGCCGGAGCAGCAGTCCATCGATGGCGAGGCCCGAGATGCCGATCGCGGCGATCCCGACGAGCACCACGGGGGTGTTGTTGTAGTTGGCGGCGTCCTTGACCATGCCGCCGATGCCGGGCAGGCCGTTGACGAGTTCGGCGGCGACGAGCGAGGAGTAGGCGACGCCGACGGCGAGCCTCACGCCGGTGAAGATCTCGGGGAGCGCGGAGGGCAGGACGACGTCCCGTACGACGTCCCGGCGGCGGGCGCCGAGGGCGCGGGCGGCTTCCTGGAGGTGGCGGGGCGCTGCGGCGACGGCCGTGGTGGTGGCGACGGCGACCGGTGGGAAGGCGGCCACGGCCAGCAGGGTGATCTTGGGTTCCTCGTTGATGCCGAGCCAGACGATCAGCAGGGAGAAGTACGCGAGCGGGGGCAGGGTCCGCAGGAAGGTGATCCACGGTTCGAACAGTGAGCGCACCCAGCCGACGGTGCCCATGACCAGCCCGAACGCCACTCCGAGGGCGATGCCGAGGCCGGCGCCGCACGCGATCCGGCGCAGGCTGATGCCGAGGTGTTCGACGAGGTAGGTGCCGTTGTAGCCGCGTACTCCGTCGTGGGTGGTGGACACGTCGATGAACGCGTCCCACACCTTCACGGGCGGCGGGACGAGGGTCTCGCTCCAGGCGCCGCTTGCCGCCACGGCCTGCCAGCCGACGAGGAACAGCAGCAGGGAGCCGACCGGCAGCGCGAGTCGGCGTGCCGCTGCGGTGAGCCGGGAGGCGGTGGGGCGGGGGGCGTCGGGCGGTGTCGCGTCCGTGTGGTCGTGCGGGAGGTCGGGTGGGGTTTCGGGCACAGCCTGTGCTGTGGACACGGGGGGCCTCCACGGGCCGGGGGGGTGGGGTAGGGCGCACGCGCCGCGACGGAGTAATGCCGGGCGGGGAGGGGAACGGCGCGGAAGGACGACGGGGCAGCCGGGGGTGTCCCGGACGGCTGCGGGTCCTCAGACGTGGAGGGTCAACAACAGCACGAAGCCGCGCGACGGCACAGGTCGATGACCAGGCGGCGCACCAAGGTTTCGTGGATCACGAGGCAAGTTCTACCGGAGGCGGCGACGGCCCGCCAGAAGCTGTCCACACCCTGGGACATCGGGGGCCTCCGGCGGACGGGGCGGATGAAGCCGATCGATGCGGGCCGGTGGCGCTTCACACGACTGACAAGAAGCTGTCACACGGGGCCCGGAATGCGCGGCCGGAGCGCGGCGGTTCACACGGGCAGGACGACGAAGGAGTGTTCATGACGACCACCGAGCAGGTCACGACGGCGGACCTCCAGGCCTTCACCCAGGAGTGGCTGGAGTGGCACCGCGCGCAGGAGGAACGACTCGCCGCGCCGCACGGCTTCCTGGCGATCACCGGGCTGCACTGGCTCGACGAGAGCCCGCAGCGTTTCCCGGACGCCCCGGGCAGCTGGCGCACCGGCCCCGACGGCATCACGGTGACCCTCGACGAGGGCGAGGAGCTGGTCGTCGACGGCGTGCCGGTGCGCGGCGCACACCACTTCGGGGTGATCCCGGAGCGGGGCGGCGTCAACGCGGTCTGGGGTGACGCCGTGATCGAGGTCGCCAAGCGCGGCGGCAACGACATCGTCCGCCCCCGGCACCCGAGCGCGCCCCTGCGCACCGCGTTCGCCGGCACCCCGGTCTACGCACCGCACCCCCGCTGGGCCGTGCCGGGCCGCTACCTGGCGTTCGACACCCCGCGTCCGACGACCGTGGGTGCGGCGGTGGAGGGACTTGAGCATGTGTACGAGGCGCCGGGGCGCATCGCCTTCGAACTGGACGGCCGGGCCCTGTCGTTGACCGCGTTCCCCGGTCATGCCCCCGGCACGCTGTCGGTGCTCTTCACCGACGCGACCTCCGGCGTCACCACCTACGCCGCCAACCGCGCCCTCACAGTGGCGGCACCGGCCGCCGACGGGACGGTCACCCTCGACTTCAACCGGGCGGTGAACCTGCCGTGCGCCTACACCGACCTGGCGACCTGCCCGCTGCCTCCGGCGGAGAACCGGCTGCCGGTGGCCATCGAGGCGGGCCAGAAGCTGCCTCGGGAGCGGGGCGGAATCTGAAACACACCGGAACTCGGATATCCGTGACGGAAGCCGGTATCGGATATCTGTAGCGGATATCCGTAGCGGGAATCCCCGCGGATGGGTCCGGGGCAGAACCTCATTCTTTCGTGGGTCCGACCAATCCGGCGGCGGGGCCGTGCCGGATTCCCCAGGTGACCGAGGACGAGAAGAAGCCGCCGATGTGCGGCGGGTGGGTGCGGCGGGCGCTGGCCGCGGGCAGCGGTGTGCTCGCGGGTTTCACCGCGCTCGCCGTCGCCGAGTTGGTGTCGGTGGCGGTACGTCCGCAGGCCAGCCCCGTCGTCGCCGTCGGCGGGGCGGCGATCGACCGCACGCCGGCCGCCGTGAAGGACTGGGCGATCCGGCATTTCGGCGCGCACGACAAAATGGTGCTCCAGCTCGGAATTCTGGTCGTGCTGGGGATTTTCGCGCTGGCCCTGGGAGTTTTCGCGCTGCGATTCCGGCGTACGGGCGCCGCCGGTGTTCTGGTGTTCGGGGTCGTGGGGGCGGTGGCGGCGACCGGTCGGCCCGATTCCACCGGACCGGCGGATGCGCTGCCGTCGGTCGTGGGGGCCGTGCTCGGCGCGGTCGTCCTCGCCGTGCTCGTGGGTCGGCTCAGGTCCCCGGCCCGGGTGTCCGACGCGGGCGACCGGCCGGGGCAGAGCGCCGATTCCGGGGGCGGGTGGGACCGGCGGGGGTTCGTGGTCGCCGCCGGTGCCGCCGCCGTAGCCTCCGCCGGGGCCGGGGTGCTGGGGCGGGCCCTCAACGCGGCCGGCGGACAGAGCGCGGTCGCCTCCCGCGCCGGCGTCGTCCTGCCGGCACCGGTGTCCACGGCACGGCCCGTTCCGCGCGGGGCGCAGCTGCGGGTGCCCGGGATCAGCGCGTTCCGCACCCCGAACAGCTCCTTCTACCGCGTCGACACCGCCCTCGTGGTGCCCAAGGTCGACGCGACGGCCTGGCGGTTGCGCATCCACGGTCTCGGGGTGCGGCGCCCGGTCACGCTCACCTTCGCCGACCTGCTCGGGCGTGAGCTGATCGAGCGGGACATCACCCTCACCTGCGTCTCGAACGAGGTCGGCGGCCCCTATGTGGGCAACGCCCGCTGGATCGGCGTCCGGCTGGCCGAGCTGCTCACCGAGTGCGGGGTGCGGGCGCCGTCGCGGGGTGGTCCGGCGGATCAGCTCGTCGCCCGTTCCGTGGACGGCATGACCATCGGCAGCCCCGTCGACGACGTGATGGACGGCCGGGACGCGCTCCTCGCCCTCGGCATGAACGGCGAACCGCTGCCGTTCGCCCACGGGTTCCCGGTCCGGATGGTGGTGCCGGGGCTGTACGGGTTCGTGTCCGCCTGCAAGTGGCTCACCGACCTCGAACTGACCACGTTCGACGCCTACGACCCCTACTGGGTCAAGCGCGGGTGGGCCCGCCGGGCGCCCATCAAGACCGAGTCGCGCATCGACACCCCCAAGCCCTTCGCCCGCCCCCGGGCCGGGACCGTGATGGTCGCCGGGGTCGCCTGGGCGCAGCGGCGCGGCATCGACAAGGTCGAGGTCCGGATCGACGACGGCCCCTGGCAGCAGGCGCGGCTGGCGGCCGAGGACACCCGGGACACCTGGCGCCAGTGGTCGTTGCCCTGGCAGGCGAGCCGGGGCGGCCACACCCTCACCGTGCGCGCGACCGACCGCACCGGACGCACCCAGACCGAGAAGCGGGCGCCGACGATCCCCGACGGCGCCAGCGGCTGGCACTCCGTGGTCGTGACCGTCGACTGACACCCCGTCACATCACCTTCACCACCGGCCACTTGACCCCTCTTCACTCCATGACCCATGAGAACGCGGCTCGCGCCGTGCCGATCCACAGGAGAGACACCATGAACACCCGTATCCGCCGTAGCGCCGTCGTCCTGGCCGCCGCCACCGTGCTGCCGTTCGCCCTCAGTGCCTGCTCCGACAGCAGCGGCGACTCCTCCACGTCCACGTCGTCGTCGAAGGCGTCCGCGTCGGCGTCGGCGTCCGCCTCGGACGACAGCATGAGCGGTACCTCGTCGGACCAGCCGTTCGGGTCGGCGTGCGCGTCCGTGCCGAAGAGCGGTGCTGGTTCCTTCAACGGCATGGCCATGGACCCGGTCGCCACGGCCGCCTCCCACAACCCCGCGCTGTCCACCCTGGTCGCCGCGGTGAAGAAGGCCGGCCTGGTCGACACCCTCAACAACGCCCAGGACATCACCGTGTTCGCGCCGACCAACGGCGCGTTCGCGAAGATCCCGAAGGCCACCCTCGACAAGGTCCTCGCCGACAAGGCCCAGCTCACCAAGATCCTCACGTACCACGTGGTGGGCCAGAAGCTGACCCCGAAGGACCTGGAGAAGGGCTCTTTCACCACGCTGGAGAAGTCGAAGCTGACCACCGCGGGCTCCGGCGAGTCCTACACCGTCAACGACGCGGCGAAGGTGGTCTGCGGCAACGTCAAGACCTCCAACGCCACTGTCTACATCGTCGACAGCGTTCTCATGCCGCCCAGCTGACCATCCGCCGACGGGCCGGGCACCGCGCACCACGGTGCCCGGCCCGTCGGCGTCCGGCCCGTCGGCGTCCGGCCGGCGTCCGGGGTGACGGGCCGCCAACGCACCTGTCCCGGCTGCCACTTGACCATCACTGGCCGCACCTACACCATCCGCATGCGCCACGGTCCGGTCAACTGACCGGTATCACCTGGGAGTTCGGCCAAGTCGCTGCGCGCGGGGCGTGGCGCGCATAGCGTGCGACGAGCCGCTACCGCTCCCCCGCCGTCCCGCGGTGCGTGGTCGGTGCGGGGCCCATGCCTCGCCAGGAGATTCCGGGATGCCCCACGACAGCTCCGAGTTACCCGCCGGCCACCGCCTCTCCCCCGCCTGGTCGTCCGACGGCGCCCCGCAGGACCGGCAGCCGCAGGACGGCCCGCACCGCACGCTGCGGCTGCTGCGCCGCGCGGGACGTCGGCAACGGCGGGTCGCGGCGCTGGTCGCGCTGACACCGTTCGCGCTCTTCCTGCTGGTCACCGTCGAGGTGCCGTCGCTGATGGACCGGGCCGCGCCGGGCGGGCTGCCGACGGGACTGCTGCTCGCGCTCGCCCAACCCCCGGTCACCTGGCTGGCGGTGGTGCTCTACGAGTGGAGCGCGCACCGGTTCGTGGACCCGTTGGTGCGGCGGGCGCGGGAGGATCTGCGGAACGCGGAGCCGTCGTCGTGATCGGGCTCGGCGACGGCACACAGTCGTGGTCGCTGGTGGCGTTCTTCTCCGTCGTCGCCGTCACCCTGCTGCTGTGCGTGCTGACCGGGCCCACGGGCGACGACCTCGACGACTTCTACACCGGCTACCGGACCCTGTCCCCGCTGCGCAACGGCCTTGCCGTGGCCGGGGACTACATCTCCGCCGCCACCGTCCTGACCGTCGGCGGCATCATCGCGCTGTGCGGCTACGACGGCATCATGCTGGCCCTGAGCACCCTGCTCTCCCTGGTGCTGCTGATGTTCGTGCTGGCCGAACCGCTGCACAACACCGGGCGTTTCACGATGGGCGACGCGCTGACCCGACGGCAGCCAGGACGGGCGGTACGGGTCACCGCGTGTGCCGTCACGCTGGCCGCGCTGGTCCCGATGATGGTCGTGCAGCTCGCCGGGGTCGGCCAACTCCTCGCGTTCGTGCTGGGGTTCTCCGACAGCGCCATGAAGAACGGCTGTGTCATCGGCGCGGGCGCGCTGATGATCAGCTACGCGGCGCTCGGCGGCATGCGGGGCACGGCGCTCATCCAGATCCTCAAGACCGTGGTGCTGCTGAGTTCCGGACTCGTCGTCGCCGGGCTCGTCCTGCACACGTTCCACTGGAGTCCGCGCGCGCTCTTCGACGCCGCCGCCGGGCGCAGCGGCGCCGGACCGGCGTATCTGACCTGGGGGTTGCAGTACGCGGGCGGGCCGCATCCGGCGCTCGACATGGCCAGCACGCAGGTGGCGATCGTGCTGGGCGGGGCCTGTCTGCCCCATGTCACGATGCGCATGTACACGGCGGGCACGCCCCGGCAGGTGCGCCGGGCGATGTCCTGGGCCGTCTCCTCGGTCGCCCTGTTCGTGCTGCTGCTGATCCTGGTGTGCACCGGCGCGACGGCGCTCGTCGGCCGGGCCGGGGTCGCGGGCGCCGATCCGCACGGCAGCACCGCCTATCTCCTGGGCGCCCGGGCGGCGTTCGGGAGCGGGATGTCGCGGGCCGGGAGCCTGCTGTTCGCCGGTGTCACCACCGCCGTCTTCCTCACCCTGCTGGCCTCGGTCGCCAGCATGACCCTGGCGTGTGCGAGCAGCCTGGCCCACGATCTCACCGCGAGCCGCCGCACCCCGCTGACACCGGCCCGTGAACTGGCCCTTGCCCGTGGCTGCGCGCTGGCCGTCGGGGTCCCCGTCATCCTGCTGGCGGTGCTGGCCCAGCACCGCAATCTCCAGCCGCTGGCCACGGTGTCGTTCTGTCTGGGGGCCTCGGCGATAGCGCCCGCGCTGCTGTACAGCCTGTTCTGGCGCCGGTTCACCCGGGCCGGGCTGCTCGCCACGCTGATCGGCGGGACCGTGAGCGTGCTGGTGCTGATGACCGGGACCAGTCTGGTGTCGGGGACGCCGCTGTCCGCGTTCCCCGACGCCCACGTCAACTGGTTCCCGTTCACCACCACCGCGCTGGCCTCCGTGCCCGCGGGTTTCCTCTGCGGCTGGCTCGCCACGCTGCTGACCGCGCGCCGCGACGGCGACCGGGAGCACGGCCGCTACGAGGCGCTGGAGCACCTGCTGCTCGCGGGGCCCGCGAAACCGGCGTCGCCGGGGCCTACGTCATGAGGTGACGCTGTCGCGTTCCGCGCGGGTGAGGGGGGCCTCGTCCAGGTAGGGCTTGCGGGGGCCGAACAGCATCGGGATCAGCATGTCGGGTGAGAGCAGCCGGGTGGCCGGCTTCTCCAGGCTCATCACGTCGAGCATGGCGGCCAGTGCGCGGGGGTTGCGGGCGCTGGCGGAGAAGGCCAGGTCGAGGAAGCGGGCCAGGTACTTCTCCAGGGCGGTGGGCGGGGTGCTGGCGGCGCCGGGGTAGAACACGTCCTGGCCCACCGCGAGGTCCCAGGCCGCGCCGACCGGGCCCGCCGCCGCGCGCTGCAACCGGCGGGCGATGCCGGGGGCGGTGAGCGGGGCGGTGTCCAGGACCGTACGGACGGCGAGGGCGCCCTGGGCGGCGACGGTCAGGCCGTGGCCGTAGACCGGGTTGTAGCCGGCGACCGCGTCACCGAGGACGACGACGCCGTCCGGCCAGCTCTTCATCTTCTCGTAGTAGCGGCGGGAGTTGGCGGTGGAGCGGGTGGTGACGACGTCACCGATGGGCTCGGCGTTCCGGAGGAGTTCACCGATGAGGGGGTCGCCCAGGCCGAGGGCGAAGTCGAGGAACGCGTCGGGGTCGCTGGTCGGTTCGCCGCCCCGGGTGCCGGACAGGGTGACGATCCACCGGTCGCCCTCGACGGGCAGGATGATGCCGCCCCGGCCCGGCGGCCGCGCGGGCGTGGCCTGCACGTTGACGACCGGGAACCGCAGGCCCGCCGTTCTCCCCGGGGCGTGGAAGAGCCGGGTGGCGTAGGCGATGCCCGCGTCGACCTCACGCTCGGGGACCCGGGGCAGGCCGAGGTCGGTGAGCCAGCGGGGCATGCGCGAGCCCCGCCCCGACGCGTCGACGACCAGGTCCGCGTCGAGGGACGTCTCGGTGTCGCCGGTGCGCAGGCGCACGCCGGTGACCTGGGCGGCGGTGCCGGACAGGCCGACGGCCGCGGTCTCCTGGCGCAGGGTGATGCGAGGGTCGGCCAGGACGCGGGTGCGCAGCACGTGGTCGAGCAGATCCCGGGAGCAGACCAGGATGTGGTGGTCGGATGCCGTGAAGCGGCGCAGCCAGACGGCGTTGGGCGCCCGTGAGACCAACTCGCCCATGATGTGCACGAGTCGGCCGCCCCGGGCGACGGCGTCCTCGATGACGCCGGGCACCAGCGCGTCGAAGGCGCGTACGCCGCCGCTCCACACGAGGTGGGCGTGGCGGGACTGCGGCACGCCCCGCCGCGCGGTGGGTCCGTCGGGCAGCCGGTCGCGTTCGAGGAGGGTGACGTCCGCGAACCCGGCGAGCGCGGTGGCGGCGAAGAGCCCGGAGGCGCTCGCGCCGATGACGACGACGGAGGGCCGACGGCCGGCAACGGGGTCTGGCATGAGAGTGCGCCCTTTCTGAAGCGGCTCTGGAGTGGTCGTGGTGTGGTTGTGGTGTGGTTGTGGTTCGGTTGTGGTGTGGTTCTGATGTGTTCTCTGGTGCGTTTTCTGGTCTGGCCAAGCGATGGATCAGGGTGGATCTGGGGTGGGCCCGTGGCCGTTCCGGGGTGGCCCCTCGCACACGGGCTCCGTCGCGGTCCCGGTCGGCGAGAGGCTTTCCGTACGGCTGAACTCCCCGTGAGGGACACCGGGATGAGCGGACGCACCCGCTCACCCTACGCGGAACGCCCTCCACTCTCTGTGATCGCTTTTCGGCCACCCCAGGTCGTACGGGCCCGGGACGTCGTCGCCGCGTTCCTCCTGCTGGTGGCGTTGCGGGGGCTGTCGTTCCGGCACGGGTACGCGGGGGTGCCACTGACCGCCGGGCTCGGGGCCGCCGTCGGCCATCTGGAGACGCTGCCGGACGGCACCCGGTGGCTGCTGTGTTCGGCGTTGGCGGTGTATTTCCTGCTCAGCGGCGTCGCCTGGCCGTCCCCTGCCCACTCCCGCCGGCTCAACGGGCTTGCGGGTCAGGCCAGTTGGAGGTCCGGGTGGTACAGGTCGAGCCAGACGGCGAGGTCGAGGGCGCGTTCCAGGCCGTGCCGGGCCAGTTGGGTGTGGACGGGCGCGGTCCGGTCGGCGGCCTCGCGCAGGAGGTCGTGGTCGACGAGGCCGAAGACCGGGTGGGTGGGCCGGGCGAGGAGTTCCTTGGCCTGCTTCTGGAGCGCCACCGCGTACTGGGGGTCCTGGGTGGAGGGGTAGGGGCTCTTCACCCGGTCGTAGACCGACGTCGGGAGCAGGTCGGCGGTCGCCTCCCGCAGCAGGCTCTTCTCCCGGCCGTCGAACGACTTCAGCGCCCAGGGCGCGTTGTAGACGTACTCGACGAGCCGGTGGTCGCAGTACGGGACCCTCACCTCCAGGCCGACGGCCATGCTCATGCGGTCCTTGCGGTCCAGCAGGATGCGCACGAACCGGGTGAGGTGGAGGTGGCAGATCACCCGCATCCGGTACTCGAAGTCGCTCTCGCCGTCGAGGCGTCGGACGGCGGCGGTGGCGGTGCGGTAGCCGTCGGCGATGTACCCCTCCAGGTCCAGGGCGTCGACGAGGCCGGGCCGCAGCACCTCGCCGCTCCGGCCCGGGACGCTTCCCCAGCCGACCAGCCAGGGGAACGTCTCCCCGCGCCGGGCCTCCTCGTCGAAGAACTGGCGGTAGCCGCCGAAGACCTCGTCGGCCGACTCGCCGGACAGGGCGACGGTGGACTGGTCCCGGATGGCCCGGAACAGCAGGTACAGCGAGGAGTCCATGTCGCCGAAGCCGCTGGGCAGGTCGCGGGCGCGGGCCACCCGGGCGCGGATGTCGGGATCGGCGAGGGCCTCGGCGTCCAGGACGATGTCCTGGTGGTCGGTGTGCGCGGTGCGGGCCAGGTCGTGGACGAACGGGGTGTCGGGGGTGGCGCGGTACTCGTCGGCGACGAAGTGGTCGGTCTGGCCGGTGAAGTCGACGGCGAAACTGCGCACCTTCTCGTCGTGCGCGGCGAGTTGGCGGGCGGCGATCGCGGTCATGGCGGAGGAGTCGAGGCCGCCGGAGAGCAGGGTGCAGCGGGGCACGTCGGCGACGAGCTGGCGGCGCACGATGTCGTCGAGGAGGGAGCGGACGGTGGTGAGGGTGGTGGCGCGGTCGTCGGTGTGCGGCCGGGTCTCCAACTGCCAGTAGACGCGCCGGTGCAGGCCTTCGCGGTCGACGGTGACGACGGTGCCGGGTTCGACCTCGGCGATGCCGTCCCAGACGGCGTGGCCGGGGGTCTTGATCATGGTGAAGAGTTCGCGCAGTCCGTCCAGGGTGACGCGGGCGGTGACCAGCGGGTGGGCGAGGATCGCCTTGGGTTCGGAGCCGAACAGGACGCCGTCGGGGGTGCGTCGGTAGCAGAACGGCTTGATGCCCATGCGGTCGCGGATCATCACCAGGCGTTGGTCGCGGCCGTCCCAGATCGCGAACGCGTACATGCCGTTGAGGCGTTCGGCGATCCGGTCGCCCCACGCGAGGTAGCCGCGCAGGACCACTTCGGTGTCGGAGTCGGTGGTGAACCGGTGTCCTCGGGCGGTGAGTTCACGGCGCAGTTCGGTGAAGTTGTAGGCCTCCCCGGAGTAGACGAGGGCGACGGTTCCGTCGGGGGTGTCGACGGTCATCGGCTGCCGCCCGCCGGGCAGGTCGATGATGGCGAGCCTGCGGTGGCCGAGGGCGGCCGGGCCCTGTGTCCAGGTGCCGCGGTCGTCGGGGCCACGACAGGACATCGTCTCCGTCATCGCATCCAAAGTGGCGGCCTCGACGCTCAGGTCGCGTTCGTAGGAGATCCATCCGGTGATGCCGCACATGGGGCGCCTCCCGCTCCGGGCCGGTCGGGGGCTCCTGCTCTCACCTGCGGTTCTCTCGACGTGAGCGACGACCCCACGAGCACACAAGGTGTAACTGCCACCTACCTTCGAGAGTGCGCCTCGGCACGGGGCCGGTCAACACGGATGTAACGTCCGGGCACGGCTCCGCGTGCGGTTATCGGCCTCGTTTTACGTCCGCGTGCCCCTACGGGCCCCTCCCACCAGGCGGGGCGTACGGGAATCGGCCACGGGCAAAGACTTGCCCGCCTCGGGGCCGTTCGGGTTACCCCGGGGACTCTGGGGGGGCGCGGGACGTGAGGGGGGACCACAGCCCGCCTCCGACTGTGGCCCTCCCTCGCGTCAGGTCCTTCAGGAGCCGGCGGGCAGCGCCTTCTCGACGTCGGCGATCACGCCCATGGCGTCCGAGTAGGAGCCCGGCAGGAAATCGGAGGTCCCGACCAGGTGCTTGTCCTTGGCGGCGGGGAGTTCCTTGAACGCCTTCAGGTCGAACAGCTTCTGGATGTTGTTGGCGGGAGAGCCGTCGTTGTTCGTGTAGTAGATGATGTAGTCGGCGTCCTTGAGCAGGTCCGCGCGCTCGTAGGAGACGGACTTGTTGTTCCCGGCGGCCACCGACGTGGTGGCCTTCGCGAACTTCACGCCCAGCTTGCCGAGGATGTCCCCGACGGGTGAAGCGGTGCTGTAGATCCAGTAGTTGCCGTTGTCGAACCCGCCCTGGATCACATCCCAGCGGGCGTCCGCGAGCTTCGCCCGGTAGGCCCCGGAGACCTCCGCGATCCGGCTCTCGTACGTCTTCTTCAGCGCGGCGAGTTGGGCCTCACGGTTGACGAAACGGGCGGTGGCGTCCGGGAATCGGGTCCAGGTGGAGGTCTCGCTGTACGACGCGAACGCGGTGGGCGCGATCGCCGCCAGGTTCTTGTACGCCTTGGAGAGGTACGGCACGTCGACGCCGACGATCAGGTCCGGCTTGAGGGACGCGATCTTCTCGTAGTCGATGTCCGCGCCCGACGTCACCTTGGCGGTGGCCTTCCAGCGCTTGAGGTAGCGCGGCGGCACATAGGTGGCGCCGCTGTCCTCGACGCCGACGGGCTTCAGGCCGAGGTCGAAGAGCGACTCCGTCGACCAGGCGTGCACCGAGACGATCCGCAGCGGACGCGTGGGCACGGTCACCTTGCCGTGCGCGGTGGCGACCGTGCGCGTCCCGGGCGTCGCCTTGGTGCCGTCGCCCGAGGAACCGCCTCCGCAGGCGGCGAGCAGCGTCGTCGCCAGCACGGCGGCGAGGGTGGTCAGCAGGCGGCGGGGCACGGACGGGGACGCGTCGCGGGCCGGCGGGGTCACGGAAGTCACGGCATTCCAATACTTAGGTTAGCTTTACCTAAGAACGTTATGAATCCGGCCAGGGTCGGCACAAGCCGGTGGGACGCCATGCCATGTCGTCGATCCGCCAGCTTCGCGCGAGCGCGCCGCACGGGCCCGTTGGCGCTTCCGCGCACCCCCTGTCCTCCCCGTCAGGGTGCCCTTATCCTGACAAGTCATAGAAATTCAGGCGGGTTTGACGGGGGGGGATCGTCATGTCCTGGCAGGACGACGCGCACCACGATGTCGCCATTCCGCCAAGGCCGACGGCACCGCCACCGGCTCCGGCCGACCCGGTGCGGGCGGTCGCGGTGGCGCTGCTGAACCTCTCCGAGCTCGGCCTCGGCCATGCCCTGGTGCGCCGCTGGGGGTGGCTGGCCGCGTGCTGGAACGCGCCGACGACCTGGTCACGTCGTCCGCCTCACAGCCGTTCGACTCGGTGGCGGGTGACTATCGGGAGGCGCTGGCCGCCTGTCGCGGGCTCGCCGACGACGCCGACCGGGCCGACGCGAGCGCCCGCGACGGGGCGTACCTCTGCGGGGTCGCCCAGTACCGGGCCGGGAAGTACATCACCGTCCTCTGCACGGGACCGGTCGCCGAAGGCTTCCCCCTGAAGGCGTGCGGGAGTTGCACCTCCTACTCCCTGACCAGCACCCTGCGCCCAGGCTTCAAGCCGTGCGACGACAGCGGCAAGCTGTCCCCGGGGTACGTCTACACGGAGTGCGCGTACACGAGCGGCTACGGGTACTGAGCCGGGGAACTGCCTGTGCTGCGGGGCCAGTTGGCTGGGGAGATGGGCCAGAGGGATGGAGGCTTCGGAGGTCATCCGAGAGGGACGCCGGTGGGGGAACCGCCTTCCTCATGGTGTCGTTCTTCGTGGTCCTGGCGCATGCCCGGCAGCGCGTGCTGGGGCGGGGGGTCGGTGGCCGCGGTGAGAACGAGGATCTCGTCGTCGGCGCTCCATGGGCGGCGTTCGCTCTTGCGGGGGCTGAGCCGGATGCCGCCGTCGCGGGGTGCGGTGTTCGGGGCGTGGGTCCGGTAGCCGATCGCGCACTCGCCGCGCCCCGAGGCCGCCGCGACGACGGTAGCGAACGACGTCTCCTGGCCGGGTCGGACGTAGTCGCCGGCCGGGTGCAGGGCGAGTGCGCCGCCCCGGGTGGCGAAGATCTCCTCGAACACCCCGGCCAGCAGCGGGTTGTGGGAGATCTGCGTCATGAGGAGAGCGGTGAGTTCGCCCCGCACCACGGCGTCGGCGGCCGGGCCCAGCGGGGCCAGGGCCCGGCTGCGCGGGTCGCTCAGCTCGGCCACCACCGGCAGTGCGCGGCCCGTCTCCTTCTCCAGGGAGCGCAGCATGAGCAGGGTCAACAGGGTGCGGTCGTCGGGTCGTTCGGGTCCGGTGCCCACGTCGGGTCCGAGGACGAGGACACTGTCGTAGCCGAACAGGTCGAGGGCGCGCAGCACTTCGGGGCGGGTCGGGTCGCCCGGGTGGAAGACGACGTCGAGTGGTCCGGGCGGCGGGGTGTCGGAGGGGCTGGGCCGGGTGGGTTGCGTCGGGGCGGGGGCGGGCTCGGGGCCGGTGAGGACGTCGAGGGCCGATCCGGGGCGGGCGGTGCCGCGCAGAATGTCGACGATCAGCGGTGCGCGTCGGTTCCAGCCGAGCAGCAGGATGCGGGCGGGGCCTTCGGGGCGCGGGGCGGGCGCGACGACGGCCTCGGCGTCGACGTGGGCGCGGAGGTCGACGGGCACGGTCGGGGTGTCGTCGTGGGCCACGACGATCAGCCGGTCCGTGGGCGCGAGCACCGTCCCCGGCGCCGGGGTGAGGGTGGGACGGCCGTCGGACGACAGGACGCCGACGACGGCGTACTTCTCGAAGTGCAGGGCGGCGTCCCCGAAGGACAGCCCGGCCAGTTCCGGGGCGTCGCGGACATGGAACTCGGCTCCCGCGAAGTCGAGGAGGTCACGTAACGCGGCCGACAGTCCGGGGCGCCGGGCCGACTGGACCAGGAGGCGGGCGGTCGTCAACTCCGTTGCCAGCACCGTTCCTTGTGGTCCGGCGGCGAGGCGCGCGGCGGGCAGATAGCGCGTGTCGCGCACGGCGGCCACCACCGGCGGTCCTGGCCGCTCGCCGAGCAGGGTCCGCAGCGCGAGCAGGACGCGGACCACCTGGGGGTCGGCGTCGGCGTCCTCCACCGGCAGCACCAGCACCGAACCGGCCTCGTCCGGCGTGACGACCTCCAGGGCCCGGGGGTCCCACGGAGATCCGGTCCGGCAGACCAGCCCGGCTCCGGCCGGGACACCGAGGGTGGCCCTGAGCATCTCGTCCATCTCGGCGGGGTCGCGATGCGCGAGAACGGCGACGACGTCGCGTGCCCGGCCGGTGCGGGCGGCGAGGAGTTCACCGACCACCGTGAACACCTGGTCGGACCAGCCGAGCACGACCGCGTGGCCCCGCTCCAGCACCGTCGAACGGCCTCGGCGCAGCTCCGTCAGCCGGTCACCGAGCCCGGTGGTGATCACGCCGATCAAGGTCGACACGCACAGCAGGGCGATCACACCGAGCAGCGCGGACAGCAGCATCCGCAACGGCGCGCCCGTGACGCCGCTCAGCCGGAGGGTCTCCGCGCTGGTGCGCCAGACGATGACGAGCCGGCCGGTGAAGGAGTGCGGGGACGTCGGGTCCGTCCAGACCAGCAGGGCGCTGACGGGAATGACGATCCCCAGACAGCACACGGAGAGCCAGCCCATCAGCACGCCGGTGCTACGGGCCAGCGTGCGGTCGAACCGATACCGCGCTCGGTCCCGCAACGACGTCCGCCGCCTGCGCCCTGTCACATTCGCCCCCTGAGATCCCTCGGGTCCTGGCTGGTGGTCGGCGGTGCTGGGCCGGTGGGCAGCGCCGCTTGTGCCACGTCGGCTGTGGTGCGGTGCGTGCTGCTGTGCCCGGTGGTGCCCGCCGGTTTTTCCTGGTGTCGAAGGGTGCTGGTCCGACGCCCACGACACGCCGTACGACCGGGGAGTTCACCCTTTCGGGGAGTGCGGGTTTGGGGGCGGTGGGGCGTGAGGGCAGCGGGGGGTGGTGTGGGTCGGGCGCGGCATGCCTCGGGGCAGTGGAGGCGGGGGGCGCGGCGTGCGTCGGGGCGCTGGAGGCGCGGGGCGCCGCACGCGTCAGGGCGCTGGAGGCGCGGGGCGCCGCACGCGTCAGGGCGCTGGAGGCGCAGGGCGCGGCAAGGTCGAGGGGGGCGATCGACGGCGCCTCTCCGATCATCAGACCGGCGTTGTGGATATCCGGCTCCCTGCCCTCAGCCAGGTGCGGATACTGGCTGAGAGCACACGGGCAGCCCAACTGGCCCTGCCGCTCCGGCCGAGCCCCTCAAGGCCGTCGGCAGACCTGGCAGGTCCGGGTGGAGAGACAACTTGGAAGGCAGGGCAAGCCTTGGAAGGCAGAGCAAGTTCAGGACAGGCACAGAATGCCCCCCAGCGGGCCAGCTCCGGACCCGCTGTCTCCCTATTCGACGGCCCCCGCTCCAACCCCCGTCTCAAAGGTCCGTGGGTAGGTCGCTCACCTCGGCGATTCCCCTGAGCACCTCGTCCTGGCGGCGGCGTTCGCGCAGGTAGGTGGCGATTTCGTTGAGGCGTTCCGGGTCGGTGGCGGTGTCCGCGTCGGTGACCAGCCTGAGCGGGGCCTCGTCGCCGACGCTGATCTCGACGACCTCGTTGTCGATCCGCCCGGTGACGGCCGCGGCGATGACGAGGACGGCCTCGTCGCGAATGGCCGGGGGCAGGCTCTCGGGCCGGTCGTCGATGGCGAACTCCATCTCCGGCAGGCGATGCTCCTCGATGGCCCGCAGTGCGGGCTCGACCGCTTCGATGAGCAGTCGGTAGTCCTTCGAGTCCATCCGCGCGCGCAGCAGATCGAGGTAGATGTCGACGGGGCTGTTCTCCGATGGCAGCTCGGGCTCGTTCATCATGTTCGCCTTCCCGATTCGTCGGCGCTCAGACCTTCCGCCACCGTGCCAGAGCGAAGGAGAACAGGCCGAACAGAACCAGTCCGACCGCCACGCAGACCAGCAGCCACGGCCCCAGCGGGGTATGGGCGAAGGTGCGCAGCGTGTCGTCGAGGCCCTTAGCCCGATCGGGTTGATAGTCGACGGCGGCCCGTACGGCGAAGACTCCGGCGGTGGCGAAGACCAGGCCGCGGGTGGCGCCGCCGCCGACGCCGGTCACGTCGACCAGCTGTCGTGCCCTGCGGGACATCGAACCGAGCTTGAGCTTGTCGTGGTACGTGCGGCGCACGGCCCGGACGGCGATCCAGCCGCCCGCCGCGACGATGCCGGCGCCGGCCAGGCCCACGATCCACTGTCCGCCGGGCAGCTCAAGCGCCCTGGCGGTGACGTCACGGGACTGCCGGTCGCTCGATCCGCTCCCGCTGTCGCTCGGGGAGGCGGCGAACACGAGCACCGAGTAGGCGACGAACCCGTAGAACACGCAGCGGGCCGCCGACATCAGCCGCTTGCGGGCCTTGCGCCCCTCCGGTCCCGCCGCGCCGAAGACGACCTCGGACAGCCGCCACACCGCCATGCCGACGAGCCCGGCGCCGAGCGCCCAGAGCAGGACGGCGCCGAACCGCTGCTGGGCCAGCTCCTCCAGGGCACCGCCCCGGTCGGCCTGCCGGTCGCCGTCGCCGAAGGCGACCCGGATCGCGAGGATGCCGACGATGAGGTAGATCACCCCGCGTGCGGTGAGCCCCGCGCGTGCGGCGCCCTCGGTCACGGAGCCGCGGGCGGCGCGCTCGGCGTGCGTGCGGCCCGTGCGGGCCAGGGTGATCGGGTTCATGGGGCCTCCTGCGGTGCGGATGCCCCCGGCGCGGCTGCGCACACGCCGGGGTCGGGCGGCCGTCTCCGGGTCAGGCGGCGGCGGGGGCCGTGCGGGGACGCGGCAGGTCGGCCACCGGGGTCGTCCGCACGGCGAGCAGTCGGCGCGCGGCCTGCCGGGCCAACGTCACGTCACGGGTATTGGTCAGCACGCAGAGTGTGTAGGCGATGTCCTGCACACGGCGCCCGGGTACGGAACCGGGGGCCGGGTTCGTCGTCTCCGCGGCGCGGGCGGCCTCGTACGCGTCGAGGGCATTCCGCAGGACGGCGGGGTGAGGGATCAGCATCTGGCACGCTCCTCTGGTTCGCCTGGCAACAGGTGATGGCTCCGTGGCCCGTCGGGGGGGGCGGGGCTCCGGGCTCTGCGCTGAGCGTGGAAAAGGGCGCCCGGACCCCTCGGCCGCAACACCTTTGTCGGCCTCCGCTTCGGGTCCGAAGCGCGAACTTCCGGGTGCCCGGCAAGAACCCCGCCAAACCTGCGAGTTCGGCCGGGTCCCCTTCAGCGCCTTCCACCGCCTCCTACCCTCGCCGGGGATGGAGCGCTTCCCACGCCCTGCGATGGAGCCCTTGCCGCGCCCTCCGTCGAGCCCCTCACCTGCGGGTGGGCGGGCAGGTGTCCGCTGCCGACCGGTACCCCGACCGGCCGGGCCGCCCACGCCCCCGGGACAGCAACTCACCCCACAATCAACGGTCTTGGCTCAACGTTCACCACCCCGCCACCAGGAAGACAGTCGGCCCTCATCGCTCGCCCCCTCCCTGGCCGCACCCTCGATCCGGCCGTCAGGGGCGACATCCGGACAACGGCCCCGGCAGATCAACTCCTCCTTGAACGTGCCTACTTGGGTCTGGCACGATCACACGTCCCGGCACCGCGCCTGCGTGTGGCGGAAGTGGGCGGCAGTAAGGCGGTCGGGTCAGGTGCACAGGCGATTAGTGTTGGTGTCGGCGGCCTCGGCCCTCGTCGTTCTCTCTCTGGTGCTGGTCCTCCTGCAAGGGCGCAGCGCGGACGCCGAGGAGACCAGGTCCACGTCGGTGACAGGCGCCCAGGCGGCCCAGCCGCCCGCCTCGGACGCGCCGTCCGCCTCGCCCAGCCCGGCCCCGTCGGCGTCACCGACGCCGACGCCGGCACCGGCCGCCGACGCGCCCCGGCAGTCGCCGTCGCCCTCGGCGCCCTCCGAGCCCGCGCCGCAGCGCAAGGCGAAGGCGGACCACGTGGCCGCCGCCGACGCGCCGTTGGCCGGGCGTATCAAGCCGGACGTGACGTACAGCGGTGTCGCCACCTTCTACGGGACCGACGGCAGTGGCGCGTGTCTGTACGACGCGGGGTCCGATGTCATGACGGCCGCGATGAACACCGCCGACTACGAGACGGCCAAGGCCTGCGGCGCCTACGTCCGCGTCCAGTCCGGCGGCAAGTCCATCACCGTCCGGATCACCAACGAGTGCCCCGGTGACTGCGCGGTCGGTCAACTCGACCTCAGCGCCGAGGCCTTCGCCCAGCTCGCCGAGCCCTCGAAGGGCCGTATCCCGATCACGTGGAACCTGGTGAGCCCGAGCGACCTCGGCACGCTCTCGGTGCGCTACAAGTCCGGTTCGTCGCAGTACTGGTGCGGTATCCAGGCCATCGGGCACCGTAATCCGCTGGCCCGCCTGGAGGTGCAAGTGGGCGGCGGCTGGAAGCAGTTGACGCGGACGACCTACAACTACTTCCTCTCCGAGGACGGCAGCGGCTGCGGCGGCCCGATCCGGCTCACCGACATCTACGGTGAACAGCTCACCGTCGAGGGGCTCACGATCCGCCCCGACGTGACGCAGTCGACCCGGGTCCAGTTCGCGCGGCGCTGACGCCGAGGGAGCTCGCGCCGGTCACGGAGGGTCAGCCGTCCTCGGTGACCGGCGCCAGCCACAGCGCCGCGATCACGTCGATCAGGCCGTTCGCGGCGTCGTGCCAGCTCGCCCGGGACGTGGGGGCGTGGTCGGCGAGGGCCCGCTCGCGTTCGGCGGTCATCTGCGTGATGAGGTGGCGGGTCATCGAGGCGCGGTCGGCGTGCACGCTGGCCGGCAGGTCGGGCAGGCACCGGTTCATGCTGTCCGCCAGCTCCCGTATCGAGGGCGACGCGCCCACGAACGTCTCGTTGATGTCCGCGCGCAACGCCGGGTCCGTCATCGTCTGGGCCATGAAACGGGCGTACCAGCTGGGCGCCCCGAGATTCTCCAGGTGCTCGGTGACGGGCCGGACCGCGCAGGCCACCCAGTCCCGCAGCCCGGCGGAGTCGTCCAGCTCCGCCAGCATGCGCCGCCGGATCTCCTCTATCGCCGCGGCGTGCCGCCGGGCCACCGCGAGCACCAGATCCGTCTTGGTGCCGAAGTGGTAGCTGACGGCGGCGTTGTTGCCCTGCCCGGCGGCCAGGCTGATCTGCCGGTTGGCGACGGAGTGCACCCCGTGCTCGGCGAACAGGCGCTCGGCCGCGTCGAGGAGCGCCTCACGCGTCGCGCTGACCTGCTCGTCGCGTCTCGTTCTTCCGTTCATCACCAGCGCCGTCCCGGGACGTCGTTCCGCTGGAGGGCGGCCCGTCCCCCAGGCCGCCGCGGTTCCTCGGCCGGATCGGCGAGTTCGGACGTCGAAAGCCTACGCACTCCACGGGCCCGAGTGATCACGCTCAGCGTCCCCGCCCGTGGCTCGCGGTCACGCTCCGCCGGTCGAGGCGGCGTCCGTGGCGGCGCGCAGGAGGTCGTCGACGTCGTCGCGGGTCGTCGCGAACGAGGTGACGAGGCGGACGACGCCCGGCTCCCAGCGGTCGTGGTAGAAGACGAAGCCGTCGGCGAGGAGCTTCTCCGTCACCTGCTGGGGCAGCCGGCAGAAGACGATGTTGGCGGCGGTCTCGCCGAGCAGCTCGATGCCGGGGATCTCGGCCAGGCCGTCCTGGAGACGGGCGGCCATGGCGTTGGCCCGCTCCGCGTTGCGCAGCCACAGCCCGTCGGTGAGATAGGCGTCCAACTGGGCCGCGTGGAAACGGGACTTGGCGGTGATCTGGCCGCCCCGCTTGGTGCGGAAGGAGAGTTCGGGGGTGAGGGAGCGGTCGAACACGACGATCGCGTCGGCGGTCATCGTGCCGTTCTTGGTGGCCCCGAACGACAGCAGGTCGACCCCGGCCCGCCAGGTGAGGTCGGCGGGGCTGGCGTCGAGGGCGCTGACGGCTCCGGCGAACCGGGCGCCGTCCATGTGCAGGCGCAGCCCGCCCTCCCGGGTGATGTCGCTGAGGGCGCCGAGTTCGTCGGGGGTGAGGACCGCGCCGGTCTCGGTGGCCTGGGTGACGCTCACCACGGACGGGACGACGCTGTGCACGTCGCCGGACCTGTGCCGGACGGCCGCGCGCAGCTGGGCCGGGTCGATCTTGGCGTCGGCCCCGCCGAGCGGGACCAGTTTGGCGCCCGCCGTGAAGAACTCGGGCGCTCCGCACTCGTCGTTGTTGATGTGGCTGTCGCGGTGGCACAGCACGCTGCCCCACGGCGGGGTGAGGGTCGCCAGGCTCAGTCCGTTGGCGGCGGTTCCGCTGGAGACGATCAGGACATCGACCTCGCGTTCGAAGATCTCGCCGAGGCGGGTGCGGACACGGGCGGTGAGGTCGTCGGTGCCGTAGGGCAGGGCGGCGCCGGTGGCGGCGCGGGCCACGGCCTCGGCTATCTCCGGGGAGGCGCCGGCGGTGTTGTCGCTGCTGAAGACGCGGGGCAGGGGGCTGCTGTCAGTCATGGGAGGGGTTCCTCGGGGTGCTGGACGCGGCCGGGTGCGCCGCGTCGATGAGCCGGCGCAGGGCGCCGCGGTAGACGTCGTGGTCGTGCATCGCGGCCACGATCACGTTCAGGTGGCCGGTCATGACGGGGAAGTCGGCGGGGTCGAGGGCGGCGATCGCGAGCCGGCTGGCCGCCCGCGAGCCCTGTGGGTCGCGGTGGTCGACGAAGCCCGCGCTGCCGAGGGTGAGCAGATACATCCCGCGGTACGCGGCGATCGCCTCCTCGGGGGTCATGCCGACGGCGATGTTGTCGGCGAGCTGGGGTTCGGCGAGGTGCGCGAGCAGGTTCGGGCCGAGCCAGGGGCGGGTGCCGCGCAGGGCGAGCAGTCCGGGGTGGGCCGTGAGCACGCCGTACAGGGCGGTGAACCGGGTCTCGGTGGCGAGGGTCCAGTCGGTGCCGGGTGCCACGTCGGGCAGCCGGGTGGCGAGGTGGTCGGTGCACAGGTCCAGCAGTCCGGCGAGGTCGGTGCAGCGGCGCTGGAGCGAGGCGACGGCGATGTCCAGGCGGGCGGCCAGGGCGCGGAAGGTCAGCGCGTCGGGGCCGCCCTCGTCCACCAGGAGCAGGGCGGCCTCGGCGATGCGGTCCGGGGTGGCACGGTCCAGCGCTGCGGAATGTCGAGGCATACGAGTCATCGTACGGTACGCCGTACCGTACGAACACCCGCATTTTCCCGAGAACACCCGCACCTTCCCGAGCCCCCTCCCCCGCCCCCCGGAGTCGGCTTCTGGCCAGATCGTGTCGCGTTCGGCGGCGCCCTCTTGCCGGGCCGTGGATCGAGGCCTAGGTTAAATAAACCCGTTGACTTAAATGACGGCACGACCCCCCGCACGGAGAGTCCGATGAGCCAGAACGACCCCGTCCTCCGCCTGCCGCTGCCCGCCGACGGAGCCCTGGACCCGCCGACGGAGTGGGAGCTGCTGCGCAAGCAGTGCCCGGTGGCCACCGTCGAACTGCCCAGTGGCGACACCGGTGCCCTGCTGACCCGCTACGCCGACGTCAAGAAGCTGCTGTCGGACACCCGCTTCTCCCGCCCCCTGCCCGGCGACGCCAGCGCCCGGGTGGCGCCCGCGAGCGGCGGCGGGATCGCGACCAGCAACGACAGCAGCCTCTCCATCGCGGCCAAGGGCGAGGAGCACCAGCGGTGGCGACGGATGGTGGGCCGTTATTTCACCGCCAAACGCATGACCGCTCTGCGCCCCGGCATGACCCGGACCGCCGAGACGCTGGTCGACGCGATGGTGGCGAGCGGGCGGCCCGCCGACCTCAAACCGGCGCTCGGCTTCCCGCTCCCCGTCGCGGTGATCTGCGAGCTGCTGGGCGCGCCGGTCGAGGAGAGCAAGCGCTTCTCCTACTGGTCGGACGCGTTCCTGAACCTCGACCGGTACACCAAGGAGCAGTCGGCGCAGGCCCATGTCGACTTCACCGCCTACATGACCGAGCTGATCGCCGAGAAGCGGACCGCGCCGGGCGACGACCTGATCAGCACGCTGATCGAGGAGAGCCGCGCGGAGGGCGAGGGCCTGACCGACGAGGAGCTGTGCGACACGGCCATCGCGCTGCTGGTCGCCGGGCACGAGACGACGGCGAACATGATCGGCAAGATGATCGCCATGCTCCTGTCGGACCGCACCCGTTGGGAACGGCTCCTCGCCGACCGCTCGCTGATCCGCACCGCCGTGGACGAGTCGCTGCGGGCGGACGCCAACCTCGGCGCGTACGGCCTGCGCCGCTATCTCACCGAGGATCTGGACCTGGACGGCACGACCGTGCCGAGCGGCACCACCGTCTTCTGCGGGCTCGGCGCCGCCAACCGTGACGAGGAGGCCTTCACCGGCGCCGACGGCATGGACCTCGGCCGCAGTCCCAACCCGCACCTGGCGTTCGGCGCCGGGGCGCACTCCTGCCTGGGGCAGGCGCTGGCCCGCACCGAGTTGCAGGTCGTCCTCGAAGTCCTGCTGCGTAAGCTGCCGACCCTCGAACTGGCCGTGCCGGTGGAGGAGTTGAAGCGGCTGGAGGGGCTCATCGTCGGCGGGCTCCAGGAGGTGCCGGTGCGATGGTGAAGGTCACCGTGGACGAGGACAAGTGCTGCGGCGCCGGGAGTTGCGTGCTGGTGGCGCCGGACGTCTTCGATCAGCGCGACGAGGACGGCATCGTCGTTCTCCTCGACGAGAACCCGCCGCCGGACCAGCACGAGCTGGTGCGGGAGGCGGCGGCCGTCTGCCCGGCCCAGGCGATCGCCCTCGGCCAGAACTGACGCCCCCGCAGCACCCCGCAGTACCGGGCCGCACCGCTCCCTCCGCGTCGTCACACGCGGGAGGAGCGGTGCGGCCCTTTTGAGCCAGAAGTCGGGCCGCATACCGTATGAGGAGATCATCACCTGCACAGGAGCCACCATGCCCCGTCGTCGCCCGCCGACTTCCGACCCGGTCTTCGATGCCATCGAGCCACCCGGCAACGCCGAACTGGTGCTGGCCGTCGTCGCGGTGACCCTCGCCGTCGAGGTGCTGGGCGTGCTGTCCGGGTCCGAGGTGTGGCTGCTCGGGCTGCTGATCTTCCTTCCGGCGGCGGCGTCGGCGCTGTGCACGGTCCGGCAGACGACGTTCGTCACCGGCTGGACCACCCTCGTCGTCGCGGCGACCGTGCTGGCGCGGGCGGCCGACGACCGGGCGCACTGGCTCGACCGGTTCCTCCTGGTGCTGCTGACCGTCGCCCTGGGCGTGGCGTCCGTCTATGCCTGCGGGCGGCGCATCAGACGGGAGCACGAGATGCTGCGGCTGCGCTCCACGGCCGCCGCGATGCAGCGTCACATCCTGCATCCGCTGCCGATGGTCACCGCCGACGTGCTGGTCAACGGCGTCTACGAGCCGCTCCAGGAGGACCGTCTGGTCGGCGGGGACATCTACGACGTGGTCTCCTCGGCCTGGGGCACCCGGGTCCTGATCGGGGACGTGCAGGGCAAGGGGCTCGCGGCGGTCGGCGCCGCGTTCGCGGTGATCGGCGCGTTCCGCGAGGCGGCGCACCGCGAGCCGACGCTCACCGCGCTCGCCGACGCCCTGGACGCGGCCGTGGTCCGGCACAACGCGTACGCCGAACACACCGGCGACGACGAGCGGTTCGTCACCGCGCTGGTCCTCGGCATCGACCGGGGCGGCGAGGTGCAGGCCGTCAACTGCGGACACGTGCCGCCCCTGCTGGTGCACGAGGGCGCCGTCACCGTGCCGGAACTGGACTCCGGCGTTCCGCTGGGCCTCGCCGCGCTCGCCGTCGAGCCCATCACGGTCGGCTGGTTCGACTTCCCGGACGGGGCGACGCTGCTGCTGTCCACCGACGGTCTCACCGAGACCCGCGCGGCGGACGGCACGTTCTACCCGGTCGAGGAGCGGATCGCCGCCCACCTGGACCTCTCCCCCACCGGGCTGCCGCAGGCCCTGTACGACGACGCCCGCGCGTTCGCCGGGCACGGTGGCCGCCACGACGACGTCGCCGTCCTCACCGTCCGCCGCTCCCCCCGCCGGTGACCGAACCGCCCGCTCCGGTACGGGAGTCGACGGGCCCGGCACGCGCCACCGGCACCGGCCGCGTGGGCGATCCGGTGGCCACGCCCGCCCGGCCCATGGTGTACTCCGGCACCATGCGCACCTCCTGGACCACCCGTGCCGAGACCGACGCCGATGCCGCCGCCGTCCGTGCGATCCTCCTCGCGGCCTTCCCCACCCCCGAGGAGGCCGATCTCGTCGACGCCCTGCGGGCCGATCCCGGCGCCTGGATCGACGGGTTCTCGGTCGTCGCCGTGGACGGGAGCGACCGACCGGTCGGGCATGCCCTGCTGACCCGGTGTCACATCGGCGCCGTCGCGGCCCTGGCGCTCGCGCCGTGCGCGGTGCTGCCCGAGCGGCAGCGGACCGGGGCCGGTTCCGCGGCGATCCGGGCCGCGCTGCGGGCGGCGACGGACGCCGGGGAGCGCGGTGTCGTCGTGCTCGGGCACCCGGAGTACTACCCCCGGTTCGGGTTCACGCGGGCCTGTGAGCAGGGCATCCGGCTGAGCGTCGACGTCCCGGACGAGGCCCTGATGACGCTCACCCTCGGCGGTGAACGTCCGCTGCCCGGCGGCACGGTGCGGTACGCGGCGCCTTTCGGGATCTGATCGCCGCGCGGCACCCGGGGGCGGGAAGATGATTCGACGGCCGCTGTGTCAGGAACATGTACGGCACATGTCGTCGTCTCGCGCCACCCCAGCGAAAGGCCCGCACCCCATGCCCGCGAAAGAGTACGGAATCTTCCTCCCCATCGGGAACGGCGGCTGGATGCTGTCCACCACCGCGCCGCACCCGGAGGCGTCCTACGCGTGGAACCGGCGTGCCGCCCTGCACGCCGAGCGCATCGGCCTGGACTTCGTGATGTCGATGGCGAAGTGGCGCGGCTTCGGCGGCAGCACGGACCACTGGGGCCGGTCGCTGGAGTCGACGACGATGATGGCAGCCCTCGCCGAGGCGACCAGCCGCGTCAAGATCTGGACGACCCTGCACGCCAACGTCCACAATCCGGCCGTCGCCGCGAAGATGCTCACCACCCTCCAGGACATCTCCGGCGGCCGGGCCGGACTGAACATCGTGAACGGCTCGTACGCGGGCGAGTTCGCGCAGTTCGGGGAGTGGGACCCGGACCTCAGCCACGCGGAGCGGTACCGGTTGACGGAGCAGTGGACGGAGGCGGTCACCCGGCTGTGGGCCGAGGACTCCGTCACCCTGCGCACCCCGTACTTCGACCTCGTCGACTGCGAGTCCCGGCCGCGTCCCGCGATCCGGCCGACGCTGATCAACGCGGGCCGCTCCGAGGACGCCCGGCGTTTCCAGGCCGCGTACGCGGACGGCGCGTTCCTGGGCGCCGAGAGCCTGGAGGAGATGCGGGAGCTGTCGGCGGACGTGCACGCGCGGGCCCGGGCGGCGGGGCGGGTGTGCCGGACGTACTCGATGCTGACCGTCGTCCAGGACGAGACCGACGAGCTGGCCGCGAAGAAGGTGAAGGCGTGGAGCGCCGGGCTCGACCGGGAGGCGCTGGCGCAGATGCGGGCCAGCTGGGGCATGCCGGCCGAGCAGGCGCGGGCGTGGGCGGAGGGCGCGGACGGTGAGGCCGCCTTCCAGACGCCGTATGTGGCGGGGTCGGCGGGGACGGTCACCGATCACATCGAGTACATCGTGCGCGAGGCCGACCTGGACGGGCTGATGCTGATCTTCCCGGAGTACGACGAGGACATGCTGCTGTTCGGGGACACGGTGCTGCCCGCGTTGCGTGCCCGCGACGAGGCGGCCGCGCGGTGACGGGCCTGCGGGCGCGTCAACTCGCCCATCTCACCCGGCCCGAGGCCCGGCCCGCGCTGGTCGTGGTCGATGTGCAGCGCGACTTCGCCGCCCCCGAGCGGCTTGCGGCGTACGGTCTGAGCGACGCCGTCCTGGCCGCCCTCGACGCCGCCGTCACCCGCGTGGGACAGCTGGTCGAGGCCGCGCGGGCCGCCGAAGTACCGGTGGCGTGGGTGGAGTTGGGCAGTGATCCGGCACGGCCGTGGCGGGCGGGCAACTGGCTGCGCGGCGGCGACTACACCGGCCCCATGGCCCCGGACGAGCCCTGCCTGCACGGCACTTCGGGCGCCGACTGGTACCGGCTCACGCCCGCCGAGGGTGAGGTACGGGTCGCGAAGCGGGGGTACAGCGGGTTCTTCGGCACCGATCTCGACGCGCGGCTGCGGGCGGCCGGCTGCGACTGGCTGACCGTGGCCGGGGTGACCAGCGAGTGCTGTGTCCAGGCGACCGCGCAGGACGCCGTGCAGCTGGACTGGCCCGTGGTCGTCCCCCGGGACGCGACGGCCGCCTACGACCCCGCCGTGCACACCGCCGCCCTCGCCCACCTGGGCCTGAACGTCGCCCTGTTGAGCGACGTCGACGAGGTGGTCCGGCTCTGGGCACGGGACTGAGCCTCCCGCGCCCGGTGTCGCTACCCCGGCGTGGCTACCCGGCGTCGCGCAGGGCGATCCGTACGGTGACGCGCTTGCCGACCGGTTCCATCGACACCCGGTACGACTCCACCAGGGCGGTCACGATCTCCAGGCCGTGGCGGCCCGGCCGTTCGGGGTCGGCGCTGTGCACGACGGGCAGTCGGGGCCCGGAGTCCCAGATGGTGACCTCCAGTTGGTCGGCCACGATCCGCAGGTCCATCAGCACGGGTCCCGGCGCGTACTTGCGGGCGTTGGTGACGAGTTCGCTCACCACCAGCTGGGTCACGTCCAACGCCCGTACGGAGACGGGCAGTCCGTGGGCGGAGCGCACCCGGCCCAGGAACGCGGTCGCCACCTGGCGGGCCTCGGCTATGCAGCCGCCGTCACCCTCGAACGCCGCCGTCGCCTGTATCCGCGTCCGCCCGTGGCCCGGGGTCCTGTCGCCCTGGTCCGGACACTTCGCATCCATAGAACTCGCCTTCACCGGTGTCACGCACAGACTTCTACCCGTCTGTGCCGACCCATGCCGCCCGGGGCCGGATCATTCAGCGGTGCGGGCGGGGCAGCCGGACGACCTGCACGAAGAAGTCGTCGATCTGGCGGACCGCGGCGATGAACTGGTCGAGATCGACCGGCTTGGTGACATACGCGTTGGCGTGCAGCTTGTAGCTGCGCAGGATGTCCTCCTCGGCGGCGGAGGTGGTGAGGACGACGACCGGGATGTGGGACAGGTCGGGGTCGGACTTGATCTTCTCCAGGACCTGACGGCCGTCGTACTTCGGCAGGTTGAGGTCGAGGAGGATCAGCTCGGGGCGCGGGGCGTCGGGGTGCTCGCCGCGCCGGTAGAGGAAGTCGAGGGCCTCCTCGCCGTCACGCACCACGTGCAGGGTGTTGCCGATCTTGTTGTCCTCGAAGGCCTCCCGGGTCATCAGCTCGTCGCCGGGATCGTCCTCGACGAGCAGGACATCGATGGGCGTGGCGGCGGGAACAGTCATGTACGTACCTTTTCCTCGGTGTCGTGCGGGGTGTCGTGCGAGGTGTCGGCCGGTTCGGCGGCGACCGGGAGCGTCAGGCGGAAGCGGGTGCCGTCGAGGTGGTCGGTGTCGATCCAGATCCGGCCGCCGTGGTACTCGACGATCTTCTTGCACAGGGCGAGGCCGATGCCGGTGCCGCCGTAGCTGTCGCGGCTGTGCAGCCGTTGGAAGATCACGAAGACCTTCTCGTTGAACTCCCGGGGGATGCCGATGCCGTTGTCGACGACGTCGATCAGCCAGGCGTCGGGGTGGTCGGGGTCCCGTTCGCAGGTGATGCGGACGTGCGGGGCCCGGTCGGGGTGACGGAACTTGACGGCGTTGCCCACGAGGTTCTGCCAGAGCATCGCGAGCAGCATCGGGTCACCGACGATGCCGGGCAGCTCGGCGGGGCGTTCGATGCGGGCGCCGGTCTCGGTGACGGCGGTCTCGACGTTGGCCAGCGCGCGGTCGAGGGCCTGGTCGAGGTCGACGGGGAGGCGGGCGTCGTTGACGCGGCCGACGCGGGAGAAGGTGAGCAGGTCGTTGATGAGGATCTGCATGCGCTTGGCGCCGTCGACGGCGAAGTCGATGTACTGGAGGCCGCGTTCGTCGAGTTTCTCCCCGTACCGTTTCTCCAGGAGCTGGCAGAACGAGGCGACCTTGCGCAGCGGTTCCTGGAGGTCGTGCGAGGCGACGTAGGCGAACTGCTCCAACTCGGCGTTGGAGCGGCGCAGTTCGACGGCCTGGGCGTCGAGGTCGGCGGCCTGGCTGGTGAGGATCTCCTGCTGGGCCTGGGAGGCTTCGAGTTCGGCGACGAGCTGCTGGCGCATGTACTCGACGTCGTGGGCGACCGCGGTGAGGTCCTTGGGGCCGCCGCCGCTGATGACGTGCTGGAAGTCGCCGCGCGCGACCCGCCGGGAGGAGTCCCGCAGCGCGTCCAGCGGGCGGGCCACCAGCAGCCGCATCAGCAGCGTGAGCACGACGGCGGTCAGCAGGAACGTCACCACCAGCGCGCCCAGGATGTAGGTGCGCACGGTCCGTTCGTGCTCGACGCGCTGTTTGCCGTCGTGGACGGCGCGGGCCAGATCCTCGTTCTGGACGGCCCAGCGGGCGCGGAGTTCGTTGAAGGCGACCCGGCTGCGTTCCGCGACCGCCTTGTCGATGGTCTCGGGCTTGCCGACGGTGACGCCGGCCACCAGCGGGTCGGCGAAGGTGCGGCGCCAGGCGGCGGCCTGCTGTTCGACGGCCTCCAGGTCGCGCAGCAGCTTCGGCCGGTCGCCGACGAGGTCGCGCAGCCGGGCCACCGCACGGGCCTCGGCCTCCTGCCCCTTGGTGTAGGGGGTGAGGAACTGCTTGTCGGCGGCGATGGCGTAGCCGCGGACGCCGGTCTCCTGGTTGACCAGGGTGGCCTGGAGGCGGACGGCCTCGGTCTGGGCGGGCAGTACCCGGTCGGTGAGCCGGTCGGTGGCGTCGGCGGTCTGGTCGAGCAGCCGGGCCCCGATCACGCTGCCGCCGATGACCAGCAGCATCATCACGGCCACGGCCAGGTAGTACCAGCCCTGCACGGTCAGCCGGTGGCCTCTGCCCGGCCCGCCTGTTCCAGCGGTCGTCACGTCGTCCTCCGGCATGGTCGGTTCAGTTCCAGCTCAGGTGCAGTACGGCGACGTCGTCGTCGAGGCCGCCCTGGCTCTCGGCGAGTTGTTCCGCGCGTTCGATCAGCCGGTCGACGAAGGCCTCCGGTGGCAGTCCTGTCACCTCGCGGGCCAGGCGCAGCAGCCCCTGTTCGCCGAGCCGGTCGCGGCCCCGGCCGACGTATCCCTCGAAGAGGCCGTCGGTGACCAGGACCATGGCGGCGCCGGCCGGTACGTCCAGTTCCTGGATGGGCCAGTGGGCCTGGCCCGGTATGACGCCGAGCGCGGGTCCTGCGGGCACCTCGATCCAGTTCACCTCCTGGTCCGGGGTGCGCAGCAGCATGCCGGGGTGTCCGGCGCGGGTGATGCGGACCCGGCGTTCGTCGGGGGCGAGGGTGAGGCTGGTGAGGGTGGCGAAGACCTCGGTGCGGGCGCGTTCGGCGACGAGGATCTCCTCCAGGCGGGCCACCTGCTCGGCGGCCGGGACGCCGCTGAGGACGAGGGTGCGCCAGGCGATGCGCAGGGCGACGCCGAGGGCGGCCTCGTCGGGTCCGTGTCCGGAGACGTCGCCGATCAGTGCGGAGACGGTGCCCTCGGCGTCCTGGACGATGTCGTAGAAGTCGCCGCCCAGGAGGGCCTGGGAGCGGCCCGGGCGGTAGCGGGCGACTATCTGGACGGCGTCCCCGGCGCCGCGGCGCAGCAGCGGGCGGGGCAGCAGGCCACGTTCGAGGCGGGCGTTCTCCTGGGCCTGCATCTGGCTGGCCTGGAGGGCGACGGCGGCCTGTTCGGCCTGCTTGCGCTGGATGGCATAGCGCACGGCGCGGCCGAAGAGGTCGGGTTCGACCCGGCCCTTGACCAGGTAGTCCTGGGCTCCGGCGGCGACGGCGGACAGGCCGGTCTCCTCCTCGGCGAGGCCGGTGAGGACGACGACGGCGACCTGGTCGGCGTGCAGCTGGAACTGCGAGACCGCCTCCAGGCCCGACGCGTCGGGCAGATGCAGGTCGAGCAGGACGCAGTCCGGGGTCTCGTGGGCGAGCACGGCGCGGGCGTCGGCCATCGAGCGCACCCAGCGCAGGCGCATCTTGAGGGCGCTGTCCGCGACCAGTTCCTCCACCAGGAGGGCGTCACCCGGGTCGTCCTCGACGAGCAGGACCGACGGTTCGCGCCAGTGCCACAGCTCGCCCGGGTCCGAGTGCGCGGGTGAGGTCGAACCGGCAGCACTCGGCTGCGACGTCACCATTGTTCCGCCTTCCCCACCTGCGTGTCCGCCCCCATAGTTGTCGTTCGACAACTGTGGTGAGCATACCCGCGTGCTCGGCCTCGTGCCGCGCGCCTCCGGGGGAAGGACGCGGCCGGGCGGGCGCAATCTACAGCAGCCGCCCGGCCGGGACCACACCGCAGGTCGTCGCAGGGATGGGAACGGGAGCGAATCGGCGACGGGGCCTCAGCCGGTGGCGAGCAGGCCCTCGCGCAGCCGGGCCAGCAGGCGGCTCAGCAGGCGGGAGACATGCATCTGGGAGACGCCGAGCCGGGCTCCGATCTCGGCCTGGGTGCGCTCCTCCACGAACCGCATGTGCAGCAGCAGCCGCTCGCGGTCGTCCAGCTCGGCGATGAGCGGGGCGAGGGCGTGGAAGTCCTCGACCAGCTCCAGGGCGCCGTCCTCGCAGCCGATGAAGTCGGCGAGGACGCTCTCGCCCTCCTCGCCCGCCGAGATGGCGGCGTCGAGGGAGGAGGAGTTGTAGCCGTTGGAGGCGAGGCGGGCCTCGACGACCTCGTCCTCGGACAGGCTCATGAGCTGAGCGAGTTCGGCGACCGTCGGGGTGCGCCCCAGGCGGGTGCTCAACTCCTCGGTGGCGCGGGCCAGTTGGACGCGGGCCTCCTGGAGGCGGCGCGGCACGTGGACGGCCCAGGAGGTGTCGCGGAAGAACCGCTTGATCTCGCCGACGATGTAGGGGATGGAGAAGGAGGTGAACTCCACCTCGCGCGCGACCTCGAAGCGGTCGATCGCCTTGATCAGGCCGATGACGCCGACCTGGACGATGTCCTCCATCTCCTCCGGGCCCCGGCTGCGGAACCGGGAGGCCGCGTAGCGGACCAGGGAGATGTTCATCTCGATCAGGGTGCCCCGCGCGTACTGGTGCTCGGGGGTGCCCTCCTCCAGGGTCGCGAGCCGCGCGAGGAAGTGGCGGGTCAGCTCGCGCGCGTCCTTGGGGGCGATCTGGGAGGGGTTGGCGATCTCTTCGATCCGCCGTGTGCCGGTACCCGTCGTCGTCGCCGTCATCGCGCGTCCTCCCCTGGGCGTCCGAGCGGCCGTTCGGCCGGTCGACAGGGCGCGTACCCAGGGTTCACCGACCCATACCTCTTTCTCGCGTTTCTCTCGTCCGGGTTCCGGGTCTCCGTCCGCCGCCGGTCACCTTCTGCGGCCGCGCGCGGACCAGCCGGCGCCGACGCCCGCGAGATGCAGGGCGAGCACGGCGAGGCCGAGCAGCATCACGTTGGTGGAGCTGAAGGTGGCGTTGGTCGAGAGGTCCGTCGCGTTGATGAGGAAGGAGATGAAGAAGAGGATCGCGGAGATGATCGCGAGCATGCCGGTCCGTCCTTTCGGTGGCGGTGCCCGGTGGCACCGTGCGCCCTCCGGGTGCCCCCGCCGACGGGACCCACACCGGACCGGCCGCGCGGAGGGCGGATCGGCTGCCTCCTCTTGCGTGGACTCCCGCCGGTTGCGCGGAAGTTCTCCGTCCGGTGCCGGGTTCGTCCTAGCGTCGTACGCATGACCGACACAGAGAACACTTCGGACTCATCCGCCTCCCGAACACCGGCCGCCCTGACCGGCCGTCGCCCGCTCAGACGCTTCATGGCCGTCGCCGCGGGGGCGACGGTCCTGCTGGCGCTCAGCTTGGGCGTCGCGCTCGCGGACGGCTCGGGCGGCGCATCCACCGCGCGGACCACGGCGGCGAGCGCCGACCCGACGGACCCGGGCACGGACCCGGGCACGAGCACGGGCGGCGGCACCGACGAGGGTGCAACCGACGGCGGCAGCGGCTCGACGTCGGCCGGGTCCGGGGACACGCCGGACCCGACGCCCACGTCCACCTCGGACCCGACGGTGCCGGGCGACCCCGAGCCCTCGGACGGGCCCGACCCCACGGACCAGCCGTCCGCACCGGCCGACCTGGCCGAGCTGAACCGGCGCATCACCGAACTCGACCACAAGGTCGACCAGTTGCCGACCAAGCGCGAACTGGCCGACGCGCTGCGCGCCTTCGCCGACGAACTGGACCGTTCCGGCGCCACACCCACGCCCCAGCCCACCTCGGACTAGTCCTCACCGTCCGGGAGGGGTGCGGCCGAGGAGTTCCCGGGTGATCGCGCCGGGCCCGCGCAGCATCGAGCGGGCGGTCGCCTCGTCGTAGCCGTCGTCGCCCAGCAGGGAGCGCGCGGTCTGCTCGTACCGGGCCCGCAGCGGCGCCAGTTCCGGGGTGCCGCGCTGCGGGTGGCCGACGGCGCTCCAGTACCGTTCGGCCGCGGTGTGGGCGGCGACCGCGCGTTCGCCCGCGCCCTGGGCGGCCAGCGCGGAGGCGAGGATGTCCAGGCCGAGGGCGAGTCCGAAGCTGTCGCCGATGCGCAACTTGCCCTCCAGCATGGACAGGGCGTGGGTGGTGGCGGTGTCGGCCCGCTCCTCGGCGAGGGCCATGACGGCGAGTTGGTAGTCGATGTAGGAACGGGTCCACCACTCGTCCCGGGCGACGGACTCGCGGCGCAGTTCGGCGGCCGCCTCGCGGGCCTCGACGGCGAGGCCACGGGAGGTGTACGCGAAGACCCGGGAGAGCCGGCACAGCACCCGTCCGGTGCCGGACCCACCGGCCTGGGCGGTCTGGGCGAGCGCCGACTCCACCACGTGCTCGGCGGCCAGCGGACGGCCGCCGAGCAGGTGGGTCAGGGAGAGCAGGTAGGCCGATCCGAGCAGGGCGTCGGTGTCGCCGGTCCGTTCGGCCAGGCGCCGGCAGGCCTGGGCCAGGGCGCGGCCCTCCTCGTGCTCCCCGCGCAGCACCCGTACGACGCCGAGCGCCCACAGGGCCCGGGTGCGGGTGGGGCCGGGGGCGGTGGACAGGTCGAGGGCCTCTTCGAGGTAGCGGGCGGCTTCGGGGAGATGGCCGCAGCAGCTCCAGAAGAAGCTGAGGTGCCCGGCCATCTCGACGGCGTCGTCGGGGCGGGTGAGCAGCAGGTGGTCGAGGGCGGTGCACAGGTCGACGTGGGTGCGGCCGATCCAGCCGTACCAGCGGATCTGATCGGCGCCGAACCAGGCCCGGTCGGCCCGGCGGGCGGCGTGCGCGTGGTGGCGGGCGTGCCGGTCGGCGACGGCGCCGGTCTCGCCGAGGGCGTCGAGCCACATCCGCCCGTACTCGCGGACGGTGTCCAGCATCCGGTAGCGGTCGCCGTCGCGGCTGATCACCGACTTGCGTTCGAGTCCGGTGAGGGCCTGGGCGACGTCGGCGGGGGTGAGCGGGCCGCCCGCGCAGACCGCGCTCACGGCCTCGGCGTCCATGGAGCCGCGGAACACCGACAGGCGGGCCCAGAGCAGCCGTTCGGGCGGTGCGCACAGTTCGTGGCTCCAGCCGATGGTGGTGCGCAGGGCCCGGTGCCGGGGCGGTCCGCCGCGCGCGTCGGTGGCGGCGAGGTCGAGCAGCAGGGCGAGTGCGCGGTCGACGTCCTTGAGGGCACGGTCGGCGAGGTGTCCGGCGGCGAGTTCGACGGCGAGCGGGATGCCCTGGAGGCGGGCGCAGAGCCGGGCCGCGACGACGGCGTCGGCCACGCCGGTGAGCGGTCGGCCGGCGTCGGCGGCGAGGCGGGCGAGCAGCGCCGGGGCGTCGGTGTCGACGGGCAGCGGCGCCAGCACGATGCGCCGTTCGCCGGGCAGCGCGAGGGGTTCGCGGCTGGTCGTGAGGACGGTCAGGCGCGGGCAGGCGCGCAGCAGATGGCCGACGAGGGCGGCGCAGCCGGGCAGCAGGTGTTCGCAGGAGTCCAGGACGAGCAGCAGGTCCCGGTCGGCCAGCCAGGCGGCGAGGGCGTCGAGCGGGGTGTCCGGGGTGTGGTCGGCGAACCCGACGGCGTCCGCGACGGTGGCCACCAGGAGCCGGTCGTCGCGCAGTTGCCACAGGTCGGCCCAGGCCGCGTCGCGGTGTGCGGTGCGCGCGAGCCGGTCGGCGGCGTGCAGGGCGAGGCGGCTCTTGCCGACGCCGCCGGACCCGGTGAGGGTGGTCAGCCGGTGGGCGCGCAGGGCATCGGCGAGTTCGTCGGACTCGTCCCGGCGGCCGACGAACCCTGGGGCGATGGGCGGTAATTGACTCGACACGGGGGACAGTCTTCCGTGCCCCGCCCGGCCGCGCGGCCCGATTCGCCTCCTCCACACCGCCCCCGCCTCACACCGGCCGCGCGAAGTGGTGGCGGGGCGCGCGGCCGGGGGGTGTGTCACTCGAAGGTGCGGTGGAGTGCGGCGAGTTGGCCTGCCTGGTAGGTGCCGGCGGGCTGGCGGACGAGGACGTTGATGCGGTTGAAGGCGTTGATCATCGCGATGAGGAGGACCAGGGCGCCGAGCTGTTCCTCGTCGTAGTGCTTGGCCGCGTTCGCCCAGACGTCGTCCGGGACGCCACCGGCCGCGTCGGCGATCCGGGTGCCCTCCTCGACCAGTTCGAGGGCGGCCCGCTCGGCGTCGGTGAAGACGGTGGCCTCGCGCCAGACCGCGACGAGATGCAGGCGCTGGTGGGTCTCACCGGCGTGGGCGGCCTCCTTGACGTGCATGTCGGTGCAGAAGCCGCAGCCGTTGATCTGGCTGGCGCGGATCTTCACCAGCTCCTGGGTCGCGGCCGGCAGGGTCGAGTTCTCCAGGACCGTCCCGACGGCGTTGAGGTGCTTGAAGGCCTTGGCCGAGACCGGGTTGGCGAAGAGGTTCAGACGGGCTTCCATGACGGACTCCTGTGTCGTGTCGTTGGGGACACAGCTATGACCGGACAGCCCCGCCGCATGTGACACCCCCCGATGTGACCTGCGTCACCCACCTCTCCCCGGGCGCTCACGGAACCTCCCCTTCACCCCGTTTCCCGGGCAGCTCCCCGCCCGTAGGATGATCGACTGTTCGGCCCGGCCTCCGGGTCCCCGGCGCGATGGAGTGGACGAGATGACCGACGGCCCCGAGGCGCCCCCGACCATCGACACCAGCAAGGCGCACCCCGCCCGGGTCTACGACTGGCTGCTGGGCGGCAAGGACAACTACCCGGTCGACGAGGCCGTCGGCCAGAGTCTGCCGCCGGCGGCGAAGGACGCGGCGCGGCAGAACCGGCAGTTCATGCACCGGGCGGCGGCCTGGCTGGCCGGACAGGGCGTCGACCAGTTCCTGGACATCGGCACGGGCATACCCACCGAGCCCAATCTGCACCAGGTCGTGCAGCGGATCGTGCCGACGGCGAAGGTCGTGTACGCCGACAACGACCCGATCGTCCTGCGGCACGCCGAGGCGCTGCTCATCAGCGGCACCGAGGGCGTCACCGACTACATCGAGGCCGACGTCCGCCGGCCGGGGCGCATCGTCGAACACGCCCGCGCCACCCTGGACTTCGACCGGCCGATCGCCCTGTCGCTGATCGCGCTGATGCACTTCGTTCCGGACGGGCAGGACGCCCACGCCATCGTCCGTGACCTGGTCGCCACCCTGGCGCCGGGCAGCTATCTGGTGCTGTCGCACGGCGCCTCGGACCTGCTCCCCGAGCTGGCCGCGAAGGCCACCGCCGAGTACGCCCGGGGCGGCATCACGCTCGGCTTCCGCACCCGCACCGAGGTCGCCCGCTTCCTCGACGGTCTCGACCTCGTCGCCCCCGGCCTGGTCACGGCGACGGAATGGGGCACGGCCACTGTCGACGCGGCGCCCAGCGGCGTCTACGCGGCGGTGGCCCGCGTCCCGTCGCCCTGACTCCCCGGCGGGACGAGGCGCCCGTCGTCCGTCCCGGTGGGGCAGCAGCGGGCCGGTCCCCCCGTCCCGCTCCGCCCCGCCCGGCGAGGGGCTACTCCAGGCCGATGGCCGCGCAGTCCGCCTTGTAGGCGGCGGTGCAGATGTCCTTGACGGTGTAGACGCCGTCCTCGATCACCGTGTCCTTGATGTTGTCCTTGGTCAGCGCGACCACGGGCACAAGGCGGGCCGGAATGCCCTGGTCCGACGGGCTGTCGACGGTTTCGGTGGCGAGCGCGTCGAAGCGCAGCTTGCTGTTGCGCACCTTGGCGACGGCCAACTCGGCGGCGTCCGTGGCCTCCTGGGGGAACGGCTTGTAGACGGTCATGTACTGCTCGCCGGACACGATCCGCTGGACCGCGACCAGTTCGGCGTCCTGCCCGGTCACCGGCGGCATCTTGGCGACGCCCGCGTCCTTCAGGGCCTTGATGGCCGCCCCGGCTATGCCGTCGTTGGCCGCGTAGACGGCGGCGATGTTGTCCACGCCGAGCGCCGCGATCGCCTTCTTCATGTTGGCCTCGGCGATCTCCGGGACCCACTCCTCGGTGTTGTAGGACTTGGCGATGATGACGCGGTTCTTCAGCTCGCTGAGCGCGCCCTGCTTGAAGCGGGCGGTGTTCGGGTCGGGGAGCGAGCCGTTGAGCATCACGATCTTGCTGCTCTTGGCGTCGGCGCCGAGGGCGTCGACGATGGCGCGGCCCTGCACCTCGCCGACGAGTTCGTTGTCGTGCGACACATAGGCCGTGATGGGGCCCTGGGCGAGCCGGTCGTAGGCGATGACGGGGATGCCGGCGGCCTTGGCCTTCTCGATGGACGAGGCGATCGCCTTCGCGTCGACCGCGTCCACCAGGAGGACGTCCGCCTTGTCGGCGATCATCTGCTCCATCTGCGCGTTCTGCTTGGTCGCGCTCGCCTCGGCGTTGGCGTAGACGACCTTGCCCTTGCCCGCCGTCAGCGACTTCACGTGCTTCTCGATGAGCGGGTAGTCGAACTTGTCGAAGCGCGCCGTGTCCCGGTCGGGCAGCAGGAGCCCGACCGTGATGTCGTTCCGCTTGTTCGGGGTCGTGGAACTGTCATCCCCGGCCACTGAGTCGAGCGCACCGCAGGCCGTGAGCAGGAAGGCCGACGCCGATGCGGTCACCGCGACGGCGAGACGAGGCGTGGCGGGTCTGCGGGTGGTGCGAGAGTTCACGTGCAAGTGGCCTTTCGGGCAGGAGTGAGCGTCCTGGTGACCAGGTGACTGCACAGCCAACGCCGACAGGATGCACACCGTCAAGACACAATCCGCGCCACTTTGAAACTCGCACGACACATCCGCAATTCGGTGATCAGCGGTGACCGGTGCAGACCCGTCAGTCACGGACGGATCGCACACCGACGGGTGTGACGGGTGTACGGCCGGGCTGTCGTGCCGCAGAGTAGTGGAAACGCTCAACTTCGGCCAGGGCTGGACTGTTTGAGCCATGGCAAGATCAATAACCTACTCACCTAGGTCAGTTGTCCACCTTGAGGAGTTCCGTGTCCACTGCCCACCGGGTGCCCGACATCCTGTCGTCCGACTTCGCGGCGAATCCCTACCCCGCCTACGCGGTGATGCGGGAGAAAGAGCCCCTGATCTGGCACGAGGCCACCCAGAGCTACGTCATCTCCCGCTACGAGGACGTGGAACGCGTCTTCAAGGACAAGAAGGCGCAGTTCACGACCGACAACTACAACTGGCAGATCGAGCCCGTGCACGGGAAGACGATCCTCCAGATGAGCGGGCGCGAGCACGCGGTGCGGCGGGCGCTCGTGGCGCCCGCCTTCCGGGGCACCGACCTCCAGGAGAAGTTCCTGCCGGTCATCGAGCGCAACTCGCGTGAACTCATCGCCGGCTTCCGGCACTCGGGCACCGCGGACCTCGTCGGCGACTACGCGACCCGGTTCCCGGTGAACGTGATCGCGGACATGCTGGGCCTGGACAAGAGCGATCACGCCCGGTTCCACGGCTGGTACACGACGGTCATCGCCTTCCTCGGCAACCTCTCCGGGGACCCGGAGGTGACGGCGGCGGGCGAGCGCACCCGGGTGGAGTTCGCCGAGTACATGTTCCCGATCATCCGGGAGCGCCGGGACCACCTGGGCGACGATCTGCTGTCCACGCTGTGCGCGGCCGAGGTCGACGGCGTCCGGATGAGCGACGAGGACATCAAGGCGTTCTGTAGCCTGCTCCTCGCGGCCGGCGGGGAGACCACCGACAAGGCGATCGCGAGCATTTTCGCCAACCTGCTGACGCATCCCGACCAGTTGGCGGCGGTCCGCGACGACCGGAGTCTGATCGCGGCGGCGTTCGCGGAGACGTTGCGCTACACCCCGCCGGTGCACATGATCATGCGGCAGACGGCGACCGACGTCGAGGTCAGCGGCGGCACCATACCGACCGGCGCCACGGTGACCTGTCTGATCGGCGCCGCGGGCCGGGACCCCGGCCGGTACCACGAGCCCGACCGGTTCGACATCTTCCGCACCGACCTCAGCACGACGTCGGCGTTCTCGGCCGCCGCCGACCATCTGGCGTTCGCGCTCGGCCGGCACTTCTGCGTCGGCGCGCTGCTCGCCAAGGCGGAGGTGGAGATCGGCGTGAGTCAGCTCCTGGACGCGATGCCCGACCTGCGGCTCGCCGACGGCCACCACCCGGCCGAACAGGGCGTGTTCACCCGGGGCCCGCAGTCGCTGCCGGTGCGCTTCACCCCGGTGCCCGCCTGACCGACGTGCTCGGCACGGCCGTTGACGCTCCGCGTGCCCGTCGGGCCGGGTGCGCGGAGGGGGCGGTCAGCGGGCGGCGGGCGTGAACTCCACGGGCAGGGAGGTCAGTCCGCGCATCCAGATGGACGGCCGCCACGTCAACTCGTCCGCCTTCACGCTCAGTACGAGGTCGGGCAGATGGTCGAGGAGCGTCTCGACGGCCGTGCGCGCCATGACGTCCGCCAGCAGCGGGGCCGGGTAGGGGCAGCGGTGTTCGCCGTTGCTGAAGGACAGGTGCGCGGAGTTCTCGGCGCCGACATGGGACTCGGGCCAGATCTGCGGGTCGGTGTTGGCCGCCGCGAGGCCGAGGACGAGGCAGTCGCCCTCCCGGATCAGCCGCCCGCCGAGCTGGGTGTCCCGCACCGCCCACCGGCCGATGAAGTTCTGCGTCGGCGTGTCCAGCCACAGCACCTCATTGAGCGCGTCGCCGACGCTGACCCGGCCGCCGGAGACGTTGACCGCGAAGCGCTCGTCGGTGAGCAGCAGCCGCAGCGTGTTGCAGATCCAGTTGGCGGTCGGCTGCTGCGCGGCGGCGATCACGGAGATCAGGTCCTGCACGATCTCCTCGTCGCTGAGCCCCGCCGGGTCGAGGATCATCCGGGAGGTGACGTCGGGCCCCGGCCGCTCGCGTTTCTCCCGCACCAGCCGCGTGATCCGCTCGCCGACCCTGCCGTACGCGGCGACCGGGTCGTCGCCCTCCCCGGCGTCGAGGGAGATCCGCAGGTCGTCGACGAGTTGGTCGGTGTCGGCGCTGTCCTGCGGCATCCCGCACATCCACAGCACGCCGCGGGCGGGCAGGGCGTGCGCGTACATGGTCATCAGCTCGGCCCGGCCGCTGCCGGAGAACGCGGTGATCAGCTGCTCGGCGATCAGCTGGCACTCACGGGCCAGCTCGAACTGGTCGACGCCCTCCAGGGCCCCGGTGATCACGCCGGCCCGCCGCTGGTGCTCCTCGCGCTCGGTGAACAGCACGGAGGGCTGGTAGCCGACGAACGGGAGCAGCGGCCAGTCCGCGGGGATGTTCGGCCACTGGTTCCAGCGCCGGGAGTCGCGGGCGAACAGCTCGTCGTGGCTGGTCACGTAGGAGACCTCGGGGTAGCCGAGGACCAGCCAGGCCGGGACGCCGCCGTCCAGCAGCACCGGGGCGACCGCGCCGTGCTCCCGGCGCAGCGTGCGGTACAGCTGGGCAGGCGTCTGCTGGTACTCAAGGCCGCCCAGGGGCACGGCGTCGGCGTGCGCGGGGCAGCCGGGCGGCGGCGTGGTCGCGGCCGGGGAGCCGGGGGTGTCGCTCACGGTTTCCTCTCCTGGGACAGTGCCAATGCGTAGAGGTGGTCCACCAGGGTGATGAGGACCTCCTTGCCCGAGGCCCGCACCCGCGCGTCGCAGTCGACCATCGGTACGTGCGCGCCGAGGGCGAGGGCCTGGCGGATCTCGTCGAGGGAGAAGCGGGACTGGTCGTCGTCGAAGCGGTTGACGGCCACCACGAACGGGGTGCGGTGGTGTTCCAGCCGGTCTATCGCGTACCAGGAGTCCTGCATGCGCCGGGTGTCGACGAGGACGACCGCGCCGAGCGTGCCGGAGAACAGCCGGTCCCACAGGTACCAGAAGCGTTCCTGGCCCGGGGCGCCGAACAGGTACAGCACCATGCTCTGGTTGAGGCTGATGCGCCCGAAGTCGAAGGCGACGGTCGTGGTGGTCTTGCGTTCCACACCGGCCGTCTCGTCGACGCCCTGACCTGCGGTGGTCATGACCTCTTCGGTGTTCAGCGGTCTGATCTCGCTGACCGAGCGGACCAGGGTGGTCTTGCCGACGCCGAATCCGCCCACCACGACGATCTTCAGGCCGGTCTCGGCGCCGTCGGCCAGCGGTGTGCGCTGGGAGGGCGCTTCAGAGGTTGCGGAGCCCATGGAGCACCTCCTGGAGCAGGGCGGTTTCGGGGAGGGCCGCGACGGAGCGGGCCGCGCGGGGGTGGCGGGCGCTGATCCGGCCCATGTCGTGGAGGTCGCCGAGGAGAATCCGGACGACCGTGATGGGCAGCTTCAGTTCGGCGGAGACCTCGACGAGTGCGGTCGGGTGACGGCACAGTTCGAGAATCCGGACGTGTTCCGACTGCATCCCGGCCGTCGGTTCGCACTCGCTGACGATGAGGGTCACCAGGTCGAAGGTGTCGTCGGCCTCGCTGCGTCCGCCCGTGACCGTGTACAGGCGGTCCGGGTCGCCGATGTCCACGGGTTTGTTGGTCACCTGGTGGCACCCCGGACGGCGGGTGTGCGGGGCTCGGCGCGCAGGTGCTCGCCGATCTGTTCGACCAGCTCGGTCATCTGGTGGCCGACGACGCCGGGGTCGGCGCTCTCCTGGGCGACGACGGCGAGGTGCGCGCCCTGACCGGCCTCCACGATGAACAGCAGGCCGCCGTGGAACTCGGTCATGGAGTGCCGCACGCCGCCCGAGCCGTCGCCGAACTCCACGGAGGCGCCCTGGGCGAGGGCCTGGATGCCGGAGCAGATGGCCGAGAGCTGGTCGGCCTGGTCGAGCGTGAGGTGCTCGGTCCAGCACAGCTTCAGGCCGTCCCGCGACAGGACGAGCGCGTGGCGGGTGCCAGGCGTGCGCTCCAAGAGGTTCATGAGGAGCCAGGTGAGGCTGTTGTCAGTGGTCTCCATGGTGGGTGGGGCGGGTGTCGACCTGGTCGAGGTCACCCGGCCCGTTCCTCCAATCCAGCGAAGTACGGCGAATCTGCGGGGGCGTGGGGGGGTGCCGGGCCCTGGGCGGTGCGCGGGGCCCGGCAGGTCAGTCGTCGGCCACGGTGTCGTGTCCGTCGTCGTCGCCGGTCCTGGCGGGTCCGGCGGCGCCGTGCCGGCCACGGTGGAAGGCGCCGAAGCGGCTCCCGGCGTCGCGGGCGGGGCCCGGTTCGGTGGGCACGGTGGTGGGTGGTTCGGCGGCCGTCGGACGGCGGTCCCGGTCGGCCTCGGCCATGGTCAGGCCGGGGGCCCGCACGGGCAGTCCGCCCGGGGTGGCGGTGCCCCGGGTGCGCGGGATGCCGAGGCTCGGGGCCGGTTCCCCGGGGGGCGCGGCCGAGGGCGGGCGCACGGGCGGGGCTTCCTCGACGGCGGGCGCAGGGGCGGGCGCGGGCACCGGCGCGGCGTGCCGGGGCCGCTGCTGGGCGGCCGACTCACGCTGCTGGGCGACGAGTTGGGGCGGCAGGAGAACGACGACGCCGGTCCCACCGCGTGAGGAGGGCCGGTAGTTGACGCTGATGCCGTACTTGACGGCGAGGCGTCCGACGACGCCGAGGCCGAGGCGGGTGCCCTGGAGGGAGGCGAGATCGACGTTGCGTCCGGAGACGGACTCCTCGGCGCGGCGCATGGCCGCGTCGGACATCTTCAGGCCGCTGTCCTCGATGGTGACGACGAGTCCGGCGCTGCGTTCCTCGACGTAGACGTGGACCTCGTCGATGGGTGGCGAGAAGTTGGCGGCGTTGTCCATCAGTTCGGCCAGCAGGTGCATGACGCCCTCGGCGGCGAAACCGGCGATGGCGGCCTTGCTGGAGGAGTGCAGGCGCACCCGGCGGTAGGCGGCGATGCGGCCGACGGCGCCGCGCAGGATGCTCTCCATGACGATCGGTCTGTTCCACACGCGGCTGGAGCGGCCACCCATCAGCAGGGCCAACCGGTCGGTCATCAGGCCGAGTTGGGAGGTGCTGTGGTCCAGGCGCAGCAGGTCGCCGAAGACCTCGCCGCCGTGCCGGTCCTGCATGTCGCGCAGGTCGGCGAGCATGCCGACGGTCTTGGCCTGGACGCGGCTGAGGGCCTTCGCGGAGGCGGCCTCGGCGGCGGCGGACCGGCGTTCGCTGTAGGCGAGTTCGCGGACGAAGAAGTCGGCGGCGATGCGCAGCAGGGAGCTGTGCGGCCAGTCGAACCTGGCGAGCACGGTGTTGGCGGAGCTGCCGGTGCGCAGCAGGGCGACGGCGGCGGGCAGCGTCTCCTTGGAGAGCCGTTCCATCTCGTCGGCGCCCCGGGTGCGTTCGGCGCGCAGGGCGTCGAGTTCGGCCTGTGCCTGATCGGCGCGGCGAACCGATTCGTCGAGTTCGGCGGCGAAGAGGTGGAGCATCTGCCGTTGGTGCGGGTCGGAGGGGGCGGGGACGCCGGGCAGGGCCTCGGCGGCGCTCGCGCCGTTCTTCACGCGCTTGGCGATCTCGGGCAGGGTCACGCTGACGAGCTGGGAGGCCTCGGCGCTCTGCTGCATCCAGTTGTTCTTGGTCATCTCCAGCTCGCCGGCGCGGGCGGCCGCCTGACCGCGGGCCCGGCGCAGCTGTGCGGAGGTGACGGCCACGACGGCGGCGAGGCAGCACCAGGCGGCGATCGCCGTGCCGAGCACCCAGGAGCGGGCGCCGTCGGGGGCGAGGAGGGTCGCGGTCGCTCCGGCGGCGGCCGTCAGGAGCAGGATGGCGGGAAAGAGCAGGGGGGTGGGGCGCACGCCTTTCACGGATCGGCGTGGGCGGGGGCGAGCAGGCACTGGCATTCCGCGGTCCCTCGGTCCGTGAGAGCAGGAGTGGGGTGGGCGGCTGTTACGTCGCCGGGCAACCGGAGGAGGCTGGTCAGGGCCGTCACTCATCCGGATCAAGCACGCCGCTCATGCTAGTCATGGTGTCGAGCCCGGGTACCCCCACAACGGCCCCAGCCCTCACACGAGTTCACTTCGTCGAGAAACGGCCACCGGGACGCTCAGATGTGGTAGTTGGGCGATCCGACATCGGCGGGCATATGACACCGGCGCACTCGCCTACCAGGCACTTGACGCTCGCTCTGCCTCCCTTGACGCCCCTCCCCCGGCCCCCAGAACGCATATTTTCAGCCAACTCTGACCGGTAGGGACCAGGGTCGAGATCGCGTCACGTGACGGGAACGGCGCCCACCCCGGCCTCGCTGGGGTGATTCAGGCGGATTGCCCCTTCGGCCGAGGGCACCACGTGGACGCCGGTCACCACACCGTCGTTGGCCATCTCGCTTATGGGCAAAGGGAGTTGAAGCCATCACCGCCGGAGGGAGCGGGCGTCGGCGGCGGCCCGCTGTCGAGGGCGCCGGGCTCGCCGTTCGCGGGTGTTTTGCGGTTTCGGCAACGGGCGCTGGCGTGGTGCCCCGGGCGGGAGCAGGTTGGGGGGCGAGGCGCCGGGTGACCCGGCGGCCCTGTCAGTGAGGAACCGAGGAGAGGACCGACCGTGACGGTCATGGACGCCCAGTTCTGGGACGAGCGCTACCGCAGCAGCGACCGGCTCTTCAGCGGCGAGCCGAACGGCGTGCTCGTCACCGAGACCGCCGACCTGACGCCGGGGCGGGCGCTCGACGTGGGGTGCGGTGAGGGTGGCGACGCGCTGTGGCTGGCCCGGCGCGGCTGGCGGGTCACCGGCGCCGACATCTCCGCGACCGCCCTGGAGCGCGCCGTGGCGGCGGGCGCCGATGTCGCGGACCGGACGGAGTGGACGCGCGCCGACCTGACGCTCACGCCTCCCCCGGCGGACGCGTTCGACCTGGTGTCCGTCCACTACTTCCCGTTCCCCCGCACGGCCTCGCTGGACGGCCTGGTGCGTGCCGTCGCGCCGGGCGGCACCCTGCTCTTCGTCTCCCACGACCTCGCCGATCTGCCGCCGGTGCTGGAAGGAGGCATCGACCCCGCCTCCTTCCACCAGCCCGCCGACGTGGCCGCGCTGCTCGGCGACGACTGGACGGTGCTGGTCCAGGAGCGGCGCCCGCGCACCCGGCCCGGTCCTGCCGGGACACCGCACACGCACGATGTCGTCCTGCGCGCCCGGCGCCTGCGGTAGCCCACCGGCCGGGGCGCGTCTGGTGTACTTCCCGCACCACACATCGCCGTGCGGGAGGGACCCCCGATGGACGTGCCGACCACCTCGACCCGACGCCCGCACGGCCTGTTCGTCGGGCTCTGCACGCTGGACGTCATCCAGCTCGTGGACCATGTCCCGGGCGACGACGAGAAGCTGACGGCACGTCAGCAGGTCGTCGCCGCCGGGGGTCCCGCCGCGGGCGCCGCCGTGGTCTTCGCCCATCTCGGGGGCGCGGCCACGCTGCTGACCGCGATCGGCGCCCATCCGCTGGGCGTCGCGGCCACGGCGGACCTGACCGGTCTGGGCGTGCGGGTGGTGGACCTCGCGGCCGACGCGGCCGGGCCGCCCGCCGTGTCGTCCGTCCTGGTGACCGAGGCCACCGGTGCACGCGCGGTCGCCTCCACCGACGCCACCGCCCACCGGCTGGCCCCGCCCGCCGATCTCGGGCGCCTGGTGGCGGCCTGCGACCTCGTCGAACTCGACGGCCACCACGGCGCGTTGGCGGTGGCCGCCGCCCGGACGGCACGCGAGACCGGCCGAACGACCCTGCTGGACGGCGGCAGTTGGAAGGACGGCACCGACGCGCTGCTGCCCTTCGTCGACGCAGCCGTCTGCTCGGCCGCCTTCCGCCCTCCCGGCACCCGCACCCCGGCGGACACCCTGCGCTTCCTGCGCGCGCGGGGCGTCAGTTGGGCGGCGGTCAGCCGGGGCGGCGCGTCCCTGATGTGGGCGGGCCCCGACGGTGACGGCACGGTCGAGGTGCCGCCCGTGCCGGTGACGGACACCCTCGGCGCGGGAGACGTCCTGCACGGGGCGCTGGCCCATCTCCTGGCGTCCCGGGGCGAGTTGACGCAGGCGGGCTTCGTCGAGGCGCTGCGCGGGGCGGCGGCGGTGGCGTCCCGGGCGTGCGCGTCGTTCGGGACCCGGGCGTGGATGCGGGGCGGGTGAGACGGGCGGGGGCGGGCCCGGTGTCAGCGGTGTCGGGTCTGGCCCGTGTCAGCGGCGTCGGGTCTGGCCCGGTGTCAGCGGCGTCGGGTCAGGCGGACCTCCTCGACGCCGAGGAGGCCGAGGAGCGGGACCTTGCCGTAGTGCTGGTCGCGGTCGACCACCAGGCCGGCCTCGCGGACGAGTTCCAGGAGGAGTTCGGCGAGCGGCAGCACCATGTGCCGTCCCCAGCAGCGTTCGGAGGAGTGGCCGAACGGCAGATAGCCGGGGGTGGTGTCGGGGTCCAGGTGCTCCCAGCGTTCGGGTCGGAAGGTGTCGGGGTCGTCCCACAGGGCCGGGTCGCGGTGCGAGAGGAACGGCAGCACCAGGACGTCGTCGGCGTCGCCGATCCGGCCGTCGATGGCGCCGTACTCCGGAGAGGCGTTGCGCAGGATGTTCCAGGAGGGCGGCAGCAGCCGCAGGGACTCGTGGATGAGATGCCGGCCTGGTGTGTCGTCGGCGAACGGGGCGCCCAGCCACAGGGCGTTGGAGACCAGCGTCGACACGGTGAAGCAGACCGGGGCCGCGGCCCTGCGGTACATGCCCATCGCGTACCGGCGTTCCTGGTAGCCGACCGCGCGGGCGGCCCTCTCGCCGAGCCCGGTGAGAGGGCCGCCGGGTGTGGGCCAGCCGGGCAGGGCGGCACCGACGGAGATCACCGACCAGGTGAGTTTCGGAGTCAGTTCGAGGGTACGGCTCATCAACAGCCTTAATCTGCGCGGATCTTGACCGAGGATCAGGTCGCGCAGGAAGAGGTGGCCGGTCAGTGGCCAGGGACCGGCGAGGTCGATGTCCTCGGGCAGGGGGCGGCTCAGTGCCGCGCGGACGTCGTGGCCGACGGTCCTGGTCACGGCGGACGCCTCGGCCCGTGAGATGGAACGCCCGTGCAGGGGCTTGAAGGTGGGCCGCTCGGTCTCGGTGGCCCGGCGCGCCGCGAGAATGCGGTCGGTGACCTCGGGCCCGGCGACGCCGACCGTGTCGGGTTCGAGCCGGAACACGTCCTTGCCGAGATGGTCACGGAGCAGGGCGGCGAGCCGTGGGGCGAACACGGTGGTGCGCGGGCGCGGTGTGACGGACAGGGCCATCGGTTCTCCGGGGCGGTGGGGTGGTGCCGGTGCGCGGCGCCCCGCCGTGAGCCCCGGACATCGTTGTCCCGAACGACCGTGGATGCGACGGGACAACGATGTCGGCGACTCGCCGGACAAGGGCGAGGGCGGGGTCAGTACCAGAGGTACCAGGCGCTCGCCTTGAGGCTCTTGCGGGCGGCGACCCTGTTGCGTACGGCGAAGAGGAGCTTCATCTGTGCACCTCCTTTCGGGATCGGATGCGGCGCGCGTCGCTCCCCGGCACCTCCGGGACGACTGGACGCCGTCGGCCCCGTGAGCCTTCCCGTACCCGCTCGCCGGACAATCCTCGCGAAGGGCAAATCCTCGCCAGTTACCGGACATTCACCCTCGCGGGTTACCCGTGCCCCTAACAGGTGCCGCACCCGTCACGCCGCCCGCCCGGAGGTCAGCGCCCGTGCCCGTGCCTCGTGCCGAGGCGGGTGAGGACCGCGCGGGCCATGGCCTGTTCGCCCCGGGCGTTGGGGTGGGCGGGCGCGGCCGGGGAGGTGGGCCGCAGGGGTTCGATCCAGCGGTCGGCCGGAGCCTTGCACATGTCGTGGCCGATCGTGGGGCGGTAGGTGTCGACATACGCGGCGCGGTGCATCGCGGCCACCAGCCGCAGCATCAGGTTGAGCCGCTTCTCGGTGTCCCGCAGATAGGCGAAGTCCTGGGCCGCGAACGGCACCGTCGGATAGCAGCCCGTGCCGTCGTCGGGCAGCAGGTCCGGGTAGCCGACGACGACCACGCGCGCGTGCGGCGCCCTCGCCCGCACACCCTTCAGCACCCGGGCGATCTTCGGCGCCGTCGCCACTACGGCGAGCGCCAGCCGGTCGGCGCCGCCGGAGGTGTAGTACCGGCGGCAGGGGGCGCCCGTCAGGTCCTGGGAGGCGACCTGCGCGCAGGTCGTGATGACGGAGCCGAACCCGATGTCGTTGCCGCCGACTTGGACGGTGACGAGGTCGGTGTCGCGCCGGACGGCGTCCAGTTGGGGCCCGTTGGTGCCCTGCGCCTGCCACATCTCGGCGGTGGTCGCCCCGGAGCAGCTCACGTCCTTCAGGGCCGTCGCCCGGCCCGCCGCCGCGACCAGCGAGGGGTAATTGTGGTCGGAGCGTGCGCAGTTGGCGTCGGTCTGGTTCGGGATCAGTGGGCCCGAGGTGTAGGAGTCGCCGAGGGCGACGTACCGGGTGCCGTGCCCGTGGCCGAAGCCGGGCCCCTGGGCGGCCGCCGGGGCGGCGAGGGCGACGACCAGGGCGCAGCCGGTGGCCGCGGTGGCCATCGTTCTGCCGCGTCCCGGGCCTGGCGTCGAGGGGGACGAGTGCGGGGCGCGGTTCATGGCGGGACCTCCCGGGTACGCGGTCGCCGGTCGACTGGCCCTGTATACCGGTGACGTGTCTGCCCGGGCGAGAGTCGTGCGGGGTTCGTCGGCATCCGATGTCCGCGACCGGCCGACCTCAACCCCCTTCAGGGGCAAGGCCGTTCACCCGGACGCGGAGGACGGAGGGCGCGCGGACGGGCCCGCCCCGGGGCGGACGCGCCCGCCCCGAAGGGGACTTGGGGTGTCAGATCTCCATGGACGCTTCGAGGCGCTTGAGGCTGTGGCGGGCGAGGGCGAGGTTGCTGCGGTTGCGGTCGAGGGCCAGGTACAGGAAGAGCGTGCCGCGCGTGCTCACCAGCGGCCTGACCAGGTGGTACTGATGGCCGAGGGTGATCAGGATGTCCTCGATCTGGTCATCCATGTCGATCGACTTCAGGGTGCGCTGCTTGGCGCGCAGCACCTCCGTGTTGCCGGCCGCCGCGACCTCCAGGTCGAGGTGCGGGCCACCGCCCAGCACGCCCAGCGACATGCCGCTCTCGTAGTCGACCAGGGCCACGCCGAGGGCCCCTTCGATGGCCATCGCTTCCTTGAGCGTGCTCTCCATGTTCACGGTGGTGCCCTCGATTCCTTGACGACCCTCGGGACGAGCGGTCGAAGCGCAAAAACAGTCTTTTTGTGTACCGCGCCTGTTCAGACAACGCCATCTTTGGCCAGTGTCGCAAGAGTTGGCAAATAAAGTAGTGTGCTGGTGGAGCGGCCGATAGGGGGACATGTTGTCATCGCTCGACGTCGCACTCGGCGGCACTCTCACCACGCAGGGCCTCAGCGGAGCCGCCCTCGTCGACGCGGTCACCGGACTTGCCTACGCGACCCTCGGCGATGTGAGCGGCAGTCAGGATGCCTGCGAGACAGCCGACATCGCGCGTACGCGCCTCCACCGGGCCGGTGTCGAGGGCGAGTTGGAGAGCATCATCGTGACCACCGCCACCCGGCACCTCGTGACCCTCCAGATGGAGCGGACCGGCGACCCCTTGCTGTTGTGCGCGAACGTCGACCGGGACCGCACCAACATCACCTGGGCGCTGCGCGACCTGGCCCGGCACGCGGACGACCTGCTGCGATGATCGACGACATCACCGGCCCCGGCACCGGACCCCGCACCGTCCCCGCCCTGCTGGCGGACCTGCTGGCCCGCAAGCAGTCCTGCACCGTGCGGGTGACCGGGGCGCCGGGCGGCACCATCCATGTGCGGGACGGTCTCGTCGTCGCCATGGAGACGCCGGCCGCTCCGGGCATCGAGAGCCTGCTGCTCAGGTCGGGACGGATCACCGAGGAGAGCTGGGCGTCGGTCTGCGCCACGGACACCACGCACGCCCACCTCGCCGAGGCCCTGGTCGCCCGGGGCCTGGTCGGCGGCGGTGAGTTGGAGGTCGTCAGCCTGAGCGCGCTGTTCGACGCGGCGTTCGCGCTCTCCCTGAGCCGGCCCGAGGGCTGGGAGGTCTCCGAGCCCGTGCCGGTGCTGCACCGCAACGCGGGCATCACCCCCGAGCGGCTCGTCGGCGAGACCGTCCGGCGGGCCGAGCTGCTGGCGGGTGCGCCCGGCTCGATCGCCGAATTCGCCCGCAGCCGTATGCAGGTGGCGCCCGGTGCCCAGGTGCCCGGCGCGGTGGGCGCGCTGCCCGCACGGCACCAGGACGTGCTGGCCAACACCGACGGCCGCCGTACCCCGAGGGACCTCGCGTTCGCGCTCGGGCGTGGTCTGTTCGCCGTGATGATCGACCTGCGCCGGCTGCTCGCGCTGGGCCTCGTCCAGCCGACCGCGCCCGCCGCACCGCAGAGACCGAGCACCGCGACCCGCGGTCCGGCGACCCCGGCACCGGCCTCCCCCACGGCCGTGCCGCTGCCCCGCCGGCTGCCGGGCAGGGGCACCCCGGCCCCGACCCGTCCCCCGACCGCATCGGCCTGACCTGCCCCCGGCTGTCCCGCGCACCCCGACCTCGTGGTGCGGGGACGCCGGTGGCGACCGGCCCGGGTGCCCGGAGACCCGCGCCTGGCCGCGCCGTGACCTCACCGCCGTTGGACTCCTCTTCCTCCCCCCACTTCATCCGCACGCGCTCGACATGAAAGAAGAAGACGCCATGAGCGACCCTGTGAACGATCTCCTGGTCTCCCTGCGGGACAAGGTGATGGGTGTCACCGAAAGCGTCCTGGCCACCGGCGACGGCCTGGTCGTCACCAGTGATGTCAGCAAGACCCACGCGGAGTCCATGGCCGCCGTCGCCGCCGCCACCCTCTCCCTCGGCAACCGGCTCGCCGACCAGGGCGCGACGGGTACGCTCCGGGAGATCAGCGCGCAGTGCAGCACCGGGCACGTGATCGTGACGGCCGTCGGTGACCGCGCCCTGCTGGCCGTCGTCGCCGACGACGGTCTGGACCACGCGGCGTTCCGGCGGGAGATCCCGGCGGTCGTGACGGAGCTGCGCCGCCACCTGGACGCGGACGTCTCCGCCTGACCCGAGATCCGGGAACCGCGCCGTATCACTGGCTGACCGGCGCCCCGACAGCGAGAATCTCCCCCAGGGAACGCTGGGCGCGGCCCCACCCGTGCCACCGCCGCCCCTCGGCCGACCGAACCCGACCGACCCGACCGACCCGACCCGACCAGCACAGGAGCATCCCATGCGATACCGCACACTCGGCAGCTCGGACCTGGAGGTCTCGGAGATCTCCCTCGGGTCGTGGCTGACCTACTCGGGCGGCATCGAGGCCGACCAGACCCGCGCGTGCACCGAGGCCGCCTTCGACGCCGGCATCAACTTCTTCGACACCGCCAACGTCTACGGGCGGGGCGCCGCCGAGACCGCCTGGGGCGAGATCCTCTCCGCCCACCCGCGTGACTCCTACATCCTGGCCACCAAGGTCTGGGGCCAGATGTCCGACGACCCGGCCGACAAGGGCCTGGCCCCCGCCCAGATCGCCCGGCAGATCGACGCGTCGCTGGCCCGGCTGAAGACCGACCACGTCGACCTCTACCAGGCGCACCGCTTCGACCCGGACGTGCCGATCGAGGACACCGTCGAGGCGCTCCAGAAGGTCGTGGAGCAGGGCAAGGCCCGTTATCTGGGCTTCAGCGAGTGGACGCCCGACCAGATCAGGGCGGGCATCGAGGTCGCCGGGCCCGAGTTGTTCGTCTCCTCGCAGCCGCAGTACTCGATGCTGTGGCAGGCGCCCGAGGCGGAGGTCTTCGGGCTGTGCGAGGCGAACGGCATCGGGCAGATCGTCTGGTCGCCGCTCGCGCAGGGTGTCCTGACCGGCAAGTACCGGCCCGGTGAGCCGGTTCCGGAGGGCAGCCGGTTCGCCAGCGAGACGATGGGCGTCGCGCGGGAGGTCGTCTACTCCGACGCCGCCCTCGAAGCCGTCCAGCGGCTGGCGCCGATCGCCGACGGTGCGGGGCTGACCCTGCCGACCCTGGCGCTGGCCTGGGTGCTGCGCCGCGGTGAGGTCGCCTCGGCCATCACCGGCGCCTCGCGCCCCGAGCAGGTGCACGCCAACGCCGCCGCCTCCGGGGTCGAGCTGTCCGACGACGTGCTGGCCGCGTGCGACGCGGCGCTCGGGGACGTTCCCGTCACCGGGCAGACCCTCGCGCCGATGGCCCAGTCGGGGATCAAGCGGCGCTGACCGAGTCCTCGGCGCGGCGGTAGTGAGGCAGGGCCAGGCTGCTGTGGGTGGCGCGCTGGGCGTCCGCCGGCCACGCCGCCTCGCCGCGCAGCAGTGCGTCACGGGCGTCCAGGGCCTCCTGGGTACGGGGTGTGACGGCGCCGCCGTCCGTCCCGGCCAGCGCCTGGTTCTGCTCGGCGAACGGCCGCAGGGTCCGCTCGTACGCGGCGAACGCGGCCGTGTGGTCGGCGTGCGTGGCCAGTTCACCGGCCAGGACGTAGGCGCCGACCAGGGAGACGCTGGAGCCCTGCCCGGACATGAACGAGGTGGCGTGCGCGGCGTCCCCGGCCAGCACGACCCGCCCGCGCGACCAGCTCGGCAGGTGGATCTGGCTGACGACGTCGAAGAACAGGTCGTCGGCCTCCCGCATCGCCGCCACCATGCGCGGAACCTGCCAGGTCTGCTCCGGGAACATCGCCGCGACCAGATCACGCTGCGCCCGGGGGTCGCGGAAGGCCTCGAACGGCGGTGTCGCGCGGGCGAAGTTGAGGAACCCGTGCACCGGCTCGGTGGGTTCGTGGGCGTTGAGGACGGCGGACCGGCCGGGGACGTTCCAGGCGACGGCCTCATGGGAAAGGCCCAGGTCGTTGGGGAGGGTGAACCCGGCGAAGGTGAAGCCCAGGTAGCGGTGGAAGGGCTCCTCCGGGCCCATGACCAGGCGCCGGGTGTTCGAGTGCAGCCCGTCGGCGCCGACCACCAGGTCGAAGGTGCGCCGGGCGCCGCTGACGAAGGTGACGTCGACGCGGTCGCCGTCGTCGTGCAGGGCGGCGATGGAGTCGCCGAACAGGAACTCCACCCTGTCGCCGACGGCGCCGGAGAGGGCGTCCGCGAGATCGCCGCGCCGCACCTCCAGATCGAGGCCCTCGTCGCTGCCGGTGAGGGCCTCGGGACTGAGGGCGCCGATGAGGGCGCCGTCGGCGTCGACGAAGCTGATCCGGCGCGAGTCGACGTGCGCCGCGCGCAGCTGCGGGAGCAGGCCCATCCGCTCGACGACCTCGCGTGCCGTGCCCCGGATGTCGACGGCGTACCCGCCGCCCCGGAGCGCGGACGCCTTCTCGACGACGGTGACCTCGAAGCCGTAGCGGTCCAGCCAGTGGGCGAGCGCGGGTCCGGCGATGCTCGCGCCGGAGATCAGAACCTTGCGAGGCCTGTCCATGGCCCTTCCCTTCGACGGCCGCACCGAGGTGCGTACCTGAGTTAGGTATCTTTATGGGAGACGTGCCGCGCCCGGTGGCACGACCACACCCTCGACGATATAGATACCTAAGTTAGGTATGCAAGTGGGAGGCGCGATGAATTCCCCCGCACCGGCGACACCGGACCCCGACGCGAGCGACCCGGCGTCCGGACCGGTCGCCCTGGCGGTCCTGCCGCGCCTGCTGCACCTGAGCAACGCCGTCACCCGGGGGCGGCTCCCCGAGCGGGCGGCCGAGGCGGCGGGGCTGGCCGTCGACCGGCCCGCGCTGGGTGTGCTGATGACGCTGCACACGGCGGACCGGGCGCTGCGGATCGGTGAGATCGCCGAGCGGATGCAGGTGGTCGGCCCGCACATCACCCGCCAGGTGCAGGCGCTGGAACGGCGCGACCTGATCCGGCGGGTCGCTGATCCGCACGACCGCCGCGCCAGCCTCATCGAGGCCACCGACGAGGGCGCGGCGGCGGCGAACCGGTACGCGGCGACCCTGATCGGCTGGTTCACGGACGCCGTCAGCGACTGGTCCGAGCATGACCGGAGTGAACTGGGCCGCCTGCTCGGCAAGTTGGCCGACGACGTCACCACCCACCTGGCCACGCTGGAGGAGACACCGCCGGGCGGCACCCGGGGCGGCAGCTGACCCCGGCCGCCCCCGCCCCGCTCACGCGTCCTGGCATCTTGACGCCGCCGTGGTGACTGCGTAGACATGACTGCGCAGTCAGAGGGGAGGGCGGCATGACGCGAGGTGCCGGGCGGGCCGGGGGTTCCACCGGGCCGCGCAGTGTGGACGTGGCCCGGCTGGCCGGGGTGTCGCAGAAGACCGTGTCCCGGGTCTTCAACGACGAACCGTACGTCTCCGACGACGTGCGCCGACGCGTCCTGGACGCCGCCGGGCGGCTCGGGTACCGGCGCAACGGCGCGGCCCGCGCGCTGGCCTCGGGCCGGACCCGGTCCCTCGGCGTGGTGACCCTGGGCTCGGCGCTGTACGGGCCGACCTCGCTGCTGATGGGCCTCGAACGCGCCGTCCGGGACACCGGGTACGCCCTGCGGGTCGTCAACACCGTGGAGGGCGATCCCAACGGTGTCGCCGGCGCCGTCGGCACCCTCCTCGACCAGGGCGTGGACGGCATCGTCGTCTGTGAGCCGATCGCCGAGGAGGCAGGCGTCGGCGGCCTCGCCGTGGACGTGCCCGTCCTGGTCCTCGGCACACCCTCCCCGCTCACCGCGCCGCTCGTGCTGACAGCCGGGGACGGAGCGGCTCTGATGGCCCGGGCGGCGACCCAACACCTCCTGGAACTGGGGCATATGACGGTCCATCACCTGGCCGGGCCGCAGCGCTGGTACGGCGCCAGGGACCGGTTGCGGGGCTGGCGGGCGGCGCTCCTCGACAGCGGCCGGGAGGTGCCGCCCGTCGTGCACGGCGACTGGTCGGCCGCGTCCGGACACGCCGCCGGGCGCGCACTCGCGGCGGACCGCGCGGTGAGCGCCGTGTTCGCCGCCAACGACGACATGGCGATCGGCCTGATCCGCGCGCTGGCCGAGGCGGGGCGGCGGGTCCCCGAGGACGTCAGCGTCGTCGGCTTCGACGATGTCCCGGTCGCCGCCTACGTCACTCCCCCGCTGACCACGGTGCGCCAGCCGTTCGACGCGGTGGCCCGGGGTGGCGTCGAGCGGCTCGTCCATGTCATCGAACGGCCGGACGAGCCGCCGTTGCCCGCGCAGGTCCCGCCCGTCGATCTGGTCGTCCGTGCCTCGACCGGGCCGCCGCCCCGCACCTGAACGCCACTCACCAAGTCCCTTGTGCCTGACGGAGGTTGTCTCTCATGGCGGTTCTGCCTGCCCGTGTCCTGTTCGGTGCCGCGTACTACCACGAGTACCAGCTCGGTGACCGGTCCGAGGAGCGGCTCAAGGCCGACCTCGATCTGATGGCGAAGGCCCGGTTCTCCGTCATCCGGGTCGGCGAGTCCGTCTGGTCGACCTGGGAGCCGGACAACGGACGGTTCGACCTCGACTGGCTCCAGCCGGTCCTGGACGGCGCCCACGAGCGGGGCATCTCGGTGATCCTCGGGACACCGACGTACGCCGTTCCGCCGTGGCTGGCCCGGCAGTACCCGGAGATCACCGGCGAGCGGCACACCGGTGAGCGGATCGGCTGGGGCGCCCGGCAGGAGGTCGACTTCACGCACCCGGCGTTCCGCTTCCACGCCGAGCGGGTGATCCGCCGGATCGTCGCCCGGTACGCGGACCATCCGGCGGTCATCGGCTTCCAGGTCGACAACGAACCCGGCCTCGAACTCCTGCACAACCAGGGCGTGTTCCAGCGGTTCGTGGACGACCTGCGGGACCGGTACGGCGATGTCGAGACCCTCAACGAGGAATGGGGGCTGGTCTATTGGTCGCACCGGCTGTCGACGTGGGCCGACCTGTGGACGCCGGACGGCAACGCGCAGCCGCAGTACGACGTGGCGTGGCGGGCGTTCCAGGCCCGGCAGGTGACGGAGTTCATCGGCTGGCAGGCCGACCTCGTCCGCGAGTACACGGCGCCGGGGCAGTTCGTCACCACGTGCATCTCCTACTCCCGTGCGGCGGTCGAGGACGACGAGCTGACCGACCGGCTCGATGTCACGGCCGGGAACCCGTACTACGGGATGCAGGACGCGCTGCTGCTGCCCGACCCGGCGCCGGAGGACCAGGAGCAGGGCTGGCAGTCCACCGGCACCTGGACGCTGTTCCAGACCGCCGACTGGATGTTCTCCTCGCGGCAGGAACCGTTCCTGGTCACGGAGACCAACGCCGGTGCGATCGGCACCCCGTGGGACAACCGGCCCGCCTATGACGGCCAGTGGCGGCAGGCCGCGTGGGCGCTGGTGTCACGCGGGGCCCGGATGGTGGAGTACTGGCACTGGCACACCCTGCGCTTCGGCGCCGAGACCTACTGGGGCGGGGTCCTGCCGCACACCGGGAAGCCCGGCCGCGTCTACGCCGAACTCGCCCGGCTGGGAGGCGAGTTCGAAAAGGCCGGGCCGCTGGTGGCCGGAGTGGAGCCGGATGCCGATGTGACGCTGGTGTACTCGACGCCGAGCAAGTGGCTGATGCAGACGTACCCGCCGCTTTCCCGCCCGGACGGCGCACCCGACCCGACCGCCTACCACCGCATCCTCGACCCGTTCCACCGGGGCGCGTTCGACGCCGGACGGCAAGTACGGCTCGTGCACGCACGGCAGTTGCACGACCCGCGCGGCGAACGGGAGGGCGTGACCCCCCGGGAGGCCGCGCACCGGCATCCGGTGCTGGTCGTCCCGGCGCTGTACCTGGCCGCCGACTCCACCCTCGACTGGTTCGCCGCGTACGCCGAGGCCGGCGGCCATCTGGTCCTCGGCCCCCGCACCGGGTACGCCGACGAGGAGGCCCGCGCCCGGGCCGAGCGCGCTCCCGGGCGGCTCACCGAGGCGGCGGGCGTCTGGTACGACGAGTTCAGCAACCTCACCCGGCCGGTGCCCGTGCGTGCCGTGCCGGGCGGCCGACTGGCCCTCCCCGAGGGGGCGATGGCGACGCACTGGGCGGACGGGCTGACGGTGACCGACGCCGAGCCGCTGGTCACCTACGACCACCCGCACTTCGGCCGCTGGCCCGCGATCACCACGCGACGCCACGGCGCGGGCAGGGTCACGCACGTCGGCACGGTCCCGGGGCGCGACCTCGCGCGGGCGCTCACCGAGTGGCTGGTTCCGGCCCCCGTGCACGGCTGGGGCGCGCTCCCGGAGTCGGTGACGGTGACGACCGGTACGGCTGCGGACGGGCGGCGCGTCCACGTCGTTCACAACTGGAGCTGGACACCGGCCGCTGTGCCGACCCCGGCGGATCTTTCGGACGTGCTCGACGACACCCCGCTCCCCCGGGGCTCGGTGCTCGACCTCGGTCCGTGGGACGTGCGGGTGCTGGTCGGTGAGACGGGGCGCTGGTAGGCGCGGGGCCGCAGGGGCGCGCTCAGCCGCCGGGGCGTGGGGTCAGCGGGCCGGGCGGCGGGAGGTCCGGCTCGGGCGGCTCGGGGAAGAGGGTCGGGGTGAGATGCCGGTACGCGGCGCGGGCGTTGACCACGCGGGCCACCAACGTGCCGACCAGCGTGGCGCCGAGGAGACAGGCCAGCCAGCGGGCGTCGCGCTGGGTCACCCAGGTGAGGGTGCCCGCGGGCGGTATGCCGAAGGCGTTGAGGACCAGCCAGCACAGCACCGCCGTTCCGGGCGCGGCGGCGAAGCTCGCGCACAGGCCCAGGACGATCGCGAACCCGGAGAGGGCCAGCAGGACGAGCGCCGGACGGCCGGGCCCGGCAAGGGAGTTGAGGACCGCGACCAGGATCGCGGCACCGGCGCACGCGCCGATCCAGATCAGCGGTGCGGCGAGCGGCTGGGGCACGGGTCTCGCCGCCATGCGCAGAGTGCTCCACTCGATCATGCCGGCCGGTCCTCCTTGTCCTGGCCCCGCACCCCGTGACGCCGCCTCAAGAGACGGTCGAGCGGGGCGACCAGCCTACGGGACCGGTCAAGACGGCCGACCGTCGCGTGCCGTCCCTCAGCGCCCCCCACGGGACCTGGTCGGGTCGAGCAACTGGGCGGCCACGCCCATGAAGACCAGGGCGGCCGCGATGAGCAGCCCGTGTTCGACCACGACCCCGGCCAGCAGGACGACGGTGCTGACGGCCAGCACCGACCAGGCACCGGACCTGCGGTACTCCCGGGGCCGGGCGGGGCGTCCGGAGGCGAGGGCGCGGGCGAAGCGGGGGTCGTCCTTCTTGATGCGGGAAGCGAGATCGGCCAGGCGTCCTGCGTCATAGCGGGGCACGGCTGCTCCTCTCCAGAGCGTGCGGTGCTTGAAGTCTTTCCCCGTGCGGCACACCACGACCATCCGGACCACCCCTCAAGTACGGGGGGGGTGCGGGGGCCGTGTCCGGATCACCATCGGTCACGGCACCCCTGTCCTCGCCCTGGCCGCGCCGCCCCTCCGGTCGTCCGGCGCGTCGCACGGAGCGACCTCAACTCGGGCCATCTATGCGGCATTTCGGATAGTCGAGGAAGAACCGATCAGCCAGCGGCAACATTCGGCGCGAAGACTTTCCCGACCGTGCGAGATCGATCGATGACGGTGTGTACTGTGCTGCGAGTGGCGCCTGGGGGACGCGACCGTCCCCGGCTGCTCCCCCGCCCCGCTCTCCCCTGCCCGCGACCCCTCTTGGAACCGATTCGATGATCGAACTACCGGAGTTGGCCGCCGGCGGTCTCGCCGTGGGCACGCTGTCCGCGTTCGCCCTGGGCGGCGGCCTGATCCGCTCCCGGCGTCAACTGGCCCGCCAGCGCGCGGAGTCGGCCGCCCTGCGGGACCGGCTGAACGGCGCCCTGGAGGGGTTCACGGCCGAGGTCGAGCACCTCGCGGCCGAGCGGGTCCCGGCCGCCGCACGGCAGTTGACGCACCCGCATGTCGTCGTCCCCGGCCCCACCCAGCCGCAGATCGGCGCGTCCCCGCTCGGCCTCGCCCTGGAGGACGTGCTCCAGGGGCTGCGCGCCGAGCTGGTCGCCCAGCGCACCCGCGTCGACGCGGCGGCGCAGGCCGGGATGCGCGGCGCCACCAGGGAGATCCAGGCCGCCCTGTACCGGCTCCAGGACGCCCTGCGCCGTCTCCAACAGGACTACGACGACCCCGAGTTGGCGCAGACCCTGTTCCGCCTCGACCACGAGAACGAGCAGTCGCTGCGGCGCGCGCAGGTCGCCGCCGTGGTGTGCGGGGCCTGGGTCGGTCTGGCCCGCGAGGAGTCGCACCTGGTGGACGCGGTGACCGGCGGTCAGGCGCGGCTCGCCGGGTACGACCGGGTGCGGGTCAACAACCATCTGGAGCCCGGCACCGGCCTGGTGTCGCACGCCGTCGAGCCGGTCGCCATCATCGTCGCCGAGCTGCTGGACAACGCGCTGCGCCACTCCGCGCCGGACACCGACGTCGTGGTCGACCTGGAGCATGTGCACCACGGGGTGTGCGTCACCGTGGACGACGCGGGACTCGGCATGACGCGGGAGGAACGGGCCCGCGCACAGCGGCTGGTGGCGGGCGGTGAGCCGATCCTGCTGACCGAGCTGGGCGATCCGCCCCGGATGGGGCTGGCCGCGATCGGGCAGCTGACCCGGCAGTTCGACCTCACCGTGGACGTGTCCTCGCCGTCCCCGTACGGCGGGGTCCGCGCGGTGCTGCGCGTCGACAGCCATCTCCTCAGCGCGATCGACCCCGCCGAACGGCCGCCCGCCGCCAGCGCCGCGCGCACCACCCGCCGCACCCCGCCCAAGGAACCGGCCGCGCCCGCGCCGGCCCCGACGCCCGCCCTCGACGCCGGCCCGGACCCGACTGCCGCCGCCGTCACGGCCGTTGGCCCGGTGGAGGCCGAACGGCCGCGTCCGGCGGGTGCGTTGCCGCAGCGGCGGCGGCGTTCCCGGGTCACCGTCGAGGGGGACCAGGAGACGCGGCGGGCGGTGCGGCGGCCGGAGGAGTCCGCGCTCGCGCTCGGCGCGTTGCAGTCAGGGACCGCGGCGGCCCGCGACGAGGCCGCCGACCAGAACTCCGAACGACCCGACAGACCAAGCGACTTCGAGGGGGGAGCGGCTCGATGACCAGCCGCGAGACGGGCGACACGGCATGGGTGCTCGATCCGATACTCCAGGTGCCGCACGTGGTGGCGGCCGTCCTGCTCACCCGGGACGGCCTGATCACCGGGTACACGGACGCCCTGGCGCGGCCCACGGCCGAGCGGGTGGCCGCGATCACCAGCACCGTGCAGGGCGCGGCCAGGACGGCGGCGGCGGCGTTCGCCGACCGGGAGGACGCCGAGATCCGGCAGGTGGTGATCGAGTCGGACCACGGCTATGTCCTCATCGTGCCGACGGACCACGGCACCTGTGTCGCCGCCTACGGCACCGGCGAGGTCCGGCTCGACCTGCTGGCGCACCGGGTGCACTCGCAGGTGGCGCGGCTGGGCGAGAAGGCGATGAGCGCGGCGCCCCGGACCACCGACGGCGGCGCACCGGCATGACCGGCCGCCGTGGCGGCCGTCCCCTGGTCCCCGCGTATCTGTCGACCGGCGGCGTCGCCGGGACCGGCCGCACCCGCCTGGACCGCCTGTCGGTCCTCACCGCCACCGGCGCCGACCCCCCGCCCGGACTGCCCGCCGCCCAACTCGCCCTCCTCGACGTCCTGGACGGCGGCTCGCTGACGGTGGTGGAGGCGGCGGCGCTGCTGCGGTTGCCGGTGTCGGCGCTGCGGGTGCTCGCCGCCGCCCTCCTCGACCGCGACCTGCTGCTGGCCCGCCCGCCGGTGCCGCCCGCCGAACGGTTCGACCCCGACCTCCTGAAGAGAGTCGCCGATGGCCTCCGCTCCCTCAAGCGCTAGCGACGTCCACCTGCCCGACACCGCACGGGAGTTGGTGAAGATCCTGGTCGCGGGGCCGTTCGGGGTGGGCAAGACGACGCTGATCGACTCGGTGTCCGAGATCCGGCCGCTGCACACCGAGGAACAGCTCACCGAGGCCTCCGCGGCCACCGACGACCTGGCCGGGGTGCGGGAGAAGACCACCACCACCGTGGCCATCGACTTCGGCCGGATCAGCCTGCCCGGCGGGATCGTGCTGTACCTGTTCGGCACCCCGGGGCAGGCCCGGTTCCGGCAGCTGTGGGACGACATCGCGTACGGGGCGCTGGGCGCGCTCGTGCTGGTCGACAGCCGCCGCATCGACGCCTCCTTCGACGTGCTCGGGCTGGTGGAGGAGACGGGGCTGCCGTACGCGGTCGCGGTCAACGCCTTCCCGGACGCGCCCCGGGATCACACGCCCGAGCAACTGCGGGCCGCCCTCGACCTGGAGCCGGTGACGCCGATGGTCGTGTGTGACGCGCGGGACGCGAACTCCTCCCTCGACGCGCTGCTCGCCCTGGTGCGGCGCCTCATCGACAGCCACCCCTCGGAGCACCGGTGACCAGCTATCCCCCCGCCCGGCAGGACTTCTCCCGTTCGGCGCCCGTCCGGCTCTGGGAGGACGGTTTCGCACGCGACCCGTACGGCCACTACGAGGCGCTGCGGGCCCAAGGTCCGGTCGGCTGGGCCGAGTTGGCGCCGGGTGTGCCCGCGTACGTCGTCACCGACCGGCGGGCCGCGCTCGATCTGCTCGGTGACGAGGAGTCGTTCTCGCACGATCCGCGGCCGTGGGAGTCGACGGTCGCCGACGACTCGCCGGTGCTCGGGATGATGCGCTGGCGGCCCAACTCGCTGTTCTCGGACGGCGCCGACCATCTGCGCTACCGCACCGCGCTGATCGACACCTTCGACCTGATCGAACCGCACGACCTGCGGGCCCGGGTGCACCGGGCGGTGCATGTGCTGGTGAGCCGGATCGGGCCGGGCGGCGAGGCCGACCTCGTGACCGACTTCGCCCGGCCGCTGATGGCGCTGGTCTTCAACAGCCTCTTCGGGCTCCCGGACAGCCAGAGCGGCCGACTGGACGCGGCCCTCGGCAAGATGATGGAGGGCGGGCCCCAAGCGGCCGAGGGCGAGGCGGAGTTCGGCGGATATGTGCTGGAGCTGATCGCGGCCAAGAGCGAGCGGCGCGGCGAGGACCTGCCGAGCCGCCTGCTCGACCACCCGGCCGCGCTGACCCCCGAGGAGGTCACCTGGCAGGTGTTCCTCACCCTCGGCGCGGGCCACGAACCCACCGCCAACCTGGTGTCCAACGCGCTGTCCCGCATCCTCGGCAACCCGCTGTACTACTCGACGCTCACCGACGGCGCCCGGCCGGTGATGGACGCCGTCGTCGAGGTGCTGCACCACGAGACGCCGCTCGCGAACTACGGCATCCACTACGCGCGGCGCCCGGTGACCTTCCACGGGGCGTGGATCAGGGCGGCCGTCCCGGTGGTGATCTCCTACGGGGCGCTGGGGCACTTCGCCGAGCGGGACGTCACCGGCGGCCGGCATCCCAAGGACGCCTCGCATCTGTCCTGGTCGGCGGGGCCGCACGCCTGTCCGGTCAAGCAGCACACGCTGCTCATCGCGACCGAGGCGATCGAACGGCTCACCCAGTGGCTGCCCGACCTGAGCCCCGTCCTGCCCCGTGAGCGTCTGGCGTGGCGGCCCGGCCCGTTCCACCGTTCGCTCACCGCGCTGCCCGTCCGTTTCACGCCCCGCTCCCCCGACCGGCCCGGAGGCCTCTCGTGACCGTCACCGACCGCATCGCCCTCGACCCGTTCGGCGCCGACATCGCCGCCGAGAGCGCCCGGTTACGCGCCCTGGGCCCGATCGTGCCCGTCGAACTGCCGGGCGCCATCCCCGCCTGGGCGCCCACCGGGTACGACACCCTCAAGGAGCTGATCCTCGATCCGCGGGTCAGCAAGGACCCGCGCCTGCACTGGCGGCTCTGGCCGGAGCTGGACGCCCATCCGTCCTGGGGCTGGATACTCGGCTGGGTCGGCGTGGTCAACATGCTCTCCACGTACGGTCACGACCACACCCGGCTGCGCAGGCTGGTCGCGCCGAGCTTCACCCACCGGCGCACCGAGGGCATGCGTCCCCGGGTCGAGGCCCTCACCGCCGAGCTGCTCGACGGGATGGCGGCGGCCGGTGCGGACGGCTCGGTGACCGACCTGCGCGCGCGGTTCGCGCATCCGCTGCCGATGCGGATGATCTGCGAACTGTTCGGTGTACCCGAGGAGTTGACCGAGGACACCGGTGGGCTGATCGCCGACATCATGGACACCTCCGACCCGAGCCCCGAGCGGGCGGCGGCCGTGCAGCGGCGGATCGGGTCGGTCCTGGGGGCGCTGATCGCGTACCGCACCGAGCACCCCGGGGACGATCTGACCACCGAGCTGATCCGGGTCCGGGACGAGGACGGCGACCGGCTCAGCGACGAGGAGCTGCTCTACACGCTGCTGCTGATGGTCGGCGCCGGGTTCGAGACGACCGTGAACCTGATCGGCAACGCGGCCACCGCGCTGCTCGCCGACCCCGACCAGCTGGCCAAGGTGCGGGCGGGCAAGGTCGGTTGGGACGCGGTCGTCGACGAGACACTGCGGGTGCACCCGTCGATCGCCTCGCTGCCGCTGCGGTTCGCGGTGCGCGACATCGAGGTCGGCGGGGTGACGATACCGGCGGGCGACGCCATCATCACGACGTACGCGGCGGCGGGCGTCGACCCGGCGCGCTACGGTCCGGACGCGGACGTCTTCGACGCGGCGCGCGGGGCGGAGGACCATCTGTCGTTCGGGATCGGGGTGCACCGGTGCATCGGCGCGCCGCTGGCCCGGATGGAGGCGCTGACCGCGCTCCCGGCCCTCTTCGACCGCTTCCCCGACCTGCGACTCGCCGTCGGTGTCGAGGAGTTGCGTCAGGTCCCGTCGTTCATCGCGTCGGGCTGGCAGGAGATCCCGGTACGGCTCGGCTGAGGGCCGCGGGGGACCGACCGTACCCCCGTATCGGTCGTGCCCCCGCGGTGCCTCGAACCTACGGGGGCCGCCCGGTCGCCGGGTATCGCGCCGGTGCCCGCTGTCGGGCCCCGAGGGCTCACCCGTGCACAGGTGCGTCCGGCCGGTCCGGGTTTGTCCGGCCGAGCGCGGGCGGCCGGAGGTCACCGACGGCGAGCAGGGCGAGGACGACCTCGTACAGGTCGCCGCCGGCGGCGAGGAGCTGGCGTTCCAGGACGGGTTCGGCGCTGCGGACGTGGTCGCGGACGGTCTGCGGGTGCATGCCGAGGGCGTGCGCGGCCCGTTCGGCGTTGCCGCCCTCCGCGATCCAGACGCGCAGGGTGCGGCGCAGGTCGCGGGCGTCCGTGTCGAGCCGGGCGAGCAGACCGTGCGCCCAGGCCCGCAGGGCGAGCCCGGTCAGCAGCTCGTCGAACGGGACCGGTGCGGGGTCGGCCGCGCCCGAACCGCCGTGTGCTGCCTGCGCGTTGAGGGCGAGGTGGAGGACGGCTCGGTCGGTGAGGTCGGACAGGTCGGCGCCCAGCAGGCTCTCCAGGCGTTCCCTGCGGGCCCGGACGGTGTTGCGGCTGACGCCCATGATCTTGGCGGCGCTCACGGCCGGGAACTCCAGGCCCAGCCGGGTCGTCGCGAGCAGCTCGGCGCGGGTGTGGTGGGCCAGCGCGTCGAGGGGGCGCAGCAGCCGGACGGACCAGCGGTGCAGGGCGGCCGGGTCCAACAGGCGCTCGGGGTGGGTGCGTTCGGCGTAGACGGCGTGCTGGTCCGGGCGGAACCGGGCGACCGCGAGGGCGCTGACGGCCTGCCCGTAGGCGGTGGCGGTGTGCGCGAGGGCCTGCGGGGTGCTGCCGCCGAGGAAGGTGCCGGGCCGCCGCACGGTCACCGACCGCAGGTCATCGCCCGCCGCGTCGCGCGGGGCGACGACGATGACGTGCTGGTCGACGGCCGGGCAGCGCACCACCAGGGCCCGGCCCCGGGTGGCGTCGAGGCACTCCTCGGCGATCCGGTCCCGCTCCCCGGGGCAGGTCTCCAGGACGTAGACGCGGGCGGTGTCGGTGTCGAGCAGGCCTGGCCACAGTCCGGCGGCGACCCGGCGCGCGGAGACCGTGTCCTCGACCATCAGGAGTTGCAGGATCGCGAGCCGCAGGTCGGCGCTGGCGCGGGCGAGCCGCAGGTCGGCGCTGGCCCGCTCGCGGGCGGTCAGCAGGAGTTCCAGCACCCGCACGGTGTGCGTGACGATGTCGGCGGTGCGCCGGTCGAAGGGGTCCTCGCGGGTGACGGTGAGGACTCCGGACGCGCCGGGCCGTGGGTGTCCGACCCGCACGAGCCGTTGGTGATGTCCCGGTTCGTCCCGGGACGCGGCGGCGATCCGGCCGGTGACGATGTCCCCGGCCAGCCGTTCGTCCCACGGGGCGGGCGCTCCCGCGAGGAGGGCGCCGGTGTCGTCGAGGAGACCCGCCGTGCCGTCCACGGTGCGGGCGAGCCAGGCCGTGACCTTCCCCAGGTCGGGGTCGCCCGGCCGCAGCAGGTCGAGCAGTTCGCGTTCCCAGACCTCGCCGCCGGCCCCCGCCGTACCCCGGCTGCCGTCCTGTCGGCCGGCCATGTCGGCCCCCACCTCTCGTCTCTCCGTCCCCCGCCGTCGGCGTCCGGTCGGGGACGTTACCCCACCCAGCCCCTCTCGGGGCCGGGGCGTCGGCCGGGCCAGGGGGTCACGCGCCGCCGCGCGGGTCGGCCCGCGCGGCGGCGGTCCGTGCGACGCAATAGGCTCGGTGGATGGCCAAGTACTTCGACGTCCACCCCGACAACCCCCAGCCGCGCACCATCAGCCAGGTCGCGGACCTGATCCGCGCGGACGCGCTGATCGCGTACCCGACCGACTCCTGTTACGCGCTGGGCTGCCGGCTGGGCAGCCGTGAGGGCATCAACCGGATTCGGTCGATCCGGCGCCTCGACGACCGGCACCACTTCACGCTGGTGTGCCAGGAATTCGCCCAGCTGGGCCAGTTCGTGCAGATCGACAACGACGTGTTCCGGGCGATCAAGGCGTCCACGCCGGGCAGCTACACGTTCATCCTGCCCGCGACCCGTGAGGTGCCGCGGATGCTCCAGCACCCGAAGAAGAAGACGGTCGGCGTGCGCATCCCGGACCATGTCGTCACCCACGCCCTGCTCACCGAGCTGGGTGAGCCGCTGCTGTCCAGCACGCTGCTGCTGCCGGACGAGGAGGAGCCGATGACGCAGGGCTGGGAGATCAAGGACCAGCTCGATCACGTGCTGGACGCGGTCGTCGACTCCGGGGAGTGCGGCACCGAGCCGACCACGGTGATCGACTTCTCGGGCGGCGACGTGGAGATCGTGCGGTACGGGGCGGGGGACGCGACCCGGTTCGAGTGATCCCGCGGGGGCGGTCCCGGGGGTGCCCCCGGCGCGATGGATGGCCCGTGCAACGATGACGGCGGTCCGGCACCCCCGGGCCGGCGACTCGCTCGCCGTCGACCGCGCTGAGAGGCACGCCCCTTCATGACCTCCGTACAGGGAACAGCCGTTGACATCACCACCGCGGACGGCGTCGCCGACGCGTATCTGGCCCACCCCGACGACGGGCTCCCGCACCCCGGGGTCGTGCTCTACCAGGACGCGTTCGGTCTGCGCCCGCATCTGAAGTCGATGGCCGACCGGCTCGCCGCCGCCGGTTACACGGTCCTGGTGCCGAACGTCTTCTACCGGTACGGCCGCGCCCCGCTCTTCGGTCTGCCGGAGTTCATCGACCCGGAGGCCCGCCCGGAGATCTTCGAGGAGATCTTCCCGGTGATGCGGGCGCTCACCACCGAACTGTTCCTGCGCGACGCGGGCTTCTACCTCCAGTGGCTGGACGACTCGCCGCTGGTCCAGGAGGGCCCGGTCGCGCTCACCGGCTACTGCCTGGGCGCCCGCCTCGCGCTGCTGACGGCGGGCGGCTTCCCGGAGCGGATCGCGGCGGCGGCCGGTTTCCACGGCGGGCGGCTGGCGACGGACGCGCCGGACAGCCCCCACCTGGTCGCCGGGAACGTCACCGCGGAGCTGTACTTCGGCCACGCCGACGAGGACGCGTCGATGCCGCCGGAGCAGCAGCGGCTCCTGGAGGAGACCCTCACCGCGGCCGGTGTCCGGCACCGGTGCGAGGTCTACCCGGGCGCCCGGCACGGTTACACGCAGGCCGACACGGCCGCCTACGACGAGGCGGGCACGGAACGGCACTGGGCGGCGCTGCTCGACCTCCTGGACCGCACCTTCTGAACCGCACCGTCCGCACCTCGCCCTCCCCGGAGGCGAACGGCTGCTGCGGCGGACCGGCGAGGGCGCCCCCGGGTTCGATCCCGGTGGGCGCCTTTTCCGTTCGTGCACGTTCCGCTTGTTGACATGCTCGCGCCCCGATGCGACGTTGAGAGCGCTCTCAGAGCAGGTCCGGACCAACTCCCGGGCCCATCCCCTCGGGTGATCCCCCCACACACGGAGGTGGAGCGTGCGACGCACACTCACGCACCGGCTGCTGGCCCCGGCGGCGACAGCCGCCCTGCTCGGCGCGGCCGCCGTCGTCCAGGCACCCACGCCCGCGCAGGCGGCGGTGCCGACGACGATCCCGTTCCAGGTGACCAACAACTCCGGCCGCGGTGAGCCGGTGTACGTCTACACCATCGGCACCCTGCTCTCGACGGGACAGCAGGGCTGGGCGGACGCGAACGGCACCTTCCACGCGTGGCCGGCCGGCGGCAACCCGCCCACCCACGCGCCGGACGCGTCGATCGCCGGGCCCGCAAGCGGGCAGTCGAAGACGATCCAACTCCCCAAGTTCTCGGGGCGGGTGTACTTCTCCTACGGGCAGAAGCTGGTGTTCAAACTGACGACCGGCGGACTGGTGCAGCCGGCCGTGCAGAACCCGACCGACCCGAACCACGACATCCTCTTCAACTGGTCCGAGTACACCCTCAACGACGCCGGTCTGTGGCTCAACAGCACGCAGGTCGACATGTTCTCGGCGCCGTACGCGGTGGGCGTGCGGCGGGCCGACGGCTCCACGCTCACCACCGGGCACCTCAAGGCGGGCGGCTACAACGGCGTCCTCGACGACCTGCGCGGCCGGGCGGGCGGCTGGGCCGGGCTGGTGCAGACCCGCTCCGACGGCACGGTGCTGCGGGCGCTGGCGCCGGGGCACGGGCTGGAGAACGGGGCGCTGCCCGGGTCCGTGATGGACGACTACATCAACCGCGTCTGGCAGAAGTACACGTCGACGAACCTGACCGTGACGCCGTTCGCCGATCAGCCCAACACCACGTATGTCGGCCGGGTCTCGGGCAACGTCATGAACTTCACCAACGGCTCGGGCGCTGTCGTCACCAGCTTCCAGAAGCCGGACGCGGACAGCGTGTTCGGCTGCCACAAGCTGCTCGACGCGCCCAACGACCAGGTGCGCGGCCCGATTTCGCGCACCCTGTGCGCCGGGTTCAACCGCACGACGCTGCTCACCAACCCCAACCAGCCGGACACCTCGGCGTCCGGCTTCTACCAGGACGCGGTGACCAACCAGTACGCCCGCGCGATCCACGACCGGATGGCGGACGGCAAGGCGTACGCGTTCGCCTTCGACGACGTCGGCAACCACGAGTCGCTGGTCAACGACGGCAATCCGCAGCAGGCGTTCCTCACCCTCGACCCGTTCAACTGACCCGCCACGGCCGCGTCCCGCGCGACGCGGGGTGCGGCCGTCGCGCGGACGCCCGCTGTCCGGTGGCCAGTTGGGCGTTGTTACGGTGCTCCGGTGTCTGATTCCTCACGCAATTCCGCCGCCGGCGCCGGCTGGGGCGCCGCCGAACCGGGCGAGTACAAAAGGCTGTTGCCGCCCCGGGTCCAGAAGATCTCGTGGCTGGACCCGCGCACCCTGTGGGCCGCCCGCAACGGCGTCCTCGCCTCCTGGTTCGGTGACCCCACCGGGCGCACCCGGAGCCGCTGGGTGGCGCAGCGGGAGGCCGCCGGGGCGCCCGCCGACAAGGTGATCCGGCGCGAGGAGACGGACCGCTTCTCGTTCATGGTGATCGGCGACACCGGCGAGGGCGACGAACCCCAGTACGCCGTCGTGCCGGGCTTTCTGAAGGTCAGTCAGGAAACGGACTTCGCCGTCGTCGCCAGCGATGTCATCTACCCGGTGGGCGGCGCCGACGACTACGACAGCAAGTTCTTCCGCCCCTACCAGGACTACCGGGCGCCGCTGTACGCGATACCGGGCAACCACGACTGGTACGAGGATCTCGGCGCGTTCATGCGGGTCTTCTGCGACGACGCCCCGCCGCTCGCCCCCGAGCCCGCCCCGCGCCCGCTGACCCGTGCCTGGCTGCGCTCCCTGCTGTGGCACAGGCCCCGCCCCGGCGACGGCCAACGCCTCGACCAGGCACGGGAGTTGCGGTCCGACGCGGCGCAGCGCAGCGTGCAGCCGGGCCCCTACTGGGCGATCGACGCAGGACCGATCCGGATCGTCGGCATCGACACCGGTCTCCTCGGCACCCTCGACGCCGAACAGGGCGCCTGGCTGCGGGAGGTGTCCAAGGACCCCCGCCCGAAGATCCTGATCACCGGCTCCCCGCTCTACGTCGACGGCGAGCACCACCCCTGCCCGATCGACGGCGGCGGCAGCGTCGACGACGTCGTCCGCGACCCGGCGCACCGCTATGTCGCGGCGATCGGCGGCGACATCCACAACTACCAGCGCTATCCGGTCGACGTGGACGGGCGCACCGTGCAGTACATCGTCTCCGGGGGCGGCGGCGCGTTCATGCACGCCACCCACACCATCCCGCGTGTCGACATCGGCGGCGTCACCGAGCGGGACTTCCGCTGCTATCCGCTGCGCGGCGACTCCCTCGCGTTCTACGGGCGGCTGTACGGGCGCCGGCTGCGGATGCGCCGTTTCTTCACGCTGACCGAGGAGGAGGGTCTGGCCGTCGTCGCCGAGCGGCTCGGCATCACGCCGGTGCGGTCCCCGGGCGGCCCGGTACGGGTGACCCGGCGGATGCGGCTGGTGGCGAGCCTGCTCGGCGCCGGTGGCCGACCGGAGCGGACCTCCCGGTTCCGGCTCCCGGTGCGGAAGATCTACACACAGCTGTTCTCGCCGAGTTCGGTGACGTACAGCCCGCCGTTCTTCAAGTGCTTCCTGCGCGTGGACGTCACCCCGGAGGCGATCCGGCTGCGCTGCCACGCGGCCACCGGCAACCGCGCCCAGGAGATCGATCCGCCCATCGAGGACGAGATCACCATTCCCCTGATCTGACCTGCCAGGCCACCGCCCTGCTGCGACAATCACACCGGAACTGGCGTACGGCCCCGGCGGGCCGAGGACGATGGAGAAGCCGTGCCGCTCACCTCACGACCGTTGCGCAAGCTGGGATTCCTCACCATGGGGCTGTTCGACGAGGACGACCCGGGGCAGGGCCATGAATCCACCCTGGAGATCATCGAGTTGGGCGAGCGGCTCGGCTTCGACAGCGCGTGGCTGCGGCACCGGCATCTCCAGTACGGCATCTCCTCGCCGGTCGCCGTGATGGCGGCGGCCTCCCAGCGCACCCGGCGGATCGAGCTGGGCACCGCGGTCATCCCGCTCGGCTGGGAGAACCCGCTGCGCCTTGCGGAGGATCTGGCCACGGTCGACGTGCTGTCCGGCGGGCGGATCAACCCGGGCGTCAGCGTGGGCCCGCCGATGAACTATCCGCAGGTCAAGGAGGCGCTGTACCCGGACACCGGGGACGTCGAGGACTTCGGGTACGAGCGGGTGCGGCGCCTGCTCGACCTGGTGCGGGGCGAGCGGGCCACCGACGTCAGCGGCGTCAAGGGGTTCGAGGTGTTCTCCGACCGGGTCCAGCCGCACTCCCCGGGACTGGGCCGACGCATGTGGTACGGCGGCGCCAGCCTCAGTTCGGCCCGCTGGGCCGGGGAGCACGGCATGAACTTCCTGACCAGCAGCGTCGTCAAGGCCGAGGGCGCCGAGAGGCCCGACTTCGCGGAGATCCAGCTGTCCCACATCCGCGCCTTCAGGGAACGGCACCCGGACGGCGAGGCCGCCCGCGTCTCCCAGGGCCTGGTGGTCATCCCGACCGACTCCGCCTCGCCCGGGCAGCGCGCGCGGTACGAGGCGTACGCCGCCGCGCGGCTGCCCCGCACGACCTCCCCGCAGGGTCCGGCGGGGCTGCTGTTCGCGCCGGACCTGGTCGGCACGTCGCAGGAGATCGCCGAACGGCTGTCCGCGCACGCCGGGTTCCGTGAGGTGGACGAGGTGGCGTTCGCGCTGCCGTTCACCTTCGAGCACGACGACTACGTCCAGATCCTCACCGACATGGCCGAGCGTCTCGGCCCCGCGCTGGGCCGACGGCCCTGACTCCGCTCACCAGCGTCCGGGTGCGGTCCCGGTGACCGGCTCGGAGGGGGTGCCGTCGACGCCGACGGGGATGTCGCCGGTGAGCATCACCCGGTGCATGGTGCGGGGGAAGCCGAGGTGGGCGTTGTCGCTCGGGGCGAGGTGGATGGTGGCCCGGTTGTCCCAGAAGGCGACGCTGCCGGGCTCCCAGCGGAAGCGGACGGTGTACTCGGGGCGGGTCGCCTCGTCGAGGAGCAGGTCGAGGATCGCGGCGCTCTCCGGGCGGGAGAGGCCGCGGATCTGCTCCAGGTAATAGCCGTTGACGCTGAGAATCCGCTCACCGGTCTCGGGGTGCACCCGCACCAGTGGGTGCACGGAGGCGACCTGGTGGTCGAGGAGATGCCGCAGATAGGCGTCGTCGCCCGGCCGGGGCTGGTAGCCGACGCCGAGCCGGTGCTCGGCCCGCAGTCCGTCGGCGAACTCCCGTACCGGCGCGGAGAGTCCGGCGTACGCGGCGGCCAGGTTGGACCAGGTGGTGTCGCCGCCGTAGGCGGGTACGGTCTCGGCGCGCAGGATCGTCGCGGCGGGCGGGTCGACGCGGGCGCCGTGGTCGCAGTGCCAGCCGCGCCGCAGGGTGTGGCGGCGGCGGGCGAGCCATTCGTCGTGCTCCATGCCGAACCGGCCGCCCAGCTCCAGGCGGTCGGCGGTGGTCTCCACCTCGGGGAACTCCGCGGGCGAGGCGCTCCCCCGCCGGCCGAGCACCACCGGCTCACCGAACCTGCGGGCGAACGCGACATGTCCGGCGTGGTCGAGCCGTTGGCCGCGGAAGAACACCACCTTCCAGCGCAGCACCGCCGCCCGGATCGCGGCGACCGTCGCGCCATCGAGGTCCCCGGCGAGATCGACGCCCGTGATCTCGGCCCCGATGTGCCCGGCGACCGGCCGTACCTCGATGCCGGTCTCCGCCGTCTGCCGTTTGGTCGTCATACCCGCTCCGTCGGTCGTCCTGGGGTCGCCGGGTGTCCGGCTTCCCGGCTGCGGGGAGATCGTGTCAGCATTCCCGGCGCGCAGTCGAGGCCGTGGGTGCGGGCACCTGGCCGCTGGACGACACGGAGGCGGGACGCGCCGTCCGCACCGCCCGAGACGCACGAGGAGTTCCGAACGGGCCTACGACATCCGGCAGTCGGGGGGCAGTGGCTGTTCGCACCAGATGGTCTTGCCGCTGCCGGTCTGCCTGCTCCCCCAGCGTTCGGTGAGCTGGGCGACCAGCAGCAGTCCGCGCCCGCCCTCGTCGAAGGCGTGCGCGCGCCGCAGGTGCGGTGAGGTCGAACTCCCGTCGGAGACCTCGCAGATGAGCGTGCGGTCGCGGATCAGCCGGAGTTGGACCGGTGAGGCGCCGTAGCGGATGGCGTTGGTGACCAGTTCGCTGACGACGAGTTCGGTGACGAAGGCGGCCTCCTCCAGGCCCCAGGCGGTGAGTTGCTCGGTCGCGGCCTGCCGGGCGGCGGCCACGTGGGCGGGGTCGGCCTCGATGTCCCAGGTGGCGATCCGGTCGGCGCCGAGCGCCCGGGTGCGGGCCACCAGCAGGGCGACGTCGTCGCCGGGCTCCTCCGGCAGGACGGCCTTCAGCACGGTGTCGCAGAGGGTTTCCAGGCTGTCGGCGGGCGCGGTGAGGGCGCGGCGGAGTTCGTCGGTGGCGTCGTCGACGTCCCGTTCCCGGCTCTCGGTCAGGCCGTCCGTGTAGAGGGCGACGACGGAGCCCTCGGGCAGCTCCACCTCGGTCGCCTCGAAGGGCAGCCCGCCGACGCCGAGCGGTGGGCCCGCCGTCATCTCGACCACCTCGGAGGTGCCGTCGGGCCGCACCACGACGGGCGCCGGGTGGCCGGCGGAGGCCAGGGCGAGGCGGCGGGTGACCGGGTCGTAGACGGCGTAGAGGCAGGTGGCGCCGAGTTCGGCGACCTCGGCGACGGCCTCCTCCCCGGAGGCCAGGTGGGCGACCAGGTCGTCGAGGTGGGTGAGGAGTTCGTCCGGCGGCAGGTCGACGTCGGCGAGGGTGCGCACGGCGGTGCAGAGGCGGCCCATGGTCGCCGAGGAGGCGATGCCGTGGCCGACGACGTCGCCGACGACCAGGGCGACCCGGCTGCCGGAGAGCGGGATCACGTCGAACCAGTCGCCGCCGATGCCGGCCAGGGAACCGGAGGGGAGGTAGCGGTGGGCGACCTCGACGGCGGCCTGTCCGGTCAGGCCCCGGGGCAGCAGGCTGTTCTGGAGGGCCAGCGCGGTGGAGCGTTCGCGGGCGAAGCGGCGGGCGTTGTCGATGCAGACGGCGGCGCGGCTGGCGAGTTCCTCGGCGAGGACGGCGTCGTCGGCCGCGTAGTCGTCCGGGTGCGCTATCCGGATGAGGACGGCGACGCCGAGTGTGGTGCCGCGGGCCCGCAGCGGAACGGCGAGCAGGGAGTGGACGCCCCTGCGCTGCGGGGCGCCTTCGGGGGCGCGGGCGTTGCGTTCGGCGACCCAGCGCATGAAGTCGGGTTCGCCGGCCTGGCTGACCACCGCCCGGCCCCGCCGCAGGGCCTGCGCGGGCGGCGAGAACTGAGGGTAGAGGTCGGTCTCGCCGAGGTGCACGGCCTTCTCGGGGGTGCCGGGGGTGGCGGAGCCGTGGGCGACCCGGCGCAGGGCGATCTCTCCGTCGGTGAGCGGGGGCCGTTCGTCGGGGCCGAGGACCCATTCGAACAGGTCGACGCTGGCGAAGTCGGCGTACCGGGGCACCAGCAGCTCGATGAGTTCCTCGGCGGTGCGGACCACGTCGAGGGTGGTGCCGATGGAGGCGGCGGCTTCGTTGAGGAGGGCGAGGCGTTCGCGGGCCCAGTACTGCTCGCTGCTGTCGAAGGCGGCGAGGGCGACGCCGACCAGGTCGCCGGCCGGGTCGCGCACCGGCCACATCTCGATGTTCCAGGCGTGTTCGCGGTTGCCGGAGGGTTCGCCGGTGAAGCTCTCGTAGTGGACGGGCCGGCCGGTCTCGGTGACCTCACGGAGGTGCTCCAGGAAGCCCTGGCTGTGTTCGGCGTCCTCGACCGTCTCGGGAAAGGGGCGGCCGCGCAGGGTGTCCTCGGGGACGCCCATGACCTGGCAGGCGACGTCGTTGAGGCGCAGGTAGCGCTGGCGGGTGTCGAACACGGAGAACGACATCGAGGCCTGCTGGAAGGCCTGTCCGGCGAGGGTCGGCTCGGCTCCGGTGGTGGCGTCGGCGGTGACCGCGTACCCGGTGACCGTGCCGGCCGCGTCCAGGAGGGGGCAGGCCCGCACCGGGAGCGCCACCGGGGAGCCGTCGCGGTGGCGCAGGACGACGGTGCCGGCGAGCGCGGTCAGCGCGCCGGGCGGCAGCGGTTCGGCGAGCAGGTCGCGGGCCGGTCTGCCGACGGCTTCCGCGGCGGGGCGGCCGGTCAGCCGCCGGGCGCCCTCGCTCCACCCGGTCACCGTGCCGTGGGTGTCGACAACCGCCGCAGCAGCGGACGCGTGCTCCATGGTCCTCAGCATGATTCCTCCGGCCCACCGCTACAACCCGGACGGAGCACCGGTTTCCGTCTCCGTCCAGGTGATCGTCAGATTACCTGGGCGCGCAGGGTGGCGAGTGCACGGTCGGCGTGCGCGTTCATCCGCAACTCGCTGCGCACGATCTCCAGGACGGTGCGGTCCTGGGCGATGACGAAGGTGACCCGCTTGGTGGGCGCCAGGCTGAACCCGCGTTTGACGCCGAACCGCGCGCGGACCGCGCCGTCGGCGTCGGAGAGCAGCGGCATGCCGAGCGCGTGGGTGCCGGAGAACTCCTGCTGCCGTTCGACGGTGTCGCCGCTGACGCCGACCGGGCGGGCGCCGACGGCCGCGAACTCGGCGGCCAGGTCACGGAAGTGGCAGGCCTCCGAGGTGCAGCCGGGGGTGAGCGCGGCGGGGTAGAAGAACAGCACGACCGGTCCGTCGGCGAGCAGTTCGGTCAGGCTGCGCGGGGTGCCGGTCTCGTCCGGCAGGGAGAAGTCCCAGGCGGTGTCGCCGACGTCCAGGGATGCGGTCATGACGGTGTCTCTCCGTTCCGGGCGACCTTGCGGGCCCACAGGACGAGCGGCAGTTGCAACGGCAGCCGGGCGAACGCGGCGGTCTTCTGCGGCGCCGGTCGGTCGCGGTGGTCGAGGGCCATCTTGACGTTGGCGGGGAAGACGCCGACGAAGAAGGCGGCGGTGGCCAGCGCCGCCTTCCTGCGGGTGCGGGGCGCCGCGACACCGGCGGCGAGCGCGAGTTCGGCGACGCCGCTGGCGTACGTCCAGGTCCTGGCCCGGCCCGGCAGCGCGCGCGGGACGATCGCGTCGAACAGCGCGGGGCGGACGAAGTGGGCGACGCCTGCGGTGGCCAGCAGGCCTGCGAGCAGCAGGGGTGAGCGATCGGACCGTGACACGGTTTCTCCTCTGACGTTCCGTCGCGCGATGTTACCCCTGGGTAAATGCGGGTGAGAGGCCGGGGTCACGCGCTTCCGGTTCCGCTGCGCACGCCCGGCTCGGCCGCCTCCCCGTCGATACCGGCGGCGAGGAAGTCGTCGACCATGCGGTGGAAGAGGGTGGCGAGTTGACGCAGCTCCTCGGGCCGCCAGTCGGCCAGGGCCAGCTGCATGCCGCGGGCGCCGGCGTCCCGGACCCGGTCGATGGCCTGCCGTCCGGCGTCGGTGAGCTGGATGCGCTGGGCGCGGCGGTCGTCGGGGTCGGGTACCCGGGTGACGTAGCCGGTCTTCTGGAGCTGCTGGACGGTGCGGGTGACGTGCGAGGCCTCGACCCCGAGCCGGTTGGCCAGCTCCCCGGGGCGCAGCGGGTCCGAGTCGGCGACCTGGCGCAGCAGGGCCACGGCGGCCCGGTCCAGGGGGACCCCGGCCAGCGCCATCAGTCGTTCGTGCTGGCGGGCACGGGTGCTCAGGTAGGTGATGCGGGTGAGGGCGCGTTCGATCTCGCCGACCTCGGCGGAGGGCTGCGCGGGAATCTCGGGGAGCGATGGGGTGGCCATGCGTTCCACTTTACCATATTGTTGCGTAACGCAAGTAAAATACGCCGCATGCGGAACGACAGTACTGCGGCAGGCGCACATCCTGGGACGGGCCCGCCTCGATCCCGGCCCGCCGGGTACGCGGATGCGACGGCGGAGCCGACGGGGCCGGTCCCCATCGGCTCACTCCGTCAACTTCCGGCCGGGGCGGGCTGCTTGGGCAGGGCGTCGGCCCAGAAGCTGCCCGTGGCGATGGCCTGCCGCCAGGTCCGGAGCACCTTGGGCGGCATACCGGCCGCGAGCACCCCGGAGACCCGGTCACCGGTGCGGTAGGCGGCCACGAAGCGCCGTTGCGCCAAGTCACCGTCCACGACGGCCACTTCGTCGTGCCCGCGCAGATAGCCGTACGCCTGGATCTTCATGTCGTACTGGTCGGACCAGAAGTACGGCACCGGCGCGAACGGCCTGCGGGCCTGCGGGTTGAGCAGGTTGCGGGCGGCGGCCATGCCCTGTTCGGCGGCGTTGGTGCGGTGCTCGATCCGCATCGCCGTCCGGAACAGCGGGTTGTACCAGCGGGCCACGTCACCGGCCGCGTACACGCCCTCGGCGGCCCCGCAGTACTCGTCGCAGACCACGCCGTCACCGAGGGCCAGCCCGCTGCCCTCCAGCCACTCGGTGTTGGGGATCGAGCCGACGGCGACCAGCACCTCGTCGGCGTCGATCACCTCACCGTCGGCGAGCCGCACGCCGTCCTCGGTCACCTCCGCGACGCGGACACCGCAGCGCAGGTCCACGCCCCGGTCCAGGTGGGCCCGGGTGAGCAGCCCGCCGACCTCGGTGCCGACGGCGTGCGCGAGCGGCACCGGCGCCGGTTCGAGGAGGGTGACCCGGGCACCGAGGCGCCAGGCGACGGCGGCGGCCTCCGCGCCGAGGAACCCGGCGCCGACGATCACCAGCCGCAGGCCCGGCACCAGCCGCTCCCGCAACGCCCGCGCGTCGTCGAGGGTGCGCAGCACATGCGCCCCCTCCCCCGGCAGCCGGCGCGCCCGGACGCCGGTCGCGATGATCAGCCCGTCGTAGGGGAGTTCCTCGCCGTCGGCCAGCCGGACCGTGCGCGCGTCGGTCCGCAGTCCGGAGGCCGCGACGCCGAGCCGCAGGTCGAGACCGAGGGCGGCCAGGTCGGCGGGGGCCCGCAGCGGGAGCCGGTCGGCCGTCCACTCCGCGGACAGGAACTGCTTCGACAGCGGCGGCCGGTCGTAGGGGACCTGCGCCTCGTCGCCGACGAGGGTGACGGCGCCGTCGTAGCCCTCCCGGCGGAGCGTCTCGGCCGCCGCGAGCCCGGCGGCGGAGGCGCCGACGACCACGACGCGCCTCACTGGTTCAGCACCCGGATCGCGGCGGCGGGGCAGACCGCGACGGCCTCGTGGACGTCGTCGGCGGCCTCCGCCGGCGGCTCGGCGTCCAGGAGGAAGGCGATGCCGTCCTCCTCACGCTGGTCGAACACCTCGGGGGCGACCATCACGCACTGTCCGGAGGCGACGCATTTCGGTTCGTCGAGTTCCACACGCATGTCGGGTTCCTCGCTCAATTTCGGGGGGGATGGTGGACGTTCGTGAAGGGGGCGATCGGCCGGGGTCTCGCCTCACGGCCGCGCTCGCCGCGCCTCGCCTCGCCTCGGGGCACGGCATCGATGAGCACATGCAAACAGAGGGGGCTGACGCGACCCGGTCGTTTTGCTGACAGCCATCTGACGTGGCTCGGATCACATCGCGAGTCGAACCACGGGCGATGCCTTTCGTGATGCGGCGATTATGCCAACTGCCCCGCACATAAGCGGAGTTCACGGCCTTCTCGGCGGCCTGACCGTGCGCGGCCGCGCTCCTGGGCGGTCGCCACCGACACCCCGGCGCCGCGACCGACGCGACGTCTCTTCCCGTCGCCCGAGTGTTTGCACTTCACCGGCTCAGACATCCGCGCCGACCTCCCCCAGCCAGTAGCCGAAGCCCCTGCGGGTGTGGATCAGGGCGGGTCCCTCGCGGTCCACCTTGCGCCGCACGCGGGAGACGAGCTGCTCGATCGCGTTGTCGCCGCGGAACTCTCCCCAGACGTAGCGGCCGATCTGCTCCTTCGACAGCACCCGGTGCGCATTGGCCAGAAGATGCCGTAGCAGCCGGTATTCGGCGGGCGTGAGATCCAGCACACGTCCCCCGCGCCGCGCCTGACAGCGGGAGTCGTCCAGGGTCAGGTCACGGTAGGCGGGCGCCCCCTCGCCGCGCGGGCCCGCGTGCGCGGCGCGCAGCAGGACCTGCATCCGGGCCAGCACCTCGGCGACCCGGAAAGGTTTCGTCACGTAGTCCCGCCGCCCCGGGCCGAGGGCGGGCAGGAGCCGCTCCAGGGAGTCGCAGTCGGTGAGCAGCAGGGTCGGCGGCCGGTGCAGGCCGGTCGGCAGGTGATCGGGGCCGAAGCTCTCCGGGTCGGGCAGGGCCGCGTCGAGAACGACGAGGTCATAGCGGCGTTCGGTGGCGCGCGCCAGCACCTCGGCCCCGGTGGCGACCAGGGTGATCCGGTAACCGGCCAACTCCAGGGTGGTCGAGAGCAGTTCGGCGAGTTCCGCGTCCCCGGCGGCGACCAGGACCTGCTGTCCGGCCCCACGCGCGAGTGTCGGCCTCTCGTCGAGAGCGCCGTGCGCTGTCGAGGTTTCCATGGGGCCCAACCTTTCGTTCCACGCGAGCGGAGACAATCCTCTCCCCTTCGCGTGGATGCAGTTGATCACATCCATTGCTTAACTCAAGTAATCTAACTATGCTTGCCTGACGCAAGCAACCCTAACCTGTCGATCGGGACATGTTCCCGCCACGGACCGGGGCCCTCTGAGCGGAGGTGGCCCCGTGAGTCGGTCCCGTATCCCTTCACGGGGCCGACACGGTCCCGGACCCGGCGTGAGTCGTTTCAGCGATGCGCGCCGGGTCCGTGGAGATGGTGCAAGGGCGTGTGGATCGAGGTGGGCCGCGACGCCGGGGGCGTGCGGGCGCGGGGAATCGGGCTGCCGTGGGGCGGGCGTACCGTCGGAGATGAGGGAGCCGGGCGTCATCCGGCACGGTGGGCGCCGGTGCCGGGTGCCTTCGGTGTGGAGGAGGAGCCTCCGTGAGTACCGCCGTTGTCGTGGGAAGTGGGCCGAACGGGCTGGCGGCGGCTGTGCGGCTGGCTCAGGAGGGCGTGGACGTCACCGTGCTGGAGGCGGCCGGGGTCATCGGGGGCGGAACGCGGACCAGTGAACTGACGCCGGGGCTGCTGCACGACCACTGCTGCGCCGTGCACTCCATGACCGTGGGCTCGCCCTTCCTGCGCACGTTGGGGCTGGAGCGGTTCGGGGTGCGCTGGTGTCTGCCGGAGGTCGACTGCGCGCATCCGTTGGACTCGGGTGAGGCGGGCGTGCTGCTCAGGTCCGTGCGGGACACGGCGGACGGGCTCGGTGGCCGTGACGGCTGGCGCTGGCTGCGGCTGTTCGGTCCGCTCGCGGACGGTTTCGACGCGTTGGCCGGTGATGTTCTGGGGCCGCCGACGCGGGTGCCGGATCATCCGCTGCTGTGGGCACGGTTCGGCGCCTCCGCGCTGCTCCCGGCCGACAGGGTGGCGCGGCTGTGGCACACGGACACCGCCCGTGCGCTGTTCGGCGGGGCGGCGGCACACGCCTTCCGGCCGCTGGACCGCCCGGCGACCGCCGCGATCGGCCTGTCCGTCATCGCGGCGGGGCATCGGCACGGCTGGCCGGTGGCGGCGGGTGGTTCACGGGCGGTCAGCGACGCGTTGGCCGCCCTGCTGGGCGAGTTGGGCGGGCGGATCGAGACGGGGGTCCGGGTCCGTTCGGCGTCCGGGCTGCCGCCCGCTGACGTGGTGGTGTTCGATCTGGCGCCCGGCGCGGTCGCGGACCTCCTCGGTGACCGGCTGCCGGACAGGGTGGCGCGCGCCTATCGGCGTTATCGGCACGGTCCCGGGGCGTTCAAGGTGGACTTCGCCGTGGAGGGCGGCGTGCCGTGGACGGCGCGGGCGGCGCGGCGGGCGGGCGTGGTGCATGTCGGGGGCCGGTTCGAGGAGGTGGCCGCGGCCGAGTCGGACGTTCATCGGGGGCGGCTGCCCGAGCGGCCGTTCGTGGTGGTCGGCCAGCAGTATCTGGCGGACCCGTCGCGCTCGGCCGGTGACCGGCATCCGGTGTGGTCGTACGCGCATGTACCGGCCGGTTACGACGGTGACGCGACGGAGGTGATCGTGCGGCAGATCGAACGGTTCGCGCCCGGATTCCGTGAGCGGATCATGGGGCGGGTGGCGCGTACGCCGGCGGAGTTCGAGGAGGACAACCCGAACTTCGTGGGCGGGGACATCGTCACCGGCGCCAACACTGTGCGGCAGTTGCTCGCCCGGCCCCGCTTCACCCTCGACCCGTACGCGACCGGAGTCCCGGGCATGTTCATCTGCTCGGCGGCGACTCCGCCGGGCGCGGGGGCGCACGGGATGTGCGGGGCGTGGGCGGCGGAATCGGCCCTGCGCTATCTGGCGCGGGTGAGGACACGGGCGGGGAGGGGACGACGTTCGACGCGGGTGTTGGTGGGGTAGGTGGGGTCGTTCGGATGGGCTGGTCGTCGGCCTACGCGCCGGCTATTTCCCGGCGGAGTCGGTGGGTGAAGTGGGTGAGGAGGTTCAGGGTTTCTCGGAAGTCGGCGCGGTGGTCGTCTCTGTCTGCGGTGGACCGGGGGGCCAGACGCGGCGGGCGGGGGCGTCGGCGCGTTCGACGGTGTCGTCGGCACAGAGGAGGTAGCGGGCTGACCGGGCTTCCTGCATCTGGCTCGCCAACTCGTCGGCTCCCGGGCCGCCTTCACCCAGTCGGGTTTCCTGTGAAAGAGGCCAGCTGGTCCGGCACGCGGATGCCGGTGCGCGGACCGGTGTCGTCACGGCGACCTGGGCCGAAGGGACCCACCGCGCCGCCGAGTCGGCCGACGCGCTCGGGGTGTGGGGGGGGGCGGGCAGGCCACGGTTGCCGGGCACCGAGTGGTTCGTCCGGCGTGACCTCATGGCGTCAACCATGTCTCCCTCGCCGGTGTGACAGTCTCGACGCCATCGTGAAGTGGCCCTCTCCATAGGAGCGTTCAGTGATTCCCTCCCGGTTGGCTCCGCTGTTGCGCCAGTTCGACTTCGCGCGTGAGCGTCTCGGCGCCCGGCTGACGGGGCCCGTCATGGACAGCGGCGACGGCTGTGACACCGCGGTCGGGGCCATGGACGACGTCGAGTACCGCTGGGAGCCCGTGCCGGGCTGCTGGTCGGTGCGGCGGCGGGCGGACGGGCCCGGACCACGCGCCGGGTTCCTGGCCGGGGCCGGTGAGTGGGGGCGCGACGCGGCGCCGTATCCGCATCCGTGGCCGCCGCCGTTCACCACCCTCGCCTGGCGGCTGAGCCATCTCAGCGAGATGCTCACGCTCCGCGCCGAGCACACGGCCGGAGAGCACCGGCTCACCCGGGACGACTTCCGCAGCGCCGGGGACGCCGAGGCCGCCGTCGCCCTGTTCGACGCGGGTGCGTCGGCCTGGCGGGACGCGCTGCTGAGCGTCGACGACGCCGCCCTCGACACCGTCGGATACTGCACGTACCCGCACGGCAGCGACCCCGAGGAGCCGTTCCTCACCATCGTGGCGTGGGTCAACCAGGAGCTGCTGCACCACGGCGCCGAGATCGCCCTCCTCCGTGACCTGTACCGGGAGCGGGCCTGAACTGCCGCTCAGCGCCTATGAATTGGAGTGCGCCCGCCCCGGCCTTCTCGTCCCCGTCGGTGAACACGCGCCCCTGACCGCACGTATCTCCAGCCGTACCCCTGTCCGCCGTGCGGGCAGCATCGTCGAACTCGGAGCAGCGACGTGCCTCAGCAGCCGACGCGGTCACTGACCGGTCGTACCCCGTCCGCCTCCCGTCTCGCCCGTGTCGCGGCCCTCGTCGGCGGGCTGGCCGTCCTTCCGCTGGCCACGGCCTGCGGCGGCGGCGAGGCCGAACTCTCCGACCGGCAGCGGCAGTCGGCGAGCCCGACCCTCTCCGCACCGGAGGCCCAGGTGGTGGCCCCCGCGAAGGTCGAGGTCATCGCCCGGCTCACCGGCTGCGAGGTGAAGATGCGGACCGAGGCGGAGCAACTGCGCGAGGGGATCTGCCACACCGAGGACGGCGACTACCTGATCACGACGTTCCCCGAGGAGAGGTACAAGGAGACCTGGCTCGACACCATCAGCATGTACCAGGGCACCTACCTGGTCGGCAGCCGTTGGGTGGTGAGTGCGCCGCCGAAGCTCCTCAAGGAGTTCCGGGGCACCCTCGGCGGGGCGATCGTCCACCTCACCGGAACCGGTCCGACCGCCGCCCCCAGCCCCTGACGCCACCGGCCTGAACGGCGTACCGGCACGCTTCGGCCACTCCGGTGGCCTGATGGCACCCTCCTCGCGCGATCAAGCCCGCGCAGGACCGGCCCCGGCTCGCGGCGCGCGATGCCCGGGGACGTCTGCTGGTGGTGGCGTTCCGCCCGGTGGCCGAGCCGTTGCCCGACGAGGACCCCGCCTGGCGCCGCCGCACCCCAGGGCACGATCCGGTCCGGCCCGATCTTCACCTGGTCGTGCACCGGGGGACGTTCGCCGCCCGGGACGTCCGCTGGGCCGCCCGCCGGGGGCACGTCCACCTCGTCGACGGCGCCCGTCTGGAACGCTGGGCGCGCGGGACGCCGTTGCACGCACTCGGAGAGACGGCCGAGCCGCCGGTCAGAGGGAGGCCGCCCAGGCCGCCGTCGCCGCCGGGTGGGAGAAGCGGTGCACGGTGAGCGGGGTGTCGTGGGGGCCCGCGACGCGGTGGGCGATCTCCAGGCGTCGGGTCGGGTGGTGGGACCACGCCCACCACGCCGGATGCCCCCGGGTGAGCCAGTCGGCCCAGGTCTCGCGGTTGCCGCCGAAGAGGGACTCGCGGGTGATCGTGCGCCGCAGGGAACGCCGCAGCACGCGCGGCATGATCACGGCGCGGCCGTAGTCCAGCCAGAGCACCGTGTCCGCGCGGTCCCAGAGGAGGTCGCGGACGTCCGGGTAGCCGAGCGAGTCGATGATCCACCGGGGCTGTTCCGTGACGCGGGTGACGTCCTCGGTGAGCCGGTCGTTGACCTGCCAGTCGGGGCCCGTGAAGTACAGGGCGTCCATCTCGTGGTAGGGGACGCCCAGGCGCGGGCTCAGGGTGCGGGCGAGGGTGGACTTGCCCGCGCCCGTGCTGCCCACCACCAAGATCCGGTCCATCCGTGGACCGTACCTCACCAGGCTTTGAGGTCACTCGGCGGTTTTCCGGGCCAGCGCGTTGTTGCCGATCGAGTTGTGCACGCTGAAGCTGACCGCGTCCGAGCGGTAACGGTCGTCGGACCACTCCACGGGGCGGCCCTCGCGGGTGGTGGTGACCCGGCGTACCCGCAGCAGCGGGCTGGTGCGGCGGATGCCGAGGAGTTCGGCGTCCTGGGCGCTCGCGGCGACGGCGTCGATGACATGCTCGCCGTAGGCGAAGACAAGTCCCTTGTTCGCGAAGAGGAGTTGGGTGACGGAGGGGGCGTCGGGGCCGATCTCCTCGACGGCCGGGGAGATCCAGTCGGCGTACACGGTGCGTTCGACGAGCACCGGTTCGCCGTCCAGGCCGCGTACCCGCAGGACGTGCAACACCGGGGTGCCCTCGGGGAGTTGGAGGCGGGCCGCGTCCTGCGCGGTGGCCGCCCGGTATCCCTGGGCGGCGACGTGGCCGCTCGCCTCGCGGCCCATGGCGGCCGCCCACTGGGCGAAGCTGCGCAGTTCGGCGAAGCTCTGGCTGCGGCGGCTGGCGAGCACGACGTGGCGGGCGCCCTGCCGGGAGCCGATGAGGCCCTCGGCGGTGAGCGCGGCGACCGCCTGGCGGACCGTGCCGCGCGAGACGGCGTACCGGGCGGCCAACTCGGTCTCGGCGGGCAGTCTGCTGCCGACCGTGTACTCCTCGCGGTCGATCGCCCGCCGCAGTTCGTCGGCGATCTCCTCGTGTCGCGTCGGCACGGTTCCCCTCCGGATCTGCCGCTGTGCACAGCGTGACCAGGGTAGACGACGGCGGGCAGTGACCGCGCTCGACCGTGATTGTGCAGGCAGGTGGCTGTCAGGGTTTCTCCTTCGTTCACGGACCGGACACCACGGCCCGCCTTACTGAGGCCGACTTGTTCAGACAAGTTCCCCGACCTCGTCCGTCGCCCGTCCCTCTCCTTCCGGAGTCACCGTGTTCCAGCCGAGAAGCGCCCTCCTGACCGGCTCCCTCGCCGTCGTCGCCGCGCTCGCCCTGAGCGCCTGCGGCGCCGCCCCCGACACCGCGTCGACCACCGCCGACGGCAAGGACGCCGCCACCGCCACGTCCGCGGCCGACTTCGGCGGCATGGCCGCACTGGTGAAGGCGGCCAAGAAGGAAGGCACCCTGCACGCCATCACCCTCCCCCGCGACTGGGCCAACTACGGCGCGCTGCTGGACGGTTTCGAGAAGAAGTACGGCATCAAGGTCCAGGTCGAGAACCCTGACGGCTCCAGCCAGGACGAGATCAACGCCGTCACCTCCCGCAAGGGCCAAGGCCGCGCCCCGGACGTGCTCGACCTGGGGAGTTCCTTCGCGCTGAGCGCCGCCCAGCAGGGGCTGCTCGCGCCGTACCGGGTGGCCTCCTACGACGAGATCCCGGTCGGCCAGAAGGACACGCAGGCCCGCTGGTTCAACGACTACGGCGGCTATGTCTCCATCGGCTGCGACGCCAAGCGCGTGACGACGTGCCCGACGACCTTCGCGGACCTGCTCAAGCCGCAGTACAAGGGCCAGGTCGCGCTGAACGGCAACCCCACCAAGTCGGGTTCGGCGTTCGGCGGCGTCTACGCGGCGGCTCTCGCCAGCGGCGGTTCCCTCGACGACATCCAGCCCGGCCTGGACTTCTTCGCCAAGCTGCGCAAGAACGGCAACTACACGCCCGTCGAGTCGACCCCGGCGACCATCGAGAAGGGCGAGACGCCCATCAGCGTCGACTGGGACTACCTGAACGCCGGGTACGCCGACGAGTTCCGGTCGAAGGGCGTCGACTGGAAGGTGACGGTGCCCGCCGACGGCAAGTACGCCCAGTACTACTCGCAGGCCATCAACAAGGACGCCCCGCATCCGGCCGCCGCGCGGCTGTGGGAGGAGTACCTGTACAGCACCGAGGGCCAGAACCTGTGGCTCAAGGGCTACGCCCGCCCGGCGCTGATGACGGCCATGGAGAAGGCCGGCACCCTCGACAAGGCGGCCGCGGCCAAGCTCCCCAAGGTCTCCGGCACGCCGTCGTTCCCGACCGAGGCGCAGCAGAGCAAGGCCAAGGAGGTCCTGGCGCAGGGCTGGGCGAAGGCCGTCTCCGGATGACGGCCACGCTCACCCGGGCCGACGCGCCGGTTGCCGTCGCCCCGAAGCGGCGGCGGCGCGTCCCCGGCTGGCTCGCGGTCGTCCCGCTGCTGGCCTTCACCGCCGTCGCGTTCGGGCTGCCCGCCCTGGCGATGCTGAACGGCGCGTTCACGGTCAAGGACCCGGCCACCGGCGCCACCTCGTACGGCACCGGGAACATGACGGCCTCGTTGCGGGGCGCGTATCTGACCGCGCTGCTCGGCAGCGTCAAGCTGTCCGGGGTGTGCGCCGTCCTCGCCGCGCTGCTGGGGCTGCCGCTCGCGCAGGCCGTCGTCACCTCGCGCTCCCGTGCCCTGCGGGAGGCGGTGCTCACGGCGTCCGGGGTGCTCGCCAACTTCGGCGGGGTCCCGCTCGCCTTCGCGTTCGTCGCCACGCTCGGCAACGCCGGTGTCCTCACCCGGCACTTCGGCCTCACCGAGCGGGGCTGGGACCTGTACAGCTTCTGGGGACTGGTCGTCGTCTACCTGTACTTCCTGATCCCGCTGATGGTGCTGACCATCACCCCGGCCCTGGAGGGGCTGCGCACCCAGTGGCGGGAAGCGGCACGGAACAACGGCGCGACGGGCGTCCAGTACTGGCGGCACGTGGCGCTGCCGGTGCTCGCGCCCTCGCTGCTCGGCGGGCTCGTGCTGCTGTTCGGCAGCGCGTTCGCCGCGTACGCCACCGCGGCCGCCATGGTGGGCAGTTCGGTGCCGTTGGTCACCCTCCAGATCGCGGACGCCCTCTCCGGCAATGTGCTGGTCGGCCAGGAGAACGTGGCGCTCGCGCTCAGCCTGGACATGGTCCTGGTCGCCGGTCTCGTCATGGCCGTCTATCTGCCCCTGCAACGACGGAGCGCCCGATGGCTCGACGCGTGACCACCTGGCGGTGGCCGGTCCTCTCGCTCGCCGCCCTGTACTTCCTCGTCCCGCTGGCCGCGTCGGTGGTCTTCACGGTGGACGTGCCCGGCCGGGGCGTCACCTTCGACGCCTACCGGCAGATCGTCCACGCCGACGGCTTCACCAGCGGTCTGCTGCTCTCGCTGGAACTGGCGGCGGCGACGATCGCCGTGGTGCTGCTGCTGATGGTCCCGGCGGTGGTGGCGCTGCGGCTCGGGGCGCCCCGGCTGCGCCCGGTCGTCGAGGTGGTGTGCGCGCTGCCGCTGGTGGTGCCGCCGATCGCGTTCGTCGCCGGGATCTCCACGGTCCTCAAGTGGGGGCCCGAACACCTGTCCCGGACGCCGCTGTTCCAGACGTTCGTGGCCGTCCAGGACCCGGACTTCCCGGTGGTGCTGGTGCTGGCCTACGGGGTGATGGCGCTGCCGTTCGTGTACCGGGCGCTGGACGCGGGGCTGCGCGGGATCGACGTGCGCACGCTCGTCGAGGCCGCCCGCAGCTGCGGCGCGGGCTGGCAGCAGGCGCTGGTGCGGGCGGTGCTGCCGAACCTGCGCGGGGCGCTGCTGAACGCCTCGTTCCTCACCCTGGCGCTGGTGCTCGGCGAGTTCACCGTGGCCCAGCTCCTGGGGTTCACGCCGTTCGCGGTGTGGATCTACAGCATCGGCGGCTCGCAGGCCCAGCTGTCCGTCGCCGTCTCCGTGCTCAGCCTCGTTTTGACCTGGGCCCTGCTCCTCACGCTCGCCGGTTTCGGCGGACGTGCCAAGACCGCGTCCCGGGGATGATGACCGATGACCGCCAGCACACTTGAGAACGTCACCACGGAGCAGGCCGCCACGGTCGAATTCCGGGGTCTGCGCCGGGAGTTCGGGCCGACGGTCGCGCTCGACGGCCTCGATCTGACCGTCCGTCCCGGTGAGTTCCTCGCCCTGCTCGGCCCGTCCGGGTGCGGCAAGACCACCGCGCTGCGCATGCTCGCCGGTTTCGAACACCCCGACGCCGGTGCGGTGTTGGTGGACGGAGCCGACGTCACCCGGGTCCCCGCGCACCGCCGGGACGCCGGGATGGTGTTCCAGTCCTACAGCCTCTTCCCGCATCTCGACGCGGTCGACAACGTCGCGTTCGGCCTGCGCATGCGCAAGGTGAAGGCGGCCGAACGGCGGTCCCGGGCGGCCGAGTTGCTGGATCTGGTCGGCCTCGCCGACCAGGGCGCCCGCTTCCCGCACCAGCTCTCCGGCGGGCAGCAGCAGCGCGTCGCCCTCGCCCGGGCCCTCGCCCTGCGCCCCCGTGTCCTGCTCCTGGACGAACCGCTGTCCGCCCTCGACGCCAAGGTGCGCCTGACCCTGCGCGAGGAGATCCGCCGTCTCCAGCGCGAACTCGGCATCACCACGCTCTTCGTGACGCACGATCAGGAAGAGGCCCTCTCGATGGCCGACCGGGTCGCCGTGATGCGCGCCGGACGCCTCGAACAGTGCGCGGAGCCCGCGGAGTTGTACGGCCGTCCCGCCACCCCCTTCGTCGCCGAGTTCGTCGGCACGATGAGTAGGCTGCCCGGGCTGCTGTCGGACTCGGTGGTGGAGGTGCTCGGCGTGCGGCTGCCCGTCGACGGCACCCCGCCCGCCGCGCGTGAGGTGGATGTCCTGGTCCGTCCCGAGGCCGTCCGGGTGCGCGCGGACGACACCGCCGACGCGCGGGTCGTCGCCTCCGCGTTCCTCGGCGCCGTCACCCGGGTCACCGTGGTCCTGGCCGACGGGACGCGGGTGAAGGCCGACCTCCCCACCCACGAGGCCGCCGCCCTGAGCGCCGGTCGTACCGTGCGGGTGACCCTGCCCGAGCGGCCTGTGCTGGTCGCCGCGCGCACCGTCTGAGCCCCGCCCCTCCCCCCCACCCGAGAGAAGCAGTCGTGACCCAACTCCCCCTCCAGGCGGTCCTGTTCGACATGGACGGCACGCTCGTCGACACCGAGCGACTGTGGTGGGAGGCGGTGCGGTCGACCGCGGCCGGCCTCGGCAGAGCGCTGACCGGGGCCGACCAGCCGGAGGTGCTGGGCCGCCCCGTCGAGCACACCGCCGCCTGGCTGGCCCGGAGCACCGGGCACCCCGCGCCCGACCTCGCCGACCGGCTGCACACGGCGTTCGCCCAACGGGTGCGCGCCGAGGTCGTCCCGCGTCCGGGCGCCCTCCCGCTGCTGGACGCCCTCGCCCGTGACGGGGTGCCGATCGCGCTGGTCACCGCGTCGTCCCGGGCGGTCGCCGACACCGTCCTCGCCGTGCTGGGCGCCGACCGGTTCGGGGTGACGGTCACCGCGGACGACACCCCGCGCACCAAGCCCGCCCCCGACCCCTATCTGGCCGCCTGCGCCGCGCTCGGCGTCGATCCGGCCCGCTGTGTCGCCGTCGAGGACACCGCCACCGGGGTCGCCTCGGCCGAGGCCGCCGGGTGCGCCGTTCTCGCGGTGCCGTCGCTGGCGCCGCTCGACCCGGCCGCGGGGCGCACCGTCGTGCCGAGCCTCGAAGGCCTCACCCCGGACCGGCTGCGCGCCCTGATCGTCCCCGACTCGGGCCCGCTGTAACGCCGTTGGACGTGCCCGGGGTGTGACGGCGGCCCGGCGCGCGGGAGGCGCACCGGGCCGTCGTCGGGCGGGGTGGGTCAGGGGATCAGGTACCACTTCTCGATGTAGCCGGTGTCCAGGGACGCCCGGTCCTGGACGCGCAGCTTCCAGGTGCCGGTGACGGGCTGGGCGGAGGCATTCACCGTGAACGTCTGGTCGACGTTGGCGGCCGAACCGCCACTGCGGTTGAGGAGCGAGTAGGTCGTGCCGTTCGGGCCGACGAGGTCGACGGTCAGGTCGCCCCGGTAGGTGTGCACGATCTTGACGTAGACCTCGGTGGCCGCCGAGGCGTTGCCGGTGCGGCCGGAGACCGTGACCGGGGACTCGACGGCGGCTCCGGCGTCGGGGATGTCGACGCGGGTGCCGTTGGTGTAGAGGTTGGCCACCCGCCAGCTGAACGTCCGGGTCGCGGTGGAGCCGGTGTCGTCGGTGACCGTGACCGTGACGCCGCTGGTGCCGACGGTGGTCGGGGTACCGCTGATCAGGCCGGTGCCGGAGAGGGAGAGCCCGGCGGGCAGACCGGCGGCGGCATAGGTCAGCGCCGAGCCGGTGTGGGTGGTGTAGGCGTCGACCTGGAGGGAGACGGCGTCACCGACGCCGCTGGTCTGGTTGGCCGGAGCGGTGATGTTGACGCCCGCCGCGATGCGCTGGCCGACGTTGATCCCGGCCCACGCGTCGGACACGGCCAGGTAGGCGGACGTGTAGGCGCCGAACAGGTCGGCGGCGGCCTGGAGGGTGGCGGTGCGGGCGCCGGCGTAGGTGGTGGTCGACGTCATGTACGTGGTCAGCGCCCGGTACCAGACCTGCTGGGCGTTCTCGATGCCGATGCCGGTGACCGGGAGGCCGTCGGAGGTCGGGCTGTCGTAGGCGACGCCGTTGACCGTCTTGGCACCGCTGCCCTCGGAGAGGAGGTAGAAGAAGTGGTTGGCGGGCCCGGAGGAGTAGTGGACGTCGAGGCCGCCGAGCGAGGAGTCCCAGGCGTCCCGGGAGGCCCCGTCGCGGGACGGCTTGTCCATGTACCGCAGGGGCGTGCCGTCGCCGTTGATGTCGATCTTCTCGCCGACCATGTAGTCCGGGACGTCGGCGGGCAGGTCGGCGTGGAACTCCACGGCGGCGGCGAAGATGTCCGAGGTCGCCTCGTTCAGACCGCCCGACTCGCCGGAGTAGTTCAGGTTGGCGGTGGCGCTGGTGACGCCGTGGCTCATCTCGTGCGCGGCGACGTCGAGGGCCGTCAGCGGGTGGGTGTTGCCTGAGCCGTCGCCGTAGGTCATGCAGAAGCAGGTGTCGGACCAGAAGGCGTTGACGTAGTTGTTGCCGTAGTGGGCCCGGCTGTAGGCGGCGACGCCGTCGTTGCGGATGCCGTTGCGGTCGAAAACGTCCTTGTAGTAGTCCCAGGTCGCGGCGGCGCCGAAGGCCACGTCCACCCCGGCGGTCTGCCGGTTGGCCGGGGTGCCGTCACCCCAGACATCGTTGTCATCTGTGAAGAGGGTGCCGGTGCCCGACGTTCCCTGGTTGAGGTCGTAGGTGCGGTGTCCGGCGCGGTCGCCGTCGAGAAGTTGGTAGGTCGAGCCGGAGCGGGTGGTGCTCAGCGGGACGGTGCCGTTGAACTGGCCGGTGCCGGTGCCGGTCTGCACGCCCTCGAAACGGAACAGTTCCTTGCCGCCGGCGGCGTCGGTCAGGACGTGGAGTTCGCTGGGGGTGCCGTCGTGCCGGCCGCCGCCGACCACGGACTCCCAGGCCAGGGCGGGTTCGCCGGTGCCGGCCCAGATGACGAGGCGGGGTGCGTCGTCGATCGCGGCGCCCTTCATGCCGGCCGCGTCGGCCTTCTTCGCGGCGGCGAGGGCCTTCGTGCGGGCCGCCCCGGAGGTGACCTTCGGGGTGAGGGTCGGCACGGTGAGCGTCGCGTCGGTCGCCTCGGACGTGGTGACCCGGCCGTTCCTGATGTGCACGACCAGGTCGCCGCCGAGGACCGGCAGTCCGGCGTAGGTCCGCTCGTAGCGGGTGTGAGTGGTGCCGTCGGCGTCCCGGCTGACGTCCTTGACGAGGAGTTTCTCCCGGGCGCCGAGTCCGAGGGTGTCGGCGGTGCCGGGGGCCTGGGCGGTGGCGCTCTTCAGGAGGGCGGCGCGCCCGGCGGGGGTGAGGGCGACGGGGGCGGCGCCCGGCCTGGGAGTGGCCCGGATCGTGCCGGTGCCGGGTTCGGCGGGGGCCGCGCCGGCGGTGCCGGTCTGGACGGCGGTGGCCAGCAGGGTGGAGACGGCGGTCAGCGCGAGGGCGACGACGCGTCTGGAACGGCGTACGGAACGGTGTTGCCGCGACAAGGCGTTCTCCTTTGCAGCGAGCGGCCTCGGGTCAAGGCCGGTCAGGGGGATCGGCCGGAGGTGGCCGTCCGACGGCGCGCGGGTGCGGCACGCGGCTCGGGCCGACGTCAGCAGGACGCCGTTGGCCCGGCGGCGCGCGAAAGGAGGGCTAAGGAAGTGCGGATGGAGGGCGAACGGGCGGGGGGTACGTGAGGTGTGCGAGAGGTGCAGGTGAGGTGAACTCGCTTCAGAAGACTGACACTTCGGTCATGGAATTGTCATGGTGGCGTCAAGATAACGGCTGGAACAGACCCTTCCCCACTGCGCCTTCGGCGGCTCGGTGACTGGAACCGGCGGGTCGGGGGGCCTGTTCGGAGGTTCGGTCGGTGGCGTGTTCGAGTACGCGTCCGGGGTGGCGCTCCCCCGGGTCGTTCCGGGACCGTTTGCTGTCAACTTCCGTCGCCATGAGGTCACTTCACGATATGTGAACGGTCGAGAAGTGCCGTGAAGATGCCGCTTCTCGACCAACCTCCGTCATTCCCGGAGACGTTCGGCATATGCCCGCTCGGCCTGCCTACGGTCCCGGCAGGGGGTGGGCGCGGGGGGTGTCGGGTCCGCCGCCGACGACGACCAAGGGGAGGTTCCATGGCGAACGTGGACGTGTCGATGAAGGAGCTGATGACCGCCGTCGAGGGGGCGTTGGGGGTGGCCGTCGTCGACTACAGCAGCGGGATGGCCCTCGGCACGCTGGGCGGGGACAAGGATCTGGACCTGACCGTCGCGGCGGCCGGGAACACGGACGTGATCCGGGCCAAGGTGCGGACCATGGCCCAGCTGGGCCTGACAAGCGGCATCGAGGACATCGTGATCACCCTCGACACCCAGTACCACCTGATCCGGGTGGTCACGGGGCAGGGCGGGAACGGGCTGTTCCTGTACCTGGTGGTGGACAAGAGCCGTTCGAACCTGGCGATGGCCCGCCATAAGCTGCGCCGCGTCGAGTCCGAGCTGGAGATCTAGCGACCGCGTGCACATACGGTCACCGTTGTGCTACTCCGTCCGAGTGGTGCGCGGCCGTCCCCGGCCGTAGCGTCGGAACCAGCAACGGACAACCGCCGGTGCCGGACGGCACCGGCCGGGAGTGGACATGGTCATACGCACACTCACCACGGCGGCCGCCCTCTGCTGCGCCGCGTCGCTCGCGGCCGCCACGGCCCCGGCCTCCGCCGACACGCCGACACCGCCGACGAGCACCCGGCAGGCCGCGGACCCGGTCCTCGTCGACTGCCTCTGGCACCCCGAGGTCCGCCCCACCGCCACGATCCTCGCCTGCGGCGACGGCAACAGCCGCCTGGAGTCGATGCACTGGACGCAGTGGGGACCCAGCGGCGCGCGCGGCGAGGGCGTGAACGTGGTCAACGACTGCAAGCCCTACTGCGCGGCCGGCACCTTCCACTCGTACCCGGTGGTCGTGCGGCTCGGGAACGCGCAGCCATGGACGAAGCACCCCCAGGTCGAACACTTCACCCAGCTGACCCTGACCTATCCGGGCGACCGGCCGGAGGTCGGCCAATCGGTGATGCTGCCCTTGTGGAACTGAGGGTCGGTCCCGGCCGCGGGCCCGGCCACCGGTAGCGGGCGCGGCGGGGCGCTCTCCCCCGCGGTGAGGTGGCCCAGCACCTCCATCAGCTCGTCGCAGGCGCGTTCCACCGACTGCCGGGTGTTGCGCTGCTCGGTGATGACGGCGGACAGGAGCAGCGCGGTCAGCGCCAGGGAGCCGTTGAAGGCCTGGAGTTTGATCATCCCCTCGACGGCGGAGAGGTGGATGAACGGTCCGGCGTGGTCGGTCGCCTCGACGGTGGCCATCACGGAGGCGAGCAGGGCGCAGAGCATGCTGCCGGCGAGCAGGAAGCGCAGCGCCGCCCAGATCAGCAGCGGGTAGATGAGGAAGAGCAGGCCCAGTTCGCTCCGGGCGGCCGCCGGCACCACGGCGCAGGTGGCGAGGGTCAGCCCGGCGGCCTCCTTCCAGCGGCTCAGGTCGAGGGGGCCGCGCGCCCCGAACGCCAGGAGCAGCACCGGGGTGACGAGCAGGACGCCCATCGCGTCGCCGACCCACCAGACCAGCCAGACCGGCCAGAAGCCGTCCGCCGTCAGTTTCCCGGTGAGGACGAGCAGGCCCGCGCCCGCCGTCGCGCTGATCAGCATGGCGCCGAGCGCGCCGAGGAAGACCAGCGCGAGTCCGTCCCGCAGCCGGGCGAGGCTGGTGCGGAAACCGACCCGGCGCAGCATGAGGTAGGCGCAGACGGGGGCGACGGTGTTGCCGACCAGGGTGCCGATCACGGCGGGCTGCGGGGCGGCGATGGACATCACGACGAACAGGACACCGAGGGTGATGCCGAGCCAGACGCGCAGTCCGTAGCGGAGCAGGCAGGCGACGGCGACGCCGGTGGGGGGCCAGATGGGGGACAGCGTCACCATGGCGCCCTCGCCCAGCTCGCGCAGCAGACCGAGCCGTCCGGCCGCGAAGTAGCAGGCGGCGACGGTCAGCGTCTGGAGGGCGAACACGGCAGGTCGCCGCAGGTGCTGGGTACCGACCACAGCTGACATCAGACACCGGGCGGGCGCGGTCGGCCACGCGAGGGACCCCGCCCGGGGCCGGTGTCACAGTGGCTCGGTGGGCCCGTCGTGGCCGACGACGAGGACGGCGGCGTCGTCCTCGTGGCCCACGGTCTCGGCCATCTTGATCACGCTGGAGGCCAGCGCGTCCGCCTCAAGGCCCGCGACGGCGGCGATGCCGGCGAGCCGCACCACCTGGTCGAGGCCGTCGTCGAGGCTGAGCGAGGGGCCTTCGACGACACCGTCCGTGAGCAGCACGAAGATGCCGCCGGTGGTGAGCCGGTGCCGGGTGACGGGGTACTCCATGCCGCCGTCGACGCCGAGGGGCGGCCCGCCCTCGCCGTCGTCGATGCCGGACTGGCCGTCGGCGGTGGCCCAGATGTGCGGTATGTGTCCGGCGCGGGCGCTCTCCAGGAGGCCGGTGGCGGGGTCGAGGCGGATGAAGATGCAGGTCGCGAAGAGGTCGGTGCCCAGGGAGCACAGCAGGTCGTTGGTGCGGGCGAGGAGTTCGCCGGGTTCGCTGGTGACGGAGGCGAGCGCGCGCAGGCCGACCCGGACCTGGCCCATGAAGGCGGCGGCCTCGATGTTGTGGCCCTGGACGTCGCCGATGGACAGGCCGATCCGTCCGTCGGGCATGGTGAAGGCGTCGTACCAGTCGCCGCCGACGTTGAGGCCGTGGTTGGCGGGGGCGTAGCGCACGGCGAGGCGGACGCCGGGGATGTCGGGCAGGTCCCGGGGCAGCATTTCGCGTTGGAGGGCGACGGCCAGCTCGACCCGGGAGCGTTGCAGCTCGGCGAGTTCGCGTGCCTGGGCGGTCAGCGATCCGAGTCTGGCCAGCAGCTCGTCGCCGTCGTCCGTGGGGCCCTTGCGGGACATAGATCACTCCGGCGGGGACGGTTGCCCTCTCAGGGTAAATCACAGGTCAAATCATTGGATTTTCCCTCAAAGGGGAGAAAAGGGGCGACCGGTGTGCGGTCGCCCCCTCCCCCGCCACCCGGTCAGCCCTCCAGCGCCGCCCGCACCACGTCCTTGGCCTCCTCCTGCACCTGGCGCAGGTGGTCGGCGCCCTGGAAGGACTCGGCGTAGATCTTGTAGACGTCCTCGGTGCCCGAGGGGCGGGCCGCGAACCAGGCGTTCTCGGTCGTCACCTTGATGCCGCCGATCGGGGCGCCGTTGCCCGGTGCCTCGGTGAGCACCCCGGTGACCGCCTCCCCGGCGAGGGTGTCGGCGCCGACCTGGGCGGGCGAGAGCTTGCCGAGCAGCGCCTTCTCCTCGCGGGTCGCGGGGGCGTCGATGCGGGCGTAGGCGGGGGCGCCGAAGCGGGCGGTGAGCGCCGCGTAGTGCTCCGACGGCGACTTCCCGGTGACGGCGAGGATCTCGGAGGCGAGCAGCGCGAGGATGATGCCGTCCTTGTCGGTGGTCCACACCGAGCCGTCCCGGCGCAGGAAGGACGCCCCGGCGGACTCCTCGCCGCCGAAGCCGAGGGAGCCGTCGACCAGGCCTTCCACGAACCACTTGAAGCCGACGGGCACCTCGACGAGCGGGCGGCCGAGGTCGGCGGCGACGCGGTCGATCATCGAGGACGACACCAGGGTCTTGCCGATGCCGGTGCCCGCGGGCCACTGCTCGCGGTGCCGGTAGAGGTAGCCGATGGCGACGGCCAGGTAGTGGTTGGGGTTCATCAGCCCGGCGTCCGGGGTGACGATGCCGTGCCGGTCGGCGTCGGCGTCGTTGCCGGTGGCGATCTGGAAGCGGTCGCGCTGCTCGATGAGGGAGGCCATGGCGTACGGCGACGAGCAGTCCATGCGGATCTTGCCGTCCCAGTCCAGCGTCATGAACCGCCAGGTCGGGTCGGTGAGCGGGTTGACGACGGTGAGGTCGAGGCGGTGCTCCTCGGCGATCCGGCCCCAGTAGGCGACGGACGCCCCGCCCAGCGGGTCGGCGCCGATGCGCACCCCGGCCGTGCGGATCGCGTCCAGGTCCAGAACGGCGGGCAGGTCGGCGACGTAGGCGCCGAGGTAGTCGTGGCGGCCGGTGGTGGGGGCGGCGAGCGCGCGGGTGTAGGGGATGCGGCGAACGTCCTTGAGGCCGGCGGTGATGATCTCGTTGGCCCGGTCCTGAATCCAGGAGGTGGCCTCGGAACCGGCGGGGCCGCCGCTGGGCGGGTTGTACTTGAAGCCGCCGTCGCCGGGCGGGTTGTGCGAGGGGGTGACGACGACGCCGTCCGCGAGGCCGCCCGCGCGTCCCCGGTTGTGGGTGAGGATGGCGTGGGAGACGGCCGGGGTGGGCGTGTAGCCGTCGGCGCTGTCGATGAGGACGCTCACCTCGTTGGCGGCGAACACCTCCAGGGCGGTGACCCGCGCGGGCTCGGACAGGGCGTGGCTGTCGGCGCCGAGGAAGAGCGGCCCGTCGGTGCCCTGGAGGGCGCGGTACTCGCAGATGGCCTGGCTGGTGGCGGCGATGTGGTCGTCGTTGAACGCCGTCGCCAGGGACGACCCCCGGTGCCCGGAGGTGCCGAACGCGACGCGCTGGCCGGGGTCGGCGGGGTCGGGGTGCAGTGCGTAGTACGCGGTGACCAGGCGGGCCACGTCGACGAGATCCTCGGGTCCGGCCGGGCTGCCCGCTCGCTCGTGCTGCATCTACCCGCTCCTCCGCATCGGTTGGTCACATTGGCGTGCGGCCCCATCCTCCCCCGCCGACCTGAGAGTCCGCGAGCGGCCCCCTGAGCGTCCGCCATGACTGGGCCCAGAGCCCGTGCGCGCCGGGCCTCCTCTACGGAACGGCTTCCGGGTGAACGTCCGCCACGCCCCGCCCGCCGCCCGGTCCCGGGTGCCGCTCAACGCCCGTGCCGTCAGCGGCGGTTCAGCAGCGCGCAGACGAAGTCCTCCTGCACGGGCCGGAGTTGGCGGAGCAGGTCGGGCTTCAGGGTCTCGTTGGTCTGGGTGGTGATCGAGAAGGTCAGGGAGCGGCGGCCGTCCGGGGTGGCGGCGATCAGCTGGGTGTAGCCGGGGAAGTTGCCGGTGTGGCCCAGCACGGCGCCGCAGCGGGTGGTGTAGCGGAAGATGCCGAGCCCGGCCGCGTTCCGTCCCGGGCCCGCGGGCTGGGACGCGCCGTCGATCCAGCGCCGCTGCTCACCCACCACGCCCGCGCCGTACAGGGCCCCGCCCGCGTAGCCGCGCACGAAGCGCGTCAGGTCGGCGGGCGTCGACACGATGCCGCCCGACGCCCACACCCCGGACGCGCCCAGCTCCTCGCTGACGTCCTGCGGTGGAGCGGGCGGCGCGACGTCGTAGCCGTGCAGATACGGCTCGGGCAGCCGGTAGCCCTGCGGGAGGCTGGTGGAGCGCAGCCCGAGCGGCCGGTCGACGAGGGTCCGCAGCAGTTCCTCGTACGGGGTCCCGGTCGCCGACTCGGCCATCAGGGCGACGGCGATGTTGTCGGAGTTGGAGTAGTGGTACCGGCTGCCGGGGCGGAAGGCGAGGGGGTCGCCGGCCACGTAGTCGAGGAGGCGGCGGGAGTCGAAGTGGTGGTGCGGGTCGGCGGTGACCTCCCGCACGAAGGCCGGGCTGCTGGTGTAGTCGGGCAACCCGCTGGTGTGTTGGAGCAGTTGACGGAGCGTCACCTTGTGCCAGGCGTCGGGGAGTTGAGGAAGGCGTCGGCCGAGGGTGTCGTCGAGGCCGAGGGCGTGCCGGTCGACCAGGGTCAGGGCGACGGCGGCGCTGAACGCCTTCGCGGTGCTGGCGATGCGCATGTGGTCGTCGGTCTCCGGTGGCCTGCCGGTGGCGAGGTCGGCGACGCCCGCCCGGACGACCCGGGTACGGTCCTCGTCCCGCAGAACGGCGATGAGTCCGGGCGGCCCGCCGGGGGCGTCGACCAACTCCTGTGCCCGGCGCTGGAGTTGGTCACCCTCCGGCCCGGGTGCGGTGGAGGCGTGGGCGCCGGCCGGGGTCAGGGCCGCGACGCACGCGGCGACGAGGGCGACGGCCGACAGACGCGGGCGTGAGCGAGCGGTGCGACGGGGCATGGGGTCTCCGGGGAGCCGGGGCTGCGCTGGCAGGCCCAGCCTTCACCGGCGCCGACGGCCGGGCCTCCCCCGCTGCTGCATCCGGCGCAACGGCCGCTGCCGGGCCGCTCACCCGTCGTACGGCACCTCCTTGACGACCTTGCCCTGGGGGTCGGCCACCAGCCGCCCTCGTGGTAGGCGTTGCCGAGGTGGATCATCATTCCAGCGGCGGTGTCGAAGACGGTGTTCGGTTCCTGGAGGGCCAGATAGCGCGTCGTCGGTTTGCTGACCTTGAGGTCCTTCTCGGCCTTGGTGATCAGGGCGGGGACGGCGTCCCTGCCGAAGTTCTTCAGGCTGACGGGCTGGTCGCCGCCGGACGGGCTGCCGCTGATGATGCCCTTCTCGGCGCCCGTGTCGGCGCGGTAGGTGTACCGGTCGTAGCGGGTGCTGCTGCCGGGGGCCATCGCCCGCGCGGAGACGGTCTCGGGCTGGACCACGAGGGCGCTGAACATGGTCCGGCCGGATGCGGCCTCGATCGCCGCGATCGCGGTGCGGATGCCGTCGGGGCTGAGCAGTCCGCCGCTCGCGGTCGTCGCGCCCGACGCGGTGGCCGTGGGGCTCGCGGAGCGGGTGGCGTCGGTCGAGGAGGTCCGCTGCCCGGTCGGGCCGCCGGTGCCGGTGCCGGCGGCGCCGTTGCCCGAGCCCCCGGGCCATGCCCACCAGACGGCCCCGCCGACCACCACGACCCCGAGGCCCGCGACCCCGGCCGGCACACGCCGTCCCCGCCCCGGCCGCCGGGCGGCAACCGGCGGTGCGAGGGCACCCGGTGACGGCGTTCCGGTCGCGGGGTGCTGTGGGGGCGCGAGGGGGGAAGGAGGTGACGGGCGGGGACGTGGTCCCTGCCGGGTACGGGGTGGGCGGCGGCACGTAGGGGCCGGTGGTCGGCAGAGGGGGCGCGTCGGTGGTCCGCGGACGGGGCGGGGCGTCGGCCGGAGACGCAGGGGAGGTCGGGGGTGCCGATGAGGGAACCGGTGGCGGTGAGGGCGGTCGAGTCGCGGATCGCGGCGATGCCGAAGTCGGTGAGGACGGGGCGGCCGTCGGTACGCAGCAGGACGTTGGCCGGTTTCACGTCCCGGTGCTGGACACCGGCGGCGTGGGCGGCGCGCAGCACGGCGAGGACACCCCGGCCGATCCGGGCGGCCTCGGCAGGTGTCAGGGTGCCGCGGGCGAGGCGCATGGTGAGGGAGCCGCCCTCGACGACCTCCATGACGATCCACGGGTATGGGTCCTCGCCGCCGTCGACGATGTGGTGGATCGTGACGACGTTCGGGTGCGCGACCCGGGCCAGCGCGCGGGCCTCGCGCAGCACCCGGGCGCGCAGCAGGCGCGCGGCCGGCGGGTCGTACTCGGCGAGTCCCGGGTCGGCGGGCCCGACCTCCTTGACGGCGACACCGCGGTGCAGCAGCAGGTCACGGGCGCGCCATACGGTGCCCATGCCTCCGCCGCCGAGTCTGGCCTCCAGCGCGAAGCGCCCGTCGACGACCCGTCTGCCGCCGTCCCCCTCGTTCATGCACGGTCCCCCTCGTTCATGGCGAGGAGCTTAAGAACCTGCTCCGACAACGGTCCCGGCCGCCCGGGGGCCGTTCGACGCGCGCGAGCGGGAAAGTCTCTTTATCGTCGTTCCATATGAGCCACACCTTCGATGAGCTGGTGGAGAGACAGCGCGCGGCCGACCAGGCACACGGCCGGGTCGAGGAGCTGCGCGCGTCCTACGGGCCGCCGACGCACGAGGGCGGCTGGAGCGGCGAGCAGTCGGACACCTACGAGACCGCGTGGCGCGCCTGGCGTGATCTGGCCCGGGAAGCCCAGTCGACGTTCGCCGAGTACGCGAAGGACGAACACCGGCCCCGTGACGAGGTCGAGGCCGAGGTCAAGCGCGCGGTCCGGCGGCCGGGCACGGCGGACTGAACCGGGCGGCCCGTACGGTCGCCGGTCGATCCGGGGTGGTCCGTCCGGGGCGTCCCCCAGGGGTTCGCGGACCCGGTGGCCCCTACCCGTAACGGGTCACAAACGTGCCCAGGAGCCTTCCCGTCCGTCTCTCGTTCCACGCCCCCGGGCCGCGTGGGTCTCCTCACCTTCCGAATCATGGACGGGGCGCGCCACACCCCGGGATCGGCGTTTACGCTGGTCCGTGCAGCTGGTTCGCCCCGTCCGCCAGGCGGGAGCGTCGCAAGAGGGAACCCGGTGGGAATCCGGGACTGCCCCGCAGCGGTGAGCGGGAACGACCGCCGTCATACGCACTGGGCCCGGACGGGCCTGGGAAGCGACGGCCAGTAGGTGACCTCCCCCAGGGAGGACGTGCCCGTGAGTCCGAAGACCTGCCACCTGCCCGTGTGCGACACCCCGCGCACGGAATTCCGGTGACCTCGTGGGCGGGTCGGCGTGCATATCGAACGGACGACCGCGCCTGCCGCGTGAGGTCGGACCGTCCGGTTCTGTCACCCTTCGCGCTCGCGTCCCGTCGCCGGGATCTCAGGGATTCATCTCGCGAAGGAGATTCCGTGACCACCAAGCCCGCAGCCGCGGCAGCACGGGCCACCGTGTACGGCTACCCCCGTCAGGGACAGCACCGAGAGCTGAAGAAGGCGATCGAGGGTTACTGGAAGGGCCGCGTCACCGCTGACGCCCTCCGGGCCACCGCCGCCGAGCTGCGCCGTACGAACTGGAACCAGCTGGCCGAGGCCGGCATCGACGAGGTCCCCACGGGTGACTTCTCGTACTACGACCACGTCCTGGACACCACCGTCATGGTCGGCGCCATCCCCGAACGGCACCGGGACGCCGTCGCCGCCGACGCGCTGGACGGGTTCTTCGCCATGGCGCGCGGCACCCAGGCGGTCGCGCCGCTGGAGATGACCAAGTGGTTCGACACCAACTACCACTATCTGGTACCGGAGTTGGGCCCGGACACCGAGTTCGCCGCCGACTCCACCAAGCAGGTCGCCGAGCTGAACGAGGCCCGCGCGCTGGGCCTGACGGCCCGTCCGGTGCTGGTCGGTCCGGTCACCTATCTGCTGCTGGCCAAGCCCGCGCCCGGTGTCGCCGCCGACTTCGAGCCGCTCACCCTCCTGGACCGGCTGCTGCCGGTGTACGCCCAGATCCTCGCCGACCTGCGGGCGGCCGGTGCCGAGTGGGTGCAGCTCGACGAGCCCGCCCTCGTCCAGGACCGCAGCCCGGCCGAGCTGAACGCCGCCGCCCGTGCCTACCGTGACCTCGGTGGCCTCACCGACCGGCCGAAGCTGCTGGTCGCGTCGTACTTCGACCGGCTCGGCGACGCCCTGCCCGTCCTCGCGAAGGCCCCGGTCGAGGGCCTGGCGCTGGACTTCACGGAGGCCGCCGCGGCCAACCTGGACGCGCTGGCCGCCGTCGGCGGACTCCCCGGCAAGCGCCTGGTCGCCGGTGTCGTCAACGGCCGCAACATCTGGGTCAACGACCTCGGCAGGTCCCTCGCCACCCTGGGCACCCTGCTCGGGCTCGCCGACCGGGTCGACGTCGCGGCGTCCTGCTCGCTGCTGCATGTGCCGCTGGACGCGTCGGCGGAGCGGGACATCGAGCCGCAGATCGTGCGCTGGCTGGCGTTCGCCCGGCAGAAGAGCGCCGAGATCGTCACCCTCGCCAAGGGGCTGACCCACGGCACCGGCGCGGTCGCCGCCGAACTCGCCGCCAACCGGGCCGACTTGGCCTCCCGCGCGGCCTCCCCCCTCACCCGTGACCCGGCGGTGCGGGAGCGGGCGGCGGCCGTCACCGACGCCGACACGCGCCGCTCGCAGCCCTACGCCGAGCGGACGGTGGCGCAGCGCGCCCATCTCCGGCTGCCGCCGCTGCCGACGACGACCATCGGATCGTTCCCCCAGACCAGCGAACTGCGCGGCGCGCGGGCCGAGTTGCGGGCCGGGCGGATCGACACGGCCGGGTACGAGGAGCGCATCAAGGCGGAGATCCAGGAGGTCATCTCCTTCCAGGAGAAGACCGGCATCGACGTCCTCGTGCACGGCGAGCCCGAACGCAACGACATGGTGCAGTACTTCGCCGAGCAGCTCGTCGGCTACCTCGCCACGCAGCACGGCTGGGTGCAGTCGTACGGCACCCGGTATGTCCGGCCGCCGATCCTGGCCGGGGACATCTCGCGTCCCGAGCCGATGACCGTGCGCTGGACGACGTACGCGCAGTCGCTCACCGACCGGCCGGTCAAGGGCATGCTCACCGGGCCCGTCACCATGCTCGCCTGGTCGTTCGTCCGCGACGACCAGCCGCTCGGCGACACCGCCCGGCAGGTCGCCCTCGCCCTGCGCGACGAGGTCAACGACCTTGAGGCGGCGGGGACTTCGGTCATCCAGGTCGACGAGCCCGCGCTGCGCGAGACGTTGCCGTTGCGGGCGGCCGATCGCGGTGCCTATCTGGCGTGGGCGACGGAGGCGTTCCGGGTGTCCACCGCCGGGGTGCGTCCGGACACGCAGATCCATACGCACATGTGCTACGCGGAGTTCGGTGACATCGTCCAGGCGATCGACGATCTCGACGCGGATGTCATCAGTCTGGAGGCGGCGCGTTCGCACATGCAGGTGGCTCGTGAGCTGGCCGCGCACGGGTATCCGCGTGAGGCGGGGCCGGGTGTGTACGACATCCATTCGCCTCGGGTGCCGAGTGTCGAGGAGGCCGTCGTGCTGCTGCGCACCGGGTTGGAGGCGATTCCCGCCGAGCGGTTGTGGGTCAACCCTGACTGTGGTCTGAAGACCCGGGGTTGGTCGGAGACGCGTGCGTCGCTGGAGAACCTGGTTGGTGCGGCCCGCGTGGTGCGCGGCGAGTTGTCCGCGTCCTGAGCGACGCGAGCGGCTGGGGCTGGGCGTTCATCGCGCCCGGCCCGGTCGCTCGCGCGGCGAGGGGGGGTTGGGGTGAGGTTGTTTGGCGGGTGCCGCGCCGTCGGGGCTGGTCGCGCAGTTCCCCGCGCCCCTTGAAGCGGCGTTGCCGGGCCGTTGGTTGCGTGCTCGGGCCTGCCCGTTGCGCCCACGGGGCGGGTGGATGGAGTTGATTGGCGGGTGCCGCGCCGTCGGGGCTGGTCGCGCAGTTCCCCGCGCCCCTTGAAGCGGCGTTGCCGGGCCGTTGGTTGCGTGCTCGGCGCGCCCACGGGGACGGGTGCCGCGCCGTCGGGGCTGGTCGCGCAGTTCCCCGCGCCCCTTGAAGCGGCGTTGTCGGGCCGTTGGTTGTGTGCTCGGTGCGCCCGTGGGGACCGGACGTCGGTTGTGGGGTCGGGTGGGCTGGTTGCGGTTTAGGGGAGGGGCTTTGGGGTGGATTCCGGGCCGGATAGGCACAGTTCGGGTGTGGGGAGGGGGGTGAAGAAGCGGGTGACGTCGGTGGCGGAGACCTCGGGGAGTGAGGCCGGGTGCCAGCGTGGGTGGCGGTCCTTGTCGATGATCTGGGCGCGGATTCCTTCGACGAGGTCGGGCGTGGTCAGGGCGTGGCAGGAGACGCGGTACTCCTGGTCCAACGTCTGTTCCAGGGTGGTGAGTCGGCGGGCGCGGCGGATGGCGGCCAGGGTCACCTTGAGGGCGGTCGGGGACCTGCTGAGGAGGACCTCGGCGGTCTCCTTCGCGTCGGGGTCGCCGTGCGCGAGGAGCCGTTCGACGATCTCCTCGACGGAGTCGGCGGCGTAGCAGGCGTCGATCCACTCCCGCCGGGCCGCCAACTCGCCCTCGGGCAGCGGCCGGACGTGCCGGGCGAGGGCGTCGGCGAGGGGCCGTGCGGCGAGGTCGTCGAGGAGGGCGTCGAGCGCGTCGGAGGGGACGAAGTGGTCGGCGAGCCCGGTGAGTACGGCGTCCCCGGCCCCGAACTGGGCGCCGGTCAGGGCGAGATGGGTGCCGAGTTCGCCGGGGGCACGGGAGAGCAGGTAGGTGCCGCCGACGTCGGGGACGAAGCCGATGCCGGTCTCGGGCATCGCCATCCGGGTGCGTTCGGTGACGATGCGGACGGAACCGTGCGCGGAGATGCCGACGCCACCGCCCATGACGATGCCGTCCATGAAGGCGACGTAGGGCTTGGGATAGCGGGCGATGCGGGCGTTGAGGTGGTACTCGTCGTACCAGAACGCGGCCGCCGCGGTGCCGTCGCCGTCGCGGGCGTCGTCGTGCACGGCACGGATGTCGCCGCCCGCGCACAGGCCGCGCTCCCCCGCGCCGGTGACGACCACGACCGTCACGGCCGCGTCGTGTTCCCAGGCGGTGAGGGCGTCGTCGATGAGGCCGACCATGGTGTGGTCGAGGGCGTTGAGGGCCCTGGGGCGGTTGAGGGTGAGGCGGGCGGCCTGTCCGGTGGTGGTGACGAGGACGGGCCGGTCGGCGTCGGTCATCCGAACGCCTCCGTCAGGCCGCGGGCCACGATGACGCGCATGATCTCGTTGGTTCCTTCCAGGATCTGAGGCACTCGCAGGTCACGGACGATTCTCTCTCGACGCCGAACCGGGCCGGGTAGCCGTACCCGCCGTGGAGGTGGAGATCCCGGTCCGCAACCGAGTATCCGGTGTCCGTGGCCGACCGCTTCACCATCACCCACAGGTACGGCGCCTGCGCCTCGCCCCCGGTCGAGCGCCTGGGCGGCCTGCTGGACGGGGCGCGGGCGGCGGCGAGTTCGACGGCGACGACCAGGGCGAGCTTCTGGCCCTCGGACAAGTCACGAGGGGGGTGGGTGATGCCGGGGGCGAGCTGGTCCACGGCGGCGCGGGCGGTGGTCTCGGTGCCCGACTCGGCGTTCGCCTGGGCGAGTTCGGCACGCGCGCTCTCCCGGTAGAGCAGGTCGGCCGGGGTCTGCGGGACCAGCCCGACCAGCCTCCGGGCCCGCGCGGCCGACACGCCATGCGGATCGGTACCGTTCCCCTCGACTCGGGCACCTCGCCCCTCCGTGGCCCTTCCGCCTCCCCGGCGGGCTGTCTGACGTCGGTTTCCCCGGTGTCCGGCACGCGCCGGGCGACCGCCCTCAACGGCGCGGCGAACGGCTCCTCGGTCGGCTGGCTGGTAGGGCAGCGCGGACAGGGCGGCTTCGGCACCGCCGCGCGGGGGCAGGTGGTGGGCGTCGGGGACATCATCGCCGTTCGCCTCGGTGCCTGGCCTCACCCCGTCACCGGAACTGGGCGATCCACTCCGAGGTCGCCCGCAGCCCGCCGAACGTGTAGAAGTGCACCTTCACCTCGCCGTGGCGACCGGCGTCGTACCGCGCGGCGAGGGCGTGCAGGAACCGGTCGGGGCCCGCGGTGCCCATGAGGTTGGTCAGGGAGAACCCGTACTTGCGGGCGATGGAGGCGCTGGTGCCGACGCCGAACCGGGCGGCGTACGTCACCAGTCTCCTGGCCCCGGCCGGGCCGGGCACGCCGATCCGCACGGGCACCTCGACGCCCCGTTCCCTGAGCTGTTCGACCCAGGTGAGGACGGGGTCGACGTCGAAGCCGAACTGGGTGATCACGCTGCCCGCCAGCCCTTGTTCGGCCAGCGCCGCGTGCTTGTCGGTGAGCGCCGACCACAGCACGGCGTCCTCGATCGCGGGGTGCCCTTCCGGGTAGCCACTGACGCCGACGTGCCGGACCCCGTGCTCCCGCAGCAGCCCGGTGCGGATGACGGACAGCGCGTCCGCGAACGGTCCGTGCGGGGTGGCGGGATCGCCGCCGACGACGAGGAGATGCTCGGCGGTGCCGTCCTCGCGGAGCCCGGCGAGGAACCCCTCCAACTCGTCCCGCGAGCCCAGACGCCGGGCCGAGAGGTGCGGTACGGGCACGAACCCGAGCCGTCTGACCGCGCGGGCGGCGGATCGTCGCAGCTCCAGGTCCTCGTTGCCGAGGAAGGTGACGTTGACGCGGGTGCCCGCCGGGATGAGCGCGGCGGCCTCTTCGAGGCGGGGCACGTCCTTGGCGGTCATCTCCAGCGAGAAGTCCGCGAGCAGCGGTGTGCCCACCGCGACGGGAGCCGTGGGTCCGGGACTCATCGTGCTCCTTCGGCCGTGATCGTTCGTGGTGATCCGCGCCCCGTCGTGTTCGGCTGGTTCTTCCTATGATCTCGCGGGCCCCGACGCGGTCGCGCACCAGGGTGCCCCGGCATCCGCGCGGGGTGGTCGGTGTCCGGGTCAGCGCGGGTACCGGCGTGTGGTCCGGGTCAGCAGGACGAGCCCGGCGATCAGCAGCGTGGTACCGGCGGCCGCGGGCCACAGGGTCGTGCCGGTCTCGGCGAGGTCGCCCTGAACGGCCTGCGGTTCGGTCCGCGCACCGGCGCCCGGCACGTCCTCGCCGACCGGCCGCGACGGCGACGGCTGCGGGGACGCCGGAACGCGAGCGGCCTCGGACGGTTCGGAGGAGGCGGGCGGGGCGGACGGGGACGTTGAGGCGGATACGAAGACGCTGGGTTCCTTGGGGCTGGAGAGGGTGGGCTGGTCGTCGGCGGGCTGGTCGTTCGCGGGTCGATCGCCAACTGGCTTGTCGGGGGCGGGAGATGGGGATGCGGAGGGTACGGGGGCGGAGGGCGTGGGAGCAGGGGGCGTGGGTGTGGAGGTCTGGGGGTCGCCGCCGCCCTCGTCGCCGTCGTCGCCCGCGTTGCCGTTGCCGCCGTTGCCGCTCTCGTTGTCGGCGCCTCCGTTCCCGTCACCGCCGTTGCCGCCGCCGACTCCCGTGCCCGTGCCGCACTGGCGGCCGGTGTTGATGCAGGCGACCAGGTCGTTCATGAGCTTCTCGTCGAAGACGTTGATGAAGTCGCCGTGGTCGGTGCCGGGCTTGTGGAGTTGCTCGGGGAAGGAGTCCACGGCGAACAGCGGCGTGGTCCTGCCGCCGTCCTGAAGGCTCGGGGCGTCGACGTCGTAGACGATGCGCTGGACCAGTTGCGGAATGGCGACGAAGCCGTTCGGACAGGCGCCGGACGCGTCCTGGAAGGCCACGTGGGTGCGGTGGTTGGCGCTGTCGGTGTTGCGGCCGTCCCAGCAGCTCTGGAAGCGGAAGGTCCGGACCACGTCGCTGCCCTGCGGACAGAGCGGGTACTTGTCCTTCAGCTGCCGGTCCTCGAACCCGGTGCAGCTCCAGGACGCGTTGGCGTTGGCGGGGCCGTTGACGAAGGCCTTGGCGTCGCCGGTGATGATGCGCAGCAGCCTCGGCATGGCGGTGACCTCGCCGCGCGCGTTGCCGACGAAGGTCAGCGTGACCTGTTTCGCGGTGACGATCTCACCGGCGTTGCCCTCGATCCCGCTGCCGGGGGCGTCGGCGTCCTGCTCCTGGGCGCCGTTCTGGACCCTCAACACGGGCCAGAAGTAGGTGGACTTGTCGCCCTGGTCCGCACAACTGGTCTTCGCCCGGGCCAGGTCGTCGTCACTGGCGAACGCGGAGTTGGACTGGTTGCCGACGTAGTCGTGGAAGTGGTGGGCGCCGTTGGAGACGCCCGGGGCCACGATCACGTTGTCCGAGTTGAACAGCCCCTCCTCGTTCACGCCGCAACTGGTGGTGAAGGTCCCCTTCGAGCGGAACGAACTCAGGTCAGGGGCGGGCGAGTTGGGCTGGACGGAGGTGATGTCGGCGTAGTCGGTGGCGACGGGCCCGTTGCCGCCCTGGCCCCCGCCGCCCTGACCCTGCACTTGCCCCTGCTGCTGCGCGTTCTGCTGTTCCGGTGGGCTCCAGGTGCAGGGGGCGAGGGTGTCGAGGCCCTGGGGTCGCTCCCCCGCCGCGCCGATCGCGTCGGCGATGCGACCGAGCGACTGGGACCGCTTCTCCTTCAGCGCGGCCAGGACGTCGTCAGAACCGTCGCCGCTCATCCGCTGGTAGGCCTCGGCGATCTGGCCGTCCAGGGCGGCCAGTTCCTGGTCGACCGCGGCTCGGGCCGCGGCGGGCACGTCGGTCAACCGGGCGCCGACGTCCGGGCATTGGACGGTGGTCGCGGCCTTGACGCGGTCCGTGGGCCCGGCGGCGTCCGTGCCGCCGCCCTCGGTCGCTGACGCGTAGACGTTGGCGGCGACCAGGCTTCCTCCTGCCAGGATCAGCGCGACCGCTGCGAGTCTCGTGCGGCGTGCGCCGGTCGGGCGTCTGCGCGTGGTGCGTCCCACGGTGGTACTCCTGCGCCTCGTGGACTGATGGGCTCGTGCACTGATGGCTCTCGTGAACCGGTGGGCATGGACATCCCCCGGTCCCATACGAGCGGCGGCCCGGCCGTGTTCAATCGCGCCGCACATTCATCGGAAACTCTCAGCCCGACCCACACGCGCCAGCCAACTCCGGCCCCCGGAGGCCGAGTTCAGCCGGTCCGGGCCGGGCCGAGCGCTGGAAGGCGACGTCCGTCGACGTCGGCCGGGCGCGGGCGGGCGTGGGTGGCGAGGTCAGCCCGCCGGGCCGGTCGTCCTGCACATCAGTGGCCTGGACGACGCCGGGTTCACCGCCCTGGTCCCGGCGTTCGAGCCGGCCGAGCGGACCCTGCGCGTCGTCCGACCCGGCCGGGGCACCGGTGGCGGGGCTCCCTACGATGACCCGGTGACGAGTGACACCGCGACCGGGGACCGGATACGCGCGCAGGGCGCCCCGAGCGGGGAGCCGAGCGCCTGGGCACTGCGCCTGCGCCGGTTCGGGCACGACCCGCTCCCCCGCGCCGACACCCGGGACCTGCTGGTCCCGCCGTTCCCGGCGCCCGGCATCCGGCTGTGGACGGCGCTCGGGATCGCCCCCGGGCCCGCCGCCCGGGTCGCGCGGGCGATGGGCTGGGCGGGCCCGGTGCTGGTCGCCCTGGTCGCCGGGGCGCTCAGGTTCTGGCGGCTGGGCAGTCCGCGGGCGCTCGTCTTCGACGAGACGTACTACGCGAAGGACGCGTGGTCGATGCTCCGGTACGGCTACGAGGGGACCTGGCCGGACCGGAAGATCGCCGACCCGGAGATCCTGGCGCATCCCCAGGTCGTGTCGCTGACCGACGTGGGCAGCTTCGTGGCGCATCCGCCGCTGGGCAAGTGGGTGATCGCGCTCGGGGAGTGGGCGTTCGGGTTCGGCCCGTTCGGCTGGCGGTTCATGACCGCGCTGCTCGGCACCCTGTCCGTGCTGATGCTGTGCCGGATCGGGCGCCGGCTGTTCCGTTCGACGTTCCTGGGGTGTCTGGCGGGCACCTTGATGACGTTGGACGGGCTGCATCTCGTGATGAGCCGGGCCGCGCTGCTCGACCTGGTCGTCATGTTCTTCGCGCTGGCCGCGTTCGGCTGTCTGCTGATCGACCGGGACCGGGCGCGGGGCCGGCTCGCCGCCGCGCTGCCGGTGGGCGGGGACGGTCACGCGGGCCCCGACGCGGACTCCGCCGAGCGGACCGGTACCGGGGTGCGGCCGTGGCGGCTCGCGGCCGGGGTGTTCCTCGGGCTCGCGGCGGCCTCCAAGTGGAACGGCCTGTACTTCCTCGCCCTCTTCACCGCTCTGACCGTCCTGTGGGACGTGGGCGCACGCCGGGTCGCGGGGGCGCCTCGCCCCTACCGGGCGGTGCTGCGCAGGGATCTCGGCCGGTCGGTGCTGTCGCTGGTGCCGGTCGCCGTGGTGACGTATCTGGCCACCTGGTCGGGCTGGTTCGCGTCCGGGGACGGCTACGGGCGGCACTGGGCGGACGGGCGGGGCGGCACCTGGTCGTGGATTCCGGCGCCGTTGCGCGCGCTGTGGCACTACGAGCACGCGGTCTACGCGTTCAACATCGACCTGCACTCCCCGCACCCCTACCAGTCCAACCCGTGGAGCTGGCTGGTGCAGGGGCGGCCGGTGTCGTTCTTCTACGAGAGCCCGGCGGCCGGGCAGCAGGGCTGCACCTCCGGGCGGGGCTGCTCGCAGGAGATCCTGGCGCTGGGCACGCCGGTGCTGTGGTGGGCGGGGTGCGGCGCGCTCGGCTATCTGCTGTTCCGGTGGGCGCTGCGCCGTGACTGGCGGGCGGGGGCGGTGCTGTGCGGGGTGGCGGCCGGGTACCTGCCGTGGTTCGCCTACCAGGACCGCACGATCTTCAACTTCTACGCCGTCGCGTTCGTGCCGTACCTGTGTCTGGCGGTCGCGATGGCGGCGGGCGCGCTGCTCGGGCGGCCGGGGGCGAGCCGGCGGCGCCGGGAGGCGGGGGTGGTCGGGGTGGGGCTCCTGGTGCTCCTGGTGGCCTGGAACTTCGTCTACTTCTTCCCGCTGTACACGGGAACGACGATCCCGTACCCGGACTGGCAGGCGCGGATGTGGCTGGACACCTGGATCTGACCGGCCCGGTCGGCCTGTGCAACGCCCTTGGAACGGGGCCGACTTGAGCCGCGCGGTGAGGGTCCGGGCGTGCGGTCCCGGACCCTCACGCTCACCTCACACCCGCGGGCGGCGGCCCGCTTCCTGGTGCGGGAACTGCTGGTCGGCGCCGGGCAGCGTCGGCTTCGGCAACGTCGCCACCTCCTCCTTCGCCTTCTCCAGCTGCTCCGCCGTGTCGTCCGGGAGCCGCGGGGCGCCGGAACTGTTCGACGAGAAGCGGAAGGCGCTGGTGAAGTCGCCGAACGTGTCGCGCCGCCAGTCGCTGACGTTCGGCTCCGCGACGCCGGTGAAGCGCTCCAGGAACTGGAGGGACGAGGTGTGGTCGAAGGGCTCCGAGGCGACCCAACCGCCCACGGTCCAGGGCGAGATGATGATCGCCGGGACCCGGAAGCCACCGCCGATGGGCAGGCCCTGGATGTACTCGTCCGGGGTGCCCGCGACCGGGGTCGGCGGGACCACGTGGTCGAACAGGCCGTCGTTCTCGTCGTAGTTGAGGATGAACGCCGTCTTGCGCCACACCTTCGGGTTGGACGCGATCGCCTCGATCTTCGACGCCACGAAGTCCGCGCCGGCCGCCGGGAGGTAGTCGGGGTGCTCGGACTGGTAGCTGGTCGGCATGATCCACGACACCGCGGGCAGCCGGTCGTTGCGGGCGTCGTCCTCGAAGGTGCCCTCGGGCTGCGGGCGCACGCCCCGCTCGTACAGTTCGGAGCCCGGCTGCGCGTTCTTGAACGCGGCGAACTGCTCCAGCATGTTGCAGCCGTAGTCGTCGTCCTGCTGGTACACCTTCCAGCTGACCCCGGCCTTCTGGAGCCGCTCGGCGTACGTCGTCCAGCGGTACGGCGACGGCGCGACGTTGCTGATGACCGGGCCGCCCTTGGTGCCGCCCGGGTCGATGGTGCCGGTCATCCACATCAGGCGGTTGGGCCAGGTCGGCCCGAACACCGAGCAGAAGTAGTGGTCGCAGATGGTGAAGGCCTCGGCCAGCGCGAACTGGAACGGGATGTCCTCGCGTGTGTAGTAGCCCATGACGTACGGGCCGTTGGCGCCGTCGGCCTTGCGGTGGGCCGGCAGCCACTGGTCCATCTTGCCGCCGTTCCACGCCTGGTGCTGGACGGACCAGGCGTGGCTGGTGGACGGGATGGCCTGGGCGCTGGAGGTGTGGGTGTCGAGGTGGAAGGGCAGCAGGTAGCCCTTCGGGTTGACGGCGTCCGGCTGGTAGAAGACCGACCGCCCGGTGTTCAGGCGCAGCGCCTTCGGGTCGGCGAACCCCCGGACCCCTTTCAGGGTGCCGAAGTAGTGGTCGAACGACCGGTTCTCCTGCATGAGCATGACGACGTGTTCGATGTCGCGCAGGGAGCCGCGCTTGGGCGGTCCGGCGGCGACGGCCTTCTGGACGTTCGGCGGCAGCAGGGAGAGCGCCGCGGCGCCGCCCAGCGCGCCGGCGGTCGAACCCAGGATTCTACGGCGTGTCAACTCGGCCATGATGGCCCCTTCTTGAGCGGGAGGAACTCTGCGGAGTGACGCCGGCCCGCGCGACAGAGCGGGCCGCCGAAAACTCTCCGCCTGGATCAACGCGGCGCGTCAGAGTTCGACGGTGAACTTGTGGCCAACGTGCGTACCGGAATTGGCCAAGCCATGACCGGCGTCAGCCTCGCGTTGCCGGACCGTTGCCGGGCGTTGGGACACGGAGGGCGGTTCGATGAATCGGCGCACTCCCCCGCGCGCACGCCCCCGCGCACGCGCCGGTGTGAGGGTGCCGGGCCCGGTCGCTCCCGTCGTCCGGACGGGGCCGGAGGTGCCGGAACACCCGTGGGCGGGGCGGGAAGAGCGGTCGTTGGCCCGGAGTGGTGGCTACCGAGCGAGCACGGGCGTCCGCTTCGCGTAGCGATGCCCTCACCCTGTGTGATGATTCTCGCCTCGTGGGCCGCGGCAGTGTAGACATGGGCACATGGCCCGACTTCCGGGGCGCCCCACGGCCCGGGCGACCCAACCCGCCCAGGACGCGCGCCCCCGGCGTGCGCCGGGGTCCCCGCACGCTGCCGACCCCACCGGTCGGGTCCGCCGCGAAGGCCCCGGAGCCTCCCTGCGGCCCCGGCGGACACCGCGGGAGTACCTGGCGGCCGTGCGGGCGGCGGTGAGCGACCGGAGCGTGGCCGCCCAGGTGTTCCTGCTCCAGGTCTTCGTCGTGCTCCTGCTGGTGGTGGCCGCCGTCGTCGCCCTGGTGCTCCAGGTCCGGCACGACAGCACCGACGAGGCCCGCAACCGCTCGGTGGCCGTCGCCGAGGCCTTCGCCAACGCCCCGGGCACCCGGGCCGCGCTGAGCAGCCCCGACCCCACCGCGATCCTCCAGCCCCGCGCAGAGGCGGCCCGCAAGGCGACCGGCGTCGACTTCATCGTCGTCATGAACACCCACGGCATCCGCTACACGCACCCCAAGACGGACCGGATCGGCAAGAAGTTCGTCGGGAACATCGCGCCCGCGCTGGCCGGACACACCTCCACCGAGGCCGTCGACGGCACGATAGGGCGGCTGGTGCAGGCGGTCGTCCCGGTGGAGAGCGACAGCGGCAAGGTCGTCGGGCTGGTGTCGGCCGGCATCACCACCGAGAGCGTCGGCGGCACCGCCGACCGGCAGCTCCCCCTCGTCCTGTTCGCCGCCGCCGTCGCGCTGGCGCTCGCCACCGGGGGCACCGCGCTGGTCAGCAGGCGGCTGCTGCGCCAGACGCACGGCCTGGGCCCGCACGAGATGACCCGGATGTACGAGCACCACGACGCGGTGCTGCACGCGGTGCGGGAGGGCGTGATCATCGTCAGCGGCGAGGGCCGGTTGCTGCTCGCCAACGACGAGGCGCACCGGCTGCTCGACCTGCCCGCCGACGCCGAGGGCCGGCACGCCCTGGACCTGGGCCTGGCCGCCGACACCGCCGAACTGCTGGCCTCCGGGCGGGTCGCCACCGATGAGGTGCACCTGGTCAAGGACCGGCTCCTCGCGGTCAACCAGCGCTCCACCGACGTCCGGGGCGGTCCGCCGGGCACCGTCGCCACCGTGCGGGACTCGACGGAGCTGCGGGCCCTGTCCGGCCGGGCGGAGGCGGCCCGCGAGCGCCTCGACATGCTCTACGACGCCGGGGTGGGCATCGGCACCAGTCTCGACGTGGCGCGCACCGCGCAGGAACTGGCGGACCTCGCGGTGCCCCGGTTCGCCGACTTCGTCACCGTCGACCTGTTCACCTCGGTGCTCGGCGGCGGGACCCCGGAGGCGGTGACGCCGTTGCGCCGCACCGCGCTCAGCGGGGTCCGCCCGGACGCGCCGCTGTATCCGGCGGACCGGCAGATCCGGTACATCGACTCCGCGCCGCAGGCCCGCAGCCTGCGCACCGGCAAGGTCGTCCTCGAAGCGGACCTGGCGACGGCCCCCGGCTGGCAGGAACAGGACCCCGAGCGCGGCGCGCGGGTGCTGGAGTACGGCATCCACTCGCTGATCACGGTGCCGCTGCGCACCGGGGCGCTGATCCTGGGCGTGGTCAGCTTCTACCGCTGCGACCGGCCCGGCCCGTTCGACGACGACGAGGTGGCGCTCGCCGAGGAGCTGGTGGCGCGGGCCGCCGTCTCCATCGACAACGCCCGCCGGTACACGCGCGAGCACAGCATGGCCGTGACGCTCCAGCGCAGTCTGCTGCCGCGTCGGCTGCCCGAGCAGTCGGCCCTGGACATCGCCTACCGCTATCTGCCCGCGCAGGCCGGGGTGGGCGGCGACTGGTTCGACGTGCTGCCCCTGTCGGGCGCCCGGGTGGCGCTGGTGGTGGGGGACGTCGTCGGGCACGGGCTGCACGCGGCGGCGACCATGGGGCGGCTGCGCACGGCCGTGCACAACTTCTCCGCGCTCGACCTGCCGCCCGAGGAACTCCTCGTGCTGCTCGACGAGTTGGTGAGCCGGATCGACCAGGACGAGGAGGCGGAGGACGGCACCGCGCCGGTCACCGGCGCGACCTGCGTGTACGCGGTCTACGACCCGGCCTCCCGGATCTGCTCGATCGCCCGCGCCGGGCATCCGCCGCCGGCCGTGATCGGGCCCGACGGCACCGTGGAGTTCCCGGAGGTGCCGGCCGGTCCGCCCCTGGGCCTCGGCGGGCTGCCGTTCGAGACGGCGGAGCTGGAACTGCCGGAGGGCAGCCGTCTGGTGCTGTACACGGACGGGCTGGTCGAGGACCGCGAGCGGGACATCGACGAGGGGCTCGAACTGCTGCGGGAGTCGCTGGCGGGCGCGGGCGCGTCCCCGGAGGAGACCTGCCGGGCGGTGCTTGAGGCGCGGCTGCCGGGCCGGCAGAGCGACGACGTGGCGCTGATCGTGGCCCGCACCCGGGCGCTGGCCGCCGACCGGATCGCGCAGTGGGACGTGCCGTCCGACCCGGCGTCCGTCGGCGAGGTGCGCGCGGCCGTCACCCGGCGGCTCACCACGTGGGGCCTGGAGGAGCTGACGTTCACCACGGAGCTGGTCCTCAGCGAGCTGGTCACCAACGCGATCCGCTACGGCGCCGATCCGATCCGGGTGCGGGTGCTGTTCGACCGCACGCTGATCTGTGAGGTGTACGACAGCAGCAGCACCTCGCCGCATCTGCGGTACGCGGCGATGACGGACGAGGGCGGCCGGGGTCTGTTCCTGGTCTCGCAGCTCGCCGAGCGCTGGGGCACCCGGTACACCCCCGAGGGCAAGGTCATCTGGGCGGAGCAGCAACTGCCCTGACCGGCGCGGGAGTCGGCGGGGCCGTCCCCGGTGCGGGTCGGCGGCCCCGGCACGGTAGTGTCGGGTCTCCGTCCCGCCAGCTCATAAATTCAATTTATGTGCCCATAGGTTGGACCCCTGTACCTGGTAAGGATTGCCTTAGTTTAGGCTTCCGTCGAGTCGATCTGTCGCCGCTCGAAGGGAACCTGAACATGCCCCGCCCTCTGCGGGTAGCCATCGTCGGAGCCGGCCCCGCCGGGATCTACGCCGCCGACGCGTTGCTCAAGTCCGACGTGGCCACCGAGCCCGGTGTGTCCATCGACATCTTCGAGCGCATGCCGGCCCCGTTCGGCCTGATCCGCTACGGCGTCGCCCCCGACCACCCCCGCATCAAGGGCATCATCACGGCCCTCCACCAGGTGCTCGACAAGCCGCAGATCCGCCTCTTCGGCAACATCGACTACCCGACCGACCTCAGCCTGGACGACCTGCGCGCGTTCTACGACGCCGTGATCTTCTCCACGGGCGCCACGGCCGACCGTGAACTGTCGATACCGGGCGTCGAGTTGGACGGCTCCTACGGCGCCGCCGACTTCGTGTCCTGGTACGACGGCCACCCGGACGTGCCGCGCACCTGGCCGCTGGAGGCCGAGAAGGTCGCCGTGCTCGGTGTCGGCAACGTCGCCCTGGACGTGGCGCGGGTGCTCGCCAAGACGGCCGAGGAACTGCTCCCGACGGAGATCCCGCCCAACGTCCACGAGGGGCTCAAGGCCAACAAGGCCCTGGAGGTCCACGTGTTCGGGCGGCGCGGCCCGGCCCAGGCGAAGTTCTCCCCGATGGAGCTGCGGGAGCTGGACCACTCCCCCACCATCGAGGTCATCGTCGACCCCGAGGACATCGACTACGACGCCGGTTCGATCGAGACCCGGCGCGGCAACAAGCAGGCCGACATGGTCGCCAAGACGCTGGAGAACTGGGCGATCCGCGACGTCGGCGAACGGCCGCACAAGCTGTTCCTGCACTTCTTCGAGTCGCCCACCGAGATCCTCGGCGAGGACGGCAAGGTGGTCGGCCTGCGCACCGAGCGCACCGCGCTGGACGGCACCGGCAACGTCACGGGCACCGGCGAGTTCAAGGACTGGGACGTCACCGCCGTCTACCGCGCGGTCGGCTACCTCTCCGACAAGCTCCCCAAGCTGCCCTGGGACATCGACTCGGGCACCGTCCCGGACGAGGGCGGCCGGGTCATCCAGGAGAACGGCGAGCACCTCAGCTCGACCTATGTCACCGGCTGGATCAGGCGCGGTCCCGTGGGTCTGATCGGGCACACCAAGGGCGACGCCAACGAGACGGTGTCCAACCTGCTGGCCGACTTCGCGGGCGGGCGGCTCCAGGAGCCGGCGTCACCGGCGCCGGAGGCCGTCGAGGCGTTCCTCGGCGAGCGGGGCGTCCGGTACACCACGTGGGAGGGCTGGTACCGGCTCGACGCGGCGGAGAAGGCGCTGGGCGAGCCGCAGGGCCGCGAGCGCGTGAAGCTCGTCGAGCGCGAGGACATGCTCCGCGAGAGCGGCGCCTGACCGGCACGCAGGCATGAGGACGGGCCCGGGATCGAACGACGATCCCGGGCCCGTCCCGTTCCCGTGAGGTCCGCGCCGGTCAGCGGGGGGCGGCCAGGTCCCGCCGGGCGATCACTCCGAAGACCGGCACCAGCAGGGCCAGCGCGGCGATCTGGCCGAGGGCGCCGCCGAGGTAGGCGGCGGGCAGCGGGAGGTCCAGCCAGGGCCACAGGGCGCTCACCCGGACCGCCAGCAGGAGCAGGCCCAGGGCGGCGAGCGCGGCGGCGGCGCCCGCGGAGAGCCGTTCGGCGCCATGGGCCCGCGTCAGCAGTCGGCCGACGGCCGCGACCACGAAGCAGGTGGCCGGTGCCGAGGCGGGGTCCGAGAGGCCGCCCATCAGGACGGCGGCGGCGCCGGTGGCCACCGCGCAGGTGGCGAGCACCAGCCCTGGCGTGCCGACGGGCAGGACGGCGGCGGGGGCGTCGCGGTGGTAGGCCGCGCCGAGCGCCAGCACGGTCAGCCACGTGAACAGGAGGCTCGCGGTGGTGGACCAGGGCTCGATCGTCAGGGTGTCGCCGATCAGCGGGCGGGCGAGCGGCCAGAGCGTGGGCAGCGCGGCGAGCAGCGCGCAGCTCCGGGCGAGTCGGCGGCGGTCGTGGGCGAGGGCGAGGAAGGCGGCCGTCCACAGCAGCGGCAGCACCCACTGGGCGACCGCCGCCACTTGGTCCAGCGGGCCGCCCCCGGTGAAGCCCGCCAGGAACATCCGCCAGGCGGCGGAGCCGTGCGTGGTCGCGTAGGCCAGCACGAGGACGCGCTCGACGAGGACGGCGGCCGCCTGGAGGAGAACGGCGAACAGGGCGAAGGTGCGGGCGGTGGCCCCCAGCAGGAGGTACCGGCGGGGCGCGCCGGTGGCGGCGAGCCTGCTGCGGATGGCGAGGGCGGCGACGCTGGCCGTCTCGCCGAGGGTGGGTCGGTGCTGGTCCTGGGTGTCGCGGTCGAGGCCCCACAGGTAGACCTCGACCATCTCGTCCTCGCGCTCGCGCCGGTAGTAGGCGGGCAGCAGCCGCAGGACGGTGCGGTAGCGGGTTTCGAGCAACGTCGTCATGCGAGGCCTCCGGCGAGTCCGGGTCCGTGGGGCGTGGGGCGGTCGGCCGGTCCGGTGGCCCGGCGTCCCTCGGCGATGCGCTCCTTGGCGGCGCTGGCACCGGTCGCCATCCGCTCGGCCTCGGCGGCGAGGGCCCGGGCCCCTTCGTCGGTGAGCCGGTAGTAGCGGCGCAGGCGGCCGTCGTGGGCCTCCTCGCGGTCCAGGACGATCAGTCCCTCGGCGGTGGACCGGTCGAGGACGCCGTACAGGGTGCCGACGCGCAGGCTGACCTCGCCGTCGGACAGCTCCTCGACCTCGCGCAGAATCCCGTAGCCGTGCCGGGGGCGGTCGGCCAGCGCGGTCAGTATGAAGAACGCCGCTCTCGTCATGTTCCTGGGTGCCATGGAGCCATGATATCTCGGCTTCCGATATATAGCGGCAGAAGGACAACCTGGCACACCGGATCTACTCCTACGTGTGCGCGGTGTGTTCGCTGTGCGCGCACCGCTTCGGGCCCCCGACGGCGGGTCGCGGTGACCATACTGGTGAACGCACCTGTCCCCGCCCCGGCAAGGACCCATGACCACCTCAACCAGCGCCCGCCCCACCCTCCCCCCGGCCCTGTGGCTGTCCCGGGGCCGATACGACGGCTCCGATGCGGCGGCCGTCGTTCGACAGACCCTGGAACGGCTCAAGGGTGAGGGGGTCATCGACGACCACCGGGAGCCGCCCGAGGCCGCCACACTCGCCGAGTACGTCTTCGAGGCCCGTTGGAAGGTCGCCGGGACGGTGATCGTCCGGGCCCGGCTCTCCCTGGCCCGCGACGGCGCGGACGGCCAGGAGTGGGTGCTGGCGGCGGAGGCGGAGCGGGCCTGGAACCAGGACTGGCCGTCACCGGCCACCATGTTCTGGCCGGACGACCCGGCCGTCGCGTGGGACCACGAGCCGCTCACCGGGGTGCGACTGCGCCGGCCCAACCGGCTGCCCGAGGAGGACAAGGACATCCGCGCGCTGCTGCGGAACTCGGTGCGGGGCGGCTGGGCCATCGGGGTCGTCGTCCACGAGGCGATGACGCCCGACGCGCAGGGGCGGCTCCCGTTGCACCGGCATCTGCCGCCGGGGCTGCGGCACCGGGTGGTGGAGTACCGCGCGGCGCCGGAGCAGCTGCGGGTCGTCAACCGCGCGCTGCGGGACTTCCACATCGAGGTCCCCCGGGGCGGGGCGGTGGTCCTGCCGGTGGACGTGTCGCGGGAGGACGCGGCGGACCTCGCCGTGCGCACCGTGTTCCTCGACGGGTCGTGCCCGGACGCGCTCGTCACGGCGGTGTGCCACTACGCCGGTCTGAGCAGACCGCTGCCGGAGGGCGCCGGGGAGACGCTCACCGCGTTGCGGGACGACTGGCATCTGACGACGACGGAGGAGGAACTGGTCCGTCAGCGCGCGCTCGTCGCCATGTACGCGGAGGCGCTCGACGCGATGACCCAGTCCCGTGATCTGTACCGGGAGGCGGCCGAACGGGCGCACGAGGCGCTGGAGGTCTACCGCGACTCGGTGGGCGAGCTGGTCCCGCAGGCACCGGCGGCCCAGCCGCCGGCCGTGTCGCCGTTGCAGCAACTGACGCGACGGCTCGGCTGGTTCAAGGACGGCGGAAGCGGAAAGGGTCCGCGTCCCGCGTCCGCGGCGGACCGCGGACGCGAGGACGAGGACCCGTCCGGCGACTGAGTCACCGGTCTGTCAGCCGCCCGCAGGACGTGCCTGGGCCAGCGGCCTGGGCACCTCCTCCAGGAGCGGCGGCTGCCAGGTGAGCCGCACCAGCAGGGCGACCAGGGCCGCCAGGGACGCGCAGACGGCGACCAGACCCGCCGCCCAGCTCGGCGCCAGCGCGAGCGCGAGCGCCTGGGAGAGCTGCGCCGAATGGAAACGGCCCTCGAACAGCTGGGCCGCCGCCAGCAGCGCCGGAACCACCACCGCGGCCGCGAGGACCGGCAGCACGGCACGCAGGGTGAGCGCTCCGGCCACCAGTGCGCACAGCACCGACACACCGACGGCGAAGCCGTAGGCGCGCAGCGAGCCACCTTCCCGGTACAGCGGGAACCACAGCAGCGCGCACAGCAGCAGCACGCCTGCGGCGACCAGATTCGGCCACATCAGGTGCCGCCGAGCGGACGGTCGGGTGGTGGACCGGGGAATCCGGCGGGGCGCTCGGCCGTCGTCCATCGGCGGCAGGGCGTCGTCGTCGGCCAGGTCCTCGCCGATCGGTCCGGCCCGCTCCTTCGGGACCGGATCGGGGTTGTAGCGTTCTTCGCTCATGCGACCGATCAGCTCGACCAGGTCCTCGACCGGCCGTGCGGTGGCGGCGATCCGGGCCGCCTCCGCGCCGCAGTGCGGCTGCAACGGCGTCCGACGCAGCAGCGTCATCAGCCGTGTCACCTCTTCGACCGGTCGGGTCTCGGCCGCCGCCCGGATGGCCTCGTCGGCACAGCCAGGGTCGCGGGGTGGTTGGGTCAGCAGGGTCACCAGACGGGTGACGTCCTCGACGGAGCGCGTGGTGCCGACCGCACGCAGCGCGTCGACGGTGGCCTGGGCGTACTGGGGAGACTGCTCCAGCAGCGTGATGAGATGCGCGACCTCCTCCAGTGGTCGGTCGGCGACCGCTGCGTGCACGACGGCACTGAGGGGGTCGCCGCCGTTCGGGGCGGATATGGGGGCGTCGTTGCGGTCGGGTTCTGATGAGCGGATGCTCATGCTCGGCTCCATACGAGAGGGCTGCGGGCCGCGTGCCCCAGGCACGCACCACGCGTGGTTTCGTTGCCTCTTTCTAAGCAGCGCCCGCGCGCGGTGCCACTCGGGTGACCCACTGGTATGAGGCAGGGCCGTCACTCTGACGGGTGGTCGGACACGTAGGAACGCGCTTTACGGGAATCCGGGAAGAGGACCCGACCGCGCGATACGAGGGCAGGGAGGAAGCGTGAAGTCGATCACAACGGTGGCCGTCGTCACCGGAGTTCTCGCGGTGCTCGTTCTCGCGGTGGCGGTGGTGCTGATGGTGCGTCTGGCACGGGCGCGCCGGGAGCTGCGCCGCGCCGGACTTCCCACCGGTCCGCGCTGGGTCTTCTGGGGGGCCGTGCTGTATTTCGTGCTGCCGACCGACCTGTTGCCCGACCCTGTGTATCTGGACGACATTGGCGTCCTGCTCCTGGCTCTCCGCACCCTGCGCTCCTCCGCCGACATGTCGAATGGTCATGAATCGTCCCCGTGATCACGGAGAGTGAGGAAACCATTCACTCGTTCGATTCGTATAAGTGACTGAAGACCAAGGCAGCCGACGGGCGGAGCGGGGGTCGCAGTGTGGACCGCTCGATCGGCGCAGCACCGACAGGGGAGATTCGATGCAACCGTTCGCGCTCAACTACGCACGTCCGGCGGTGGAGTCGGAGGCCGTGGTGCCGTATGTCTACGACACCGGGATGCAGTTGAACGTTCTCTTCGACGGCCGGGTCGCCGCACGGGACCTCGCCCTGCTCAGGGAGGTGGGGACGACGACCTCCACCGCGGGCTCGAAGACCCACTTCGACGACTGAACGCGCAGCCGTCGACGATGACCGTGCTGATCCTGACCTCTGAAGAGGACGTGACGGCCGACATGGTGGTCGTGCACCTCAACGCCTCGGGGGTTCCCGTGCTGCGTCTGGACCCGGCGGACCTCACCGGGCGGGTGGCGCTCTCCGGCGAGTACGCGCACGGCCGTTTCCGGGGCCATCTCCAGGCCGCGGGGCGGCTGGTGAGCCTGGCCGGGCTGCGGTCCGTGTGGATACGCAGGCCCGGGGTGCCGGCCGCCCGGGCCGCCGTGCCCTCGGCCTGGCTCACCGAGGAGGCCTCGCAGGCGCTGTACGGGATGCTGCGGGGCACGGACGCCCGCTGGATGAACCCGCCCGACGCGGCGACGAGGGCCCGGCACAAGCCCTGGCAGCTGGGGGTGGCCCAGCGGTGCGGGCTGCCCGTGCCGGCCACCCTGATCACGACGTTCCCGCAGGCGGCGCGGGAGTTCGCGGCGCGCTATCCGGACCTGGTCGTCAAGCCGGTCTCCGGGGCGCATCCACAGGACCCGCCGCGCGCGGTGCCGACCAGCCGGGTGGCGCCGGACGCCGACTTCTCCGCCGTCGCGTTCGGGCCCACGCTGCTGCAACGCCGGGTCGCCAAGCGGGCCGACATCCGACTGACCGCGGTGGGTGACCAGTTGATGGCGGCGCGCAAGGCCACCGCGCGGGACGCCGACCCGGACGAGGTGGATGTGCGATTCGCCACATCCGACCTCCCGTGGTGCGTAACGGAGGTTCCGGCGCGGGTCGCGGAGGCGGTGCGGGCGTATCTGCGCGCGGCCGAACTGGCCTACGGTGCCTTCGACTTCGCGGAGGACGCGGACGGCACCTGGTGGTTCCTTGAGTGCAATCAGTCGGGCCAGTTCGGGTTCGTCGAGGTGGAGACGGGCCAGCCGATCGCCCGGACCATCGCCGAGTGGCTGGCGCGTCCCGGTCCACCACCGCTGGCCCGGGCCGACGACACGGACCGGACGGTGTGCTGAGCGAGGGGGGTCAGTGGGGCAGGGTGCCGGGCAGCAGGGCCGAGCGCTGCCACCCGGCGCCCGGCTGCGCGGGGCGTTGTTCGGGCGCCGAGGCGGGGCCGGAGCCGAGGGAGGAGCGCAGCGGTCGCATGACGTACTCCAGCTCCCGGGTCACGCGCTCGGCCTCTCTGCGTGCCTGGAGCGGGACGTCGCCGCGCTCGGCGACGAGTCGGTCGTAGATGGGGGAATCCTGGAACACCCGTCAACACGCCTTTCCTGTGCTGGCGCCCACGCGTATGGGCACGGCTGCCGAGTGTATGCGCACGCGCACATCCAGGTGTGAATTCCCCCGGCGCACTTGACGTGCGAAGGGGTGGTACGGTCGGCGCCTTTGTGCGCGGTCACGCCCCGGTGGTCGAACCGGGGCGAACGATCATCAGGACCGTGACGGTGGCCCACAACAGGTTGAACACGCCGGTGAACAGGGCGAGACGGACGGTGTCCGACCGCTCCAGGGCTTGTCCGGCGCCGAGTTGTCCGAGAAGGTCGTCCTGGCCCGGCAGGACGAACACGATCAGCAGACCGGCGGCGACGCCGGTCAGGGTGACGGACGTGATGAGCCAGCCGCTGCCGAGCACCCCCATCGCGAGGGCGGTGCCGAGGCCGAGCACCGGCACCGCGATGCCCACGCCGGAGTAGACGCGGCAGATGCGGTGCAGCAGCCGCACCGTTCCCACGCCGTCGGGTTCGGCGCGGGCGCGCCGGGCGGCCGGCGGGAACATGCTCGCGGCGACCGTGACCGGCCCGACGGCCACGATGGCCGCCAGGACGTGCAGGATCAGCAGGACTTTGGTCATCGGGCGCCTTTCCAGGGGGTGTTCGGCCGCGCACGGCTCACGCTAGGGATCTTCGACGTGGGCCGGACGCGCCACCAGAGGCTGGATCGACAGGAAGCGACGGGTTCTCGCCAGCCGTCAGGCCCCCTGTCCCGACCGGCGTCCGGGCCGGAGATCAGGCCGGCGACCGGACCGGTGGGTGAGCCGGTGGGTGGGCCGGTGATCGGGGCGGTGATCGGGCCGGTGGGTGGGCCGGTGATCGGCCGCTGTCGTGGCTGAATCCGCTGGTCATGAAAGTGGCGGGATTCCGATTATCGTGGCGTTCATGCACGCTGTGGAGATCCTCGCGCTGGACCACGTGGTGCCGTTCGATCTGGCGGCGCCGTTGCAGGTCTTCGGCTGGGCGCGGCTGCCGGACGGACGCAGTCCCTACCGGGTGCGGGTGTGCGCCGAGTCGCCCGAGGTGCGCGGCGACGGTCTGGCGCTGCGCGTGGAGCGGGGGTTGGCGGCGCTCCAGGACGCCGACACGATCATCGTGCCCGGCTGCTCCCCCGACGCCGGTCCCACCTCACCGGCCGCCCTGGACGCCCTGCGCGCGGCGGCCGCCGCCGGGACCCGGATCGCCTCGGTCTGCTCCGGCGCGTTCGTCCTCGCCGAGGCCGGACTGCTCGACGGGCTGCCCGCGACCACGCACTGGGCCGCCGCCCCCGAACTGGCCCGCGCCCACCCGCGGATCGACGTGCGCCCCGACGTGCTGTACGTCGACAACGGGCAGATCCTCACCTCCGCCGGGGCCGCCGCCGCGCTGGACCTGTGCCTGCACATGATCCGGCGCGACCACGGTTCGGCGGTCGCCGCGCACTCCGCCCGCCTCGCCGTGGTGCCGCTCGAACGGGAGGGCGGGCAGGCCCAGTTCATCGTGCACGAGCATCCGCCGGTGCCGCGCGGCTCGGCGCTGGAGCCGGTCCTTGAGTGGCTGGAGGACCATCTCGCCGAGGAGATCACCCTGGCCGCGCTGGCCGCCCGCTCCGGGATGAGCGAGCGCACCTTCAGCCGGCGGTTCCGCGAGCAGACGGGCACGACGCCGTTGCAGTGGCTGCTGCGGGCGCGGGTGCGCCGGGCGCAGTATCTGCTGGAGAACAGTGACCACCCGGTGGAACGGATCGCGCGGCAGGCGGGGTTCGGGTCGCCCACGGCGTTCCGGGAACGCTTCCGGCGGGTGGTCGGCACCAGCCCGCAGGCGTACCGCGCCGCGTTCCACGGGCGGGCGCCGGCCGGTGCCGTGCCGGGACCTCAGACCGCCAGCGGCAGTCCGCCACCGTCCCGGCGGGTGGTGGTGACCGACTCGTCGAGCAGGACGTCCGCCGCGACGACGGCGTCCTCGACGGTCGCGGCTCCGGTCAGCGCGCACAGCGCCTGACCGACCTCCGCCAACTCCCGTGCCGTGCGCGGCGACTCCCGCCTCGCCTGTGCGATCCGCAGCGTCGCGTACGTGGTGAGCAGTGTTCTGACGGCCTTCGGGTTCGGAACCAGCACCAAAGCGCCCCTCTCTCGGTTTCCGCCTCGTGTTCCCCGCCCCCTGCGGATCATTCACATCTTCCGCACCATGGCCCGTATTTGACCGGAAACAGCCGCTCGACCCGATTCCCCCGCGCCCCGCGAGACGTTGAACACCGTGCAACGGCCCCCGCACGAACGGTGACCACATATGAACCGTACCGGACGTCTCCTCAGCGCCTTCTACCTCGCCGCTTCCGGCGGCCTCGCCCTGACCGCGGTGCACGCGTTCCGGCACGGCCCGTTGTGGGCCGGTTTCCTGCTCACGGCGGCGAGTCTCGTCCCGGTCGTCGCGGTCGTGCGCGAGACGGTGATCGAGGAGCTGCTGCGGGCGTCCGTCCGGACCCGGGGGCGGGTCGTGCGGGTGGCCGACGACATCGTGCGGGCGTCGCTGGACGCGGCGTGCTGCGAGCGCTGGTGGACCAGCCTGGGCACCGACCACGACGTCTCCTGCCCCCACGACGTCCCCCGCAGCAGCGCAGCCTGACAGCCCCACCCCGGGCGGGGCCTGGCGGCGGCTGCGGACGGAGCCTGGCGGCAGCTGCGGACGAGGCCTGGCGGCAGCTGCGGAACGGATGCCTCGGAACGGCCGTCGGATGCCAAGTCGCGGCATCAGGTGCCGGTGCCGGTGCTGGGCTGGGGCCGGGGCAGTCCCGGTCACCGGGGTCCAGCCGCACGGGACCGGGACCCCGGATCACCGGCCCCGGGTACGGGCTCCCGGCAATCGGCAATCGGCAATCGGCAATCGGCAATCGGCAATCGGCAATCGGCAATCGGCAAGACCTTGGCCCTGGCCGCCGGAGAGTCGGGCGGCATGGGGGTGTGCCCGCTCGGGCCGGGGACTGATCACCGGCCCGGGCGGGTGTCGCCGCTCACGTCACCTCAGACGGCGTCCAGTTCGGCGACCTCCTCGGTGGTGAGGGTGAGGTCGACGGCGGCCACGGAGTCGCGGATGGTCTCGGGGCGGCTGGCACCGGGGATGGGGACGACGACCGGGGACTTGGCGAGCATCCAGGCGAGACACACCCGCTGCGGGCTCACCCCGTGACGCTCGGCGATCCGGGCGAACGGCGCGTAGCTCGAGCCCAGTTCACCGGCGCGGGTGATGCCGCCGAGCGGGCTCCAGGGCAGGAAGGCGATGCCCAGCTCGTCGCAGAGCCGCAGTTCGGGTTCGCTGGAACGGAACGCCGGGGAGAACTGGTTCTGCACGGAGACCAGCCGCCCGCCGAGGATGCCGTTGGCCTCGCGGATCTGCTCGGGGTCGGCGTTGGAGATCCCGGCCATCCGGATCTTGCCCTCGTCGAGCAGCTCGCGCAGGGCGCCGACGGACTCGGCGTACGGGACCTTCGGATCGGGGCGGTGGAACTGGTAGAGCCCGATGGCCTCCACGCCGAGCCGCCGCAACGACGCCTCGCAGGCCTCCTTGAGGTACCGGGGGCTGCCGTCGAGGGTCCAACTGCCGTCGCCGGGGCGCAGATGGCCGCCCTTGGTGGCGACCAGCACGTCACCGCCCCGGTCGTGGGAGGCGAGGGCCTTGGCGATGAGGGTCTCGTTGTGCCCGACCTCGTGGGCGTCACGGTGATAGGCGTCCGCGGTGTCGACGAGGGTGACGCCCGCGTCGAGCGCGGCGTGCAGGGTGGCGAGGGAGCGGGCCTCGTCGGGCCGCCCCTCGATCGACATGGGCATCGCTCCGAGACCGATCGCGCTGACGTCGATGTCACCGATGCGGCGGATGTGCATGGGGGTGTGACCTTCCGGTTGTCGTGCGGGACAGGGACGGTGGACAGCGTCGTCCAGGGTGGGGCCGGGCGGGGCGGGAGGTCCAATAGAAGAAGGTGAACGCATTCAGCGTCACGGCCACTGAATGCGTCCGACCTGGCCTGCGATGGTGGCTCCCGGTGGTCTTGGCGGGGAACGTCGGCCGAAAGGGGAGCGCGTGCGTCCGGCCCGTGTGCGAGGCTCGGGCGACGACGGCCGCGCGCGACGCGGCCGTCTGACGGGACGACAGCGTGGAGAGGCGGCGCACATGCGCATCGGACTGCTCGGCACCGGCCCCTGGGCGGGGATGGCGCACGCCCCCGCGCTCCAGGACCACCCCGACCTCGACTTCGTCGGTGTGTGGGGGCGCCGCGTCGAGGCCGCCGAGGAACTGGCTGAACGGCACGGCGTCCGGGCGTACGCCGAGGTCGACGCCCTGCTGGCCGAGGTGGACGCGGTCGCGGTCGCGCTGCCGCCCGCCGTGCAGGCGGACCTCGCGGTGCGGGCGGCGCGGGCCGGGTGCCATCTGCTGCTGGACAAGCCGGTGGCGACGACGGTCGAGCAGGCGCGGGCGGTGGCCGAGGCGGCGCGGGCGGCCGAGGTCGCGTCGGTGGTCTTCTTCACCTCACGGTTCGTGCCGGAGATCGAGGCGTGGATCGCCGAACAGGCGGCCGCCGGGGGCTGGTTCACGGCGCGGGCGCAGTGGCTGGGTGCGGTGTTCACCGGCGACAGTCCGTTCGCGACGCCGTGGCGGCGGGAGAAGGGCGCCCTGTGGGACGTCGGCCCGCATGCCCTGTCGGTGCTGCTGCCGGTGCTGGGCGATGTGCGGCGGGTCGCGGCGGCGGTGCCGGGTCCCGGGGACACCACGCAGCTGGTCCTGGACCATGAGGGCGGCGCGTCCAGCAGCCTCACCCTGAGCCTCACGGCACCGCCCGCGGCGACCGGCTCCGGCGTCGAACTGCGCGGCGCCTCGGGCGTGACGTCCCTCCCGGACACCCCGTTCGAAGCGGTGGCCGCCTTGAAGCGCGCTGCCGACGCCCTCCTCACCGCGACCACCACGGGCGAACCCCACGCCTGCGACGCGACGTTCGGCGCCCGGGTGACAGAAATCCTGGCGGCCTCGGAACACCTCCTCAGCCAACACCCCCGCTGACCCCTCAGCAGCAGGAGCAGCCCGACCAGCCCCATGGCGTCGCCGTGTACAGTCCAGGCCTCGCCCCGGAATCCCATCCTCGGCACCCCCGTCCTGGACTCAGCCTCGTCGTTGATCGCGGTCACCATCAGGGTGCCATCCCCCACTGACAACCGGATTGGTCTCGTCCGTCAGTTGGGGGGTGGGGGCGGAAGTTGAGGCGTTCTCGGGTGGAGGCGTAACCGTGCCCTCGGTGCTCGGACAGCACGCCGATGAAGGCGACGCAGGGCCCGGCCGGGTTGCGCGCCGGGATGTGGGTGCCGACGGGGCCGCCCTGCCGGGGGTGGGCGACCTGCCACCACGCGCCCGGGGACGGGCACCAGCGGAAGAAGTCGAGGTCCTGCTGCACGGCCCGGTCGAGGCCGCCCTCCGCCACGGCCCCGAGGGCGTGTGCGTCGAGGGTGGCGGAGTGGATGCGGCGCAGCCCGTCGAGGAAGACGGCGCCGTCGGGCTCGGCGCGGAAGACGAGCCGTCCGGGTCGCTCGGACACCCCGCAGGCGGGCGTCCAGCGGTAGAGGAGGCGTGCTGCCAGGGGCTCGTACCCGGCGGCGCGGGCAGCGGGTGACTCGGGCCTCGGCGGCGGCACGCACGCGTGGATCGTCGCGCCAGCCAGCGGGCACGTTCAGTTCCAGCTCGACCTGCCAGGAGGGCGGTGCGCAGAAGGGCGGCGCCCGCGGCCTCCTCGCCCTCGGCGACGTCGAACCAGTTGACGGTGACGGGTTCGACGTCGTCCGGTCCGCCCCACCAGGCGCCCCGGGCGACAACCACGCCGTCGCGCAGCGCGACCCGCTTCCAGTCGGGTCGGTGCCGGGTGAGCCGGTGTGCCGCTCGGGCGTCCAGCGGGTCGGGCAGGGTGTCGAAGAGGGGGGCGGTGCTCGCGTCGAGCGCGCGGACGACCACGTCGGTCATGTGTCCTGCGGGATACGCGCTGCGGGGCGCTCCCGGGCTGGTCCGCCGGTCAGAGGCGGCACGCCGGGGCCGTGGGGCGGGAGCGCTGAGAGGGCGGGACGGGCACGGCGCTCGCCTCCTTCCCTCGGTCCACAGGCGTGGCGCTCACCTTGAGGACGTCGTCCGGCCCGCGCACCGGGTTCTCCGCGCCGGTGCCCGGCGTGCGCGCGGGCTCGCGGAGGAGGAGCGTGGGGGTGTGGCCGAGGTGCGTCTTCCGTTCCTCCGCCGGGCGCACGACCGGCGGGGCTGGCTGCGGGGCGCGCCGCCGCCGCGCTGGGTGCGGGTGCTGCCGATCGTCCTGGTCGTCGGGGTGTGCGTGGCGACCCTGGTGAGCCCGTCCCCGCTCGACATCGGTTTCCTGCTCGGGGCGATCCCGCCGCTGGCCGTGCTGTCGTACGGGCCGCTCGCCACCGCCGCGCTGGGCGCCGCCGTGATCGCCGTGCTCCAGGCCCCGGCGTTCCGGCTCAACGAACCCGGCAACACCGACGTGTTGACCATCTGTTTCGTCGCGCTGCTGAGCGTGTTCGTGTCCTACGTCAGCCGCCGCCGGGACGCCCAGCTCGACCTGGAGCGCACGGTCGCCGAGGCGGCGCAGCGGGCGTTGGTGCCGCCGGTGCCGGAACGGGTGGGTCCGGTGCGCTGCGCGGGGCTGTACCGGGCGGCGCAGCGCGGCACGCTGGTGGGCGGCGACTTCTTCGACGTACGGGAGGGGCCGTACGGGGTGCGGGCGGTCATGGGGGACGTCCAGGGGCACGGGCTGTCGGCGGTCGCGACGGTGGCCGCGCTGCTCGGGGCGTTCCGCGAGGCCGTGCTCGATCTGCCGGACCTGGAGTCGATGGCCGCGTGTCTGGACCGGCGGCTGGTGGTGGACTCGGCGTCGGCACGGTACCCGGAGCTGTTCGCGACGGCCGTGCTGCTGGAGTTCTCGCGGGACGGGCGCGCGGTGCGGGTGCTGTCGTGCGGGCATCCCCCTCCGGTGCTGGTGCACGGCGGGCGGGCCGCGGAGATCGGCGTGTCGTCGTGGACGCCGCTCGGTCTCGGGCTGTCCGACGGTGCCCCGCCGCAGGCGCTCACCGTGCGGTGGGAGCCGGGCGACACGCTGTTCCTGGCGTCGGACGGGGTCACCGAGGGCCGGGACGCGGCGGGCGTGTTCTATCCGCTGACCGACCGGCTGGCCGGCCTCGCGGACGCGGTGGACGGGGACCCCGGCAAGCTCGCGGACCGGGTGTGGAGCGACCTCTTCCGGTACTGCCGGGCCATCCTCGACGACGTGACGATGCTGGTGGTCACACCGGTCTCGCCCGTCTCGCCTGTCTCACCTGTCTCACCTGTCTCGCCGGTTCTGCTGAACCCGTCGACCCCGACAGCCCCGTAATCCCTGACAGCCCCGTCGGCCTCGACAGCCTCGCCGATCACCCCGCCCCAGTAGCCCCCACTGGTCACACCACCCACACCGACCCCGACACCGACTTCGACCCTGCCAGCCCCTTCAGCCCCTTCAGTCCCGCCAGCCCCGCAAAACCCGCCAGCCCCACCGACCCCGCCAGCCTGGCCGACCTGCCGGTCACGCCGACCCCGACGGCCCCATTGGCCCCGTCGGCCCCGCCGACCCCACCGACCCCACCGACCCCACCGACCCCACCGACCCCGCCGGACCGTCGTTGGCCGCGACCGCCTGTTCACCCTCGCCCTCCGCGTCGATGTGCGGGAGCAGCCGGTCCAGCCAGGCCGGGGTCCACCAGGCGTGCGGCCCCAGCAGGGTCAGTACCGCGGGCACCATGAGCAGCCGCACCACGGTCGCGTCGATGAGGACGCTGACGGCGAGACCGAGGCCGAGCATCTTGACCACGATGTTGTCGCTGACGATGAACGCCGCGAACACGCTCACCATGATGAGCGCCGCGCAGGTGATGACCCGCGCGGTGATCTCCAGTGCGTGCGCGACGGACGCCTTGGCGTCGCCGGTGCGCAGCCACGCCTCGTGCACCCGGGAGAGCAGGAAGATCTCGTAGTCCATGCTCAGCCCGAAGATGATCGCGAACATCATCATCGGCACATAGCTCTCGATGGGCACCTTCCCCGACACGCCCAGCGCGGGTCCGCCCCAGCCCCATTGGAAGACGGCGACGACCACTCCGTACGAGGCGGCGATGGACAGCACGTTGAGGACGGCGGCCTTGAGGGCGACGAGGAGGCCGCGGAAGACGGCGAGGATGATCAGGAAGGCCAGCGCGACCACGACCCCGATGATCAGCGGCAGTCGGCTGGAGACGATGTCCCGGAAGTCGACCTGGGCGGCCGTGGTGCCGGTGACATAGCCATGGGCGGCGGTGCCGGAGACGGCGGCGGGGAGGGTGTCGTGGACGAGCCGGTTGGTGAGGTCGGTCGTCCCGGCGCCCTGCGGGGACTGCCGGGAGTAGACGGTGCCGATCAGGACGTCGCCGTCCTTGCTGGCCGTGAGCGGCGTGACGGTGGCGGCGCCCTCGACGCCGTTCAAGGTCTTCTGGGCCTGCGTGGCGAGCGCGGCGCGCTGGTCGGCCGGTACGTGGGTCTGGTCGACGACGACGGTGAGGGGGCCGTTGGAGCCGGGGCCGAAGGCGTCGGTCATCAGGTCGTAGGCGCGCCGGTCGGTGAAGGACTTCGGGTCGGCTCCGTCGCCGATGTGCCCGAGTTGGAGGGAGAACACCGGGATGGCGAGCACGGCGATGACCGCGACGCCGGCCGCCAGGAACTGCCAGGGCCGGTGTTCGACGCGCTGGGCGTACCGGTGCCAGGTGCCGTGCGGGACGGCGCCGGGGGCGGCGTCGGTCTCCGCGACCGGGCGGCGGACCCGGTAGCGGTCGATGCGGTGGCCGATGAGCCCGAGCAGCGCCGGTACCAGGGTGAGCGCGCCGATGACGGCCGAGACGACGGTGACGGCGGCGGCGATGCCGAGTCTGCTGATGAAGCTCACGCCGGACGCGGACAGGCCGACGAGGGCGATGATCACGGTGCAGCCGGAGACCAGGACGGCGCGGCCGCTGGTGGCGTTGGCGTGCCCGGCGGCGCGCACGGGGTCGGCGCCGTTCATGAGGCTCTGCCGGTGCCGGGTGATCAGGAACAGGGCGTAGTCGATGCCGACGCCGAGGCCAATCATGGTGGCGAGGGTGGGCGAGACGGTCGCGAAGGTGAACGCGGCGGCCAGCAGGCCGAGGCAGGCGAGTCCGCCGACCACCCCGACCAGCGCGGTCAGCAGGGGGATTCCGGCGGCGAGGACGCTGCCGAAGCCGATCAGCAGGACGACGATCGCGACCGCGAAGCCGATGAGTTCGCTCACCCGGTCGTCGGCGTGCGGCCGGGCCAGTTCGCCGAGGGGGCCGCCGTACTCGACCTGTGCGCCGGCCGCGCGCAGGGGCTGTACGGCCCGGTCGACGTCGTGGAGGTAGCCGGTGCCGAGGGTGGCGGGCTGGACGTCGAAGCGGACGGTGATGTAGGCCGTGCGGCCGTCGGTGGAGAGCGGGCCGACCGGTGAGGCGGGCTGTGCGAGCGGGTTCTGCGCGGACCGGACGTGCGGGAGCCGTTGCAGGTCGGAGACGGCGGTGGAGAGCTGTGAGCCGAGGGCGCTGACCGGCTGCTTGCTGTCGTGCAGGACGATCTGGCTGCCGTAGCCGCCGGCCGCCGGGTCGTGCCGGGTGAGGACGTCGAGGCCCTGTTGGGACTGCGCGCCGGGCAGGGTGAAGTTGTCGGAGTAGGTTCCGCCGTAGGTGCGGTTGAGGACCTGGAGCGCCACGAGGGCGACGAGCCAGGCGACGATGACGACCACGAAGTGCCGGGCGCAGCCTTCGCCGAGCCGCCGCAGCAGCCCTCGGGAGGGGGCCGCCGCCTTGCCTGGGCCGGTGTCTGTGGATGCCATGACCTGGTCTTCCGTGCCGCCCGAGCCGCTGGACATCCATTACACGTCAGGCCCTGTCCCGGGGCATCCGGGGCTTCTTCCGGATGCACGCCGGGCGCCCGCGATGAATGGTGATAACGGACCCGTCGGCGCCGCCCCGGGTCCGCCCCAGCGATCCGGAGCCGAGGAGCACAGATCATGCCGATGCCACAGCCCGACGCGTCCGGGCCGTCCGAGGACCGTGTCACCCCGGACGCCCTGCTCCACACCCGCACCGGCACCGAGGTGTCGCCGGAGGATCTCGTGCTCGCGGCGGGCCGGGATCTCACCCCGGACAACCTCGAATGGGCCCGCCGCAAGCTGGCCGACGAGGGCCCTGCGGCCCTGGAGAAACTCCTGCCCTGACGCCGTGCGCACAGTGATGGCGATTCCGGCGCCCGCGTATGAGTGGCGGGCGCCGGAATCGTCCCGTGTCTGCGGCGTGATCGGCCGGACAGGTCCTAGGCGCGCTGCTCCGCCGTCCGTTCCCCGCTTGCGGCGAGGCCCGCGCTCCACTTCTCCTCGATCCGGCCGAACTTCCACACCAGCAGGGCGATCACCCAGGTGGCGAAGAACAGGCCGACGATGACGAAGCCGACGATGTTCAGGTCGAGGCCGCCGACCCAGTCCCAGAAGGGCCCGTGCAGATCGAGCTTCTCGGCGAGCAGGCCGAGGAGTTCGACCGTGCCGATGATCAGGGCGACGGCGACGGACAGGCCGGTGATGGTGAGGTTGTAGTAGACCTTGCGGACCGGCTTGGAGAACGCCCAGCCGTAGGCGAAGTTCATGAACGAACCGTCGATGGTGTCCAGCAGGGACATGCCCGCGGCGAACAGCACGGGCAGGCACAGGATCGCGTACCAGGGCAGCCCCGAGGCGGCGCCGGACCCGGCGAGGACCAGCAGGGCGATCTCGGTGGCGGTGTCGAAGCCGAGGCCGAAGAGCAGGCCCAGCGGGTACATCTGCCAGGACTTGGTGATCGACTTCATGAAGCGGCCCAGGATGCGGTTCATCAGGCCGCGGTTGTTGAGCTGCTCCTCCAGGGCGGCCTCGTCGAAGTGCCCGGAGCGCATCCGGCGGAACACCTTCCAGATGCCGGCCAGGATGACGAGGTTGATGCCGGCGATGACATAGAGGAAGGTGCCGGAGACGGTGGTGCCGATCAGGCCGGTGACGTCGTGCAGCCGTGAGCCGTCGTCACGGACGGGCCCGGCGAGGGTGCGCACGCCGAGGGAGAGCAGCAGCGCGAGCCCGAAGACGATGCTGGAGTGGCCGAGCGAGAACCAGAACCCCACCGACAGCGGACGTTGCCCCTCGCCCATGAGCTTGCGGGTGGTGTTGTCGATGGCGGCGATGTGGTCGGCGTCGAAGGCGTGCCGCATGCCGAGGGTGTACGCGGTGACGCCGATGCCGATGCCGAAGGACTTCTCGCCGATGCTGTAGTGGTGCGGCGCGACGATCGCCACCAACGTGAACCAGCCGATGACGTGCAGGGCGATGACGAAGGCGGCCATCCCGCCGACCCTGGTCCACTCCTGACGTGTCATCGAGTTCCGGACCCGCTGCCAGGTCGAGCGCCCGGCCCCGGGCGGGGCGGGAGAAGGGGGCGCGGAGTCGGGTGCGGCCGTCATCGGGAGGGCGTGTCCTTCGGTCGTACGGGCATGCGGCTGCGGTCGGCAGCCTCACGCCATGGTTCCGTACCTGCAAACTATGCGCAATAAAGGTGGCGACAGACCTTTCTCATGGGTGATTCAAGGCAGCCCCAAAAGAAGGTAAAGTCGACCGTTCCGGGCTCATAGTGCCCGGCGGCGCACCAGCACCCCCAGCACCACGAGGCCCGGCAGCAGCGGGAGCCACACCGTCAGCAGCCGGTAGCCCATCACCACGGAGGCCGCCGCCTCGGCCGATGCCCCGCTCAGCGTGAAGGCGACGGCGAGGGCGGCGTCCAGCGAGCCGAAGCCGCCCGGGGTGGGCAGCAGGGCGGCGGCGCTGCTCGCGGCGAGGTAGAGGAGCGTCACCCGCACCGGGTCCAGAGGCAGCGCGACGGCCCGCGTCACGCCGTTCACCACCAGCGCGTGCAGCAGGACGAAGGCCAGCGCGCCGCCCCACAGCGCAGCCGCCCGGCGTGGACAGGCGTGCACGGCCCGCACATCGGCCGACACCGCCGTGAGGGCGTCCCGGCACCGGGGCCACAGCCGGGTGCGCGGCGCCACGGCGGCCAGCAGGGCGGGCACGAGGAGCAGGGCGAGGGCCAGGCCGGGGGCGAGGTGCGGCGGCCGCAGGACGCCGGGGCGGGCCAGGGCGAGAGCCGCGATCAGGACGCAGCGCACGACGGCACTCGCCGTGGTCCTGACGGCCAGCGCGGTCGCCGCCCGGCCGGCGCCGAGCCCGCAGCGCATCAGGAAACGGATGGTCACGGCCCCGGCGCCGAGGCCGACGGGCAGCAGGTGGTTGGCGCTGGACGCGGCGAACTGGGCGGCCAGCAGGCGGCGCGGGGGCAGTCGTTCGGGTACCGCGCCCTGCTGGGTGAGGGCCGAGGCGGCCCAGGTGCCGAGCGCGGCGACGGCGGCCAGCAGCAGCCAGCCGTGGTCGGCGCCCGCGAGCCGCCCTGCCCCGTGGGCGACGACCGGCCAGTGCCGGCGGGCCAGGCAGACCGCGCCCACCAGCACGGCGAGGGCCAGCCCGGCCTGCCACCACGCCCGCCTGCGGATGCCGTCGGTGACGACGGCCGACGGTGCGGTCATCCCCCGGCCCCGCTCGCCCCGGGCGCGATGTACAGGGTCACGTCACCGACCCGGTGGACGCGCCAGCCCTGGGCGTAGTCGGGTCTGCGGGCGTCCGGCGCGGCGAGCGCGGCCACCGGCATCTCCCGGGCCGCGTCGACGATGGCGGCGCGGGTGGTGTTGGCGTTGTGGCCGTGGACCGACGCCGAGGAGCAGCCCGCGTAGTAGGCGATCGGGATGGACTCGGGGCCGGTGAGCAGGCAGGGCGGGCGGACCCCGAGGCGGTGCAGGGCGGTGGCGAGGTCGGACCAGTCGCGGTGGGTGGCGGTGGTGCGGCGGACCGTGCGGTGCAGCACCTCGTACTGGACGGCGAGGTGCGCGGCCAGCGCGGCGGCGACGACGGTGACCGTGACCGGCCGCCACCGCCCCGCCGCCGGACCGGTCACGGTGAGCAGGGCGTCGGCGATCGGGAGGGCCAGCAGCGCGTAGGCGGGCAGCAGGAAGCGGGGAGCCGCGTAGCCGATCAGGAACAGGTAGGGGAAGGCGGCGCTCGCCGCGCAGGCGAGCGGCACCAGGGTGCGGGTGGTGCGACGGTCCCGGACGGCGACGGCGAGGCCGAGGGCGGCGAGCGGGGGCAGGGCGTACCACCAGACGGTGACGGCGACGCCGGGCAGCGTGCCGGAGCAGGGGCGGCACAGCGACCGGCCGCCGAGGCTGCGCAGTTGGTCGACGGCGGCGAGGTGCCAGCCCAGGCCGCCCTGGATGTCGGAGCCCTCGGCGAGACGCCGCGCCGGACCGCCGTAGCGCGTGTAGGCCTCGACCACCCACTCCGCCGAGCCGCCCACCAGGCCGACCATGAGCGCGGCGAGCGGCCGCCACCACCGGCGCACGAGCGCGAGGACGCACAGCGGCAGCACCACCCACACCGCGTCCATCGGGCGCATCCACGCCATCAGGCAGCCGCTCGCGGCGAGCCCCCACCACGCGCCCCGGTCCCGGCGGTCGGCGCGAACCCGCAGGAAGCAGCCGACGGCGGCCAGGGCGCCGACGGCGACCCAGTAGTTCGGCATGACCTGCGGGCCGTAGAAGAGGGTCACCCACAGGGTGGCGAACAGGGCACCGGCAAGCGCCAGGACGCGGGCCGGGAAGAGTCCGCGCCAGCTGCGCAGCGCCCCGTAGAGGGCGGCCCCGGACAGCAGGGCGAGGTAGATCCGCAACAGTGCGGTGGACGACGACCAGGACGCGACCGGCGCGACCAGCAGGGAGACGCCCCGGGCGCGCGGGGCGCTGAAGAAGGCGGCGGGCGCGTGCGTGCCGACCTGGCTGACGTACACCGTCTCGTCCCAGCCGAGGCCCATGCCGGGCCGGACCAGGACGAGTTGCGCGAGCGTGAAGAGGGCGGCGACCGTGCCGAGGAGGAGGTCGCCCCTGCCGTGCCGGTCGGTCCCGGGTCCCGCCTCGGTGCCGGGGCGTCGTGATCCGGCGAGCGGGAGGGGTGCGCTGTCGGTCATCGTCCGTCCCCTCCCCCACCCCGTACCCCCCGTAGGGGTAAAGGGGAGAAACCGGGAGTTCGTCGCGGAAGTCGCCGTAAGAAGCGGGAAAAGTCAAGGACAAACTATCCAACACCCCCCGTAATCACCCGATGGATACGGCTGGACAGGTGACGGCCGCCCCCTCTTCCCGGGCCCGCGCTCCCCCGGTCCGCGCCCGGCTGGCAGACTCGCCCGTGTGTCGCCCACGTTCCCCGAACTCCTCGTCCGCGCCCGCTCGCTCACCCGCCCCGGAGGTCCGCGCGCGGTCCTCGGGATCACCGGGAGCCCGGGCGCGGGCAAGACGACGCTGGCCCGGCGACTGGTCCAGGAGCTGACCGCGGACGGCGAGCCGTGGGTCGCCCATGTGCCGATGGACGGCTTCCATCTCGCCGACGCGGAACTGGACAGGCTCGGCCGCCGGGACCGCAAGGGCGCGCCCGACACGTTCGACGCGGCCGGGTACGCGGCCCTGCTGGCGAGGCTGCGGGCGGAGTCGGACGGCGACGACGTCGTCTACGCGCCCGGTTTTGAACGCGTGCTTGAGCAGCCCCTCGCGGGCGCGCTGCCGGTACCCGTCGAAGCCCGGCTGATCGTCACGGAGGGCAACTACCTGCTCCTCGACACCGGCGCGTGGCGGCGGGTGCGGGACCAGCTCGACGAGGTGTGGTTCCGGGCGCTCGACGAGCCGGAACGCCTGCGCCGCCTGGTGGCCCGGCACGAGGAGTTCGGCAAGGACCACCGGGCGGCGCGGGCGTGGGCCCTGGGCACCGATCAGCGCAACGCCGACCTGGTGGCCGCGACCCGGCACCGCGCCGACCTGGTGGTCACCGGGGACTGAGCGGGCCCGACGCTCAGGCGCGCAGGGTGAGTTCGGGTTCGCCGTGGGCATCGCCCGCGGCCGGCCCGATGACGGCGGTGAAGGCGTCGGTGCGTACCGTCAGCCCGTCCTCGCCCTGGGCGAAGGTGACCGTCAGCGGCGCGCCGGAGCCATAGCGGACGGCGAAGACGTGCAGGTCGGCGGGGCCGTCCGGGAGCGGGTCCGCCTCCAGCGCCGTCGAGCTGACCAGGTGGCTCCAGCCCTCGTCGGGGCTGCCGTAGCCGCGCGGGTCCAGGGCGAGGGCGAACGCGGCCTGCTCCTGGGTGAGTTCGGCGCGGGCGTCGAAGTGGTCGATGCCCGGCGTCTGCGGGTGGGTCAGCCGCAGCGCGCCCGCCGAGGCGACCGCGCCCTCGGCGACCCGGCGGACCCGGTCGCCGTCGTCGGCCGCGTAGGGCAGGCCCGCCAGCAGGTACGGGGAGCCGGGCAGCCGCTGCACGGCGACGGCCGTCCACAGGAGGGTGCCGTCGGTGACGTACAACGACCGTACGTGGCGCAGCACATGGTCGCGGCCGACGACCGGCTTGATGACCAGCTTGGCGCTCAGCCCGTCGGCGCTGGCGTCGTGGACGCGGACCTCGCCCATCGGGCGGGTGAGGAGGAAGCCGTCGAGGACCGGGCCGAAGCCGTGCTGGCGGTGGGTCGCGGCCGGCAGGTAGTAGGTGCCTGCGGCCTCGATCAGGGCCGGGGTCATCCGGTCGTCGAAGGCCACCGAGACGCTCCCGGCGCGGAGTTGGTGCCGTGCGGGTGCGGTGGCCGGGGTGCGGTGCCAGCGGGTCGGGTCCTGGATCTGCCAGACCAGCATCCACGCGAAGTGGCCGTCGACGCCGCCGTCCGGCTTGACGGCGTGCCGGGCCCAGCGGCTGTCGCCCCGGTAGCGGCCGAGGTCGGCGCCGATCCGGGCGCTGAAGTACCGCAGCCCGAGGACCGACTCGAACGCGGAGTGCTGTTCGCTGTAGCGGGGGCCGCCGTTGTCGAAGCCGCCGACCGTGAGGCGGGCGTCGAGATAGCGGGCGAGGGCGTCACCGTCCTCGGCGAACACCGGCTCCCCGCTGACCCGGTGGGCCTGGGCGAGGAAGGACAGGGAGATCGGGCCGTAGTTGTTGTCGTAGGCGCCGCCGTGCTCGGGCACCAGCAGGGCGCCCCGGTCACCGACCCGGTGGGCGCGGATCTTCTCCTCGTAGAGGGAGAGCGCCCGGGCCCGCAGCACCTCGCCCTCGGCGGGCGGGAGATGACCGGCGAGCATCAGGCCGCCGACGACGCAGCCGATGGCCTGGTTGCCGGCCTCCTGCGGGTTGAAGAACGTCGTCCCGGTCAGCCAGCTCCAGTAGCCGCGCCCCAACTCGACCAGGTCCGCGCGCTGTTCGGCGTCGAGGAGGCCGTCGGCCGCGTCCAGCAGGTTGACCAGCTGGAGCAGGGCCCACACCGTGCTCGGCCAGTCACCGATCGGGTGGGCGCCCGCCTCCAGCACGTAACGGGCGTACGGGGTACCGGAGTTGCGCACCCGCAGGTTCGGGTAGCCGGGGTTGTCGTCCCGGTAGACCCGCTCGCGCAGATGGAAGGCGAGGCTGCGGTGGACCGCCTCCGGCAGGCGCGGGTCCTTCGAGCGCTGCCAGGCGAGGGCGAGCAGCGAGGTGATGCCGAGGGAGGTGTCCCCGATGTCGTCGAGGGCGTCGGGGTGTTCGAGGTTGCCCTCGGGCGTCAGCCGGGCCAGAGCCTGGGCGGCGACGTCGGCGAGGACGGCGTCGTAGGCCTCGGGGGTGTCGGGCAGGTCGTGCAACGGGCCGCGCTGGTGCGGGAGGTACAAGAGTCCTCAGCCCTTCATTCCGGATGTGGCGAGGCCTTCGACCAGCCTCTTCTGGAAGATGAGGAAGCAGATGAGGGTCGGCAGCAGGGCGAGCGTCGCCATCGCGAACATCGCGCCGTAGGACGAGCCGCTGGTCTGGTCGAGGAAGAGGGTCAGGCCGAGCGGCACGGTGAAGCGGGCGTTCTGCTGGAGGTAGACGAGCTGGCTCAGGAAGTCGTCGTAGCTCCAGATGAAGGTGAAGATCGTGGTGGTGATCAGGGCCGGCCGCATCAGGGGCAGGACGATCTTCCAGTAGATCTGGAGGGGGTTGGCGCCGTCCATCATGGCCGCCTGGTCCAGCTCGCGCGGGATGGAGCGGATGAACTGCACCATCAGGAAGATGAAGAAGGCGTCCGTGGCGAGGAACTTGGGCACGATCAGCGGCAGGAACGTGTTGATCCAGGTCAGCTTGTAGAAGATCGTGTACTGCGGGATCAGGGTGGCCTGCATGGGCAGCATCAGCGTGCCGAGCATCAGGCCGAACCAGAGCTTCTTGCCGCGGAACTCGAAGCGGGCGAAGGCGTAGGCGGCCAGCGAGCAGGAGATGACGTTGCCGATGACCGCGCCGATCGACACGATCAGCGAGTTGGTGATGTACAGGGAGAAGGAGTTGCCGGAGCCGCTCCAGCCCTTGGAGTAGTTCTCGGGTTGCAGCGCGTTCGGGATCAGCCCGGGGTGGGTGAAGATCTCCGTGTCGGGCTTGAAGGAGCTGCTGATCATCCACAGCAGGGGGTAGAGCATGACGATCGCGACGCCGATGAGCAGCGTGTGGATCAGGACGCGGCGGGGGCCGCGCAGCGAGCGCAGCTTGGCCAGCGGCGACGCGTTCGGGGTGATGACGGACATGGGGTGTTGACTCCTCACCGACGCTCAGGCGTTCAGTCGTCGTAATGAACCCAGTAACGGCTGGCGATGAAGTTGACCGCCGTGAATCCGGCGATGACCAGGAACAGCACCCAGGCCAGCGCGGAGGCGTACCCCATCTGAAGGTCGGTGAAGCCCTTCTTGTACAGGTACAGGGAGTACAGCATGGTGGTGTTGAGGGGCCCGCCGGTGCCGTTGCTGACCACGAAGGCGGGGGTGAAGGTCTTGAACGCGTCGATGATCTGGAGGACGACGTTGAAGAAGACGATCGGCGTCAGCAGCGGCAGGGTGATCTTGAAGAAGCGGGTCAGCGGGCCCACTCCGTCCAGCGCCGCCGCCTCGTAGACGTCCTTGGGCAGCTGCTTGAGGCCGGCCAGGAAGATCACCATCGGGGTGCCGAACTGCCAGACGGCCAGCAGGACGAGCGTGTAGATGGCGGTGTCGGGGCTGGAGATCCAGTCCTGGCCCTTGATGCCGAACCAGCCGAGGAAGTCGTTGAAGAGGCCGTCGCCGCCGAAGACCTGCCGCCACACGATGGCGACGGCGACCGCGCCGCCGAGCAGGGAGGGCAGGTAGAAGGCGGCCCGGTACAGGCCGATGCCCTTCAGGTCCCGGTTGAGCAGGATCGCCACGCCGAGCGCGAGGGCCAGCTTGAGCGGCACGGAGACGACGACGTAGAGCAGGGTGGCGTGCACCGAGTCCCAGAAGACCGGGTCGTCGGTGAACATCCGGTCGTAGTTCTGGGCGCCGACCCACTCCGGGGAGGTGAGCAGGTCGAACTTGGTGAACGACAGATACAGCGAGTCGAGCATCGGGTAGATCGTCAGCCCGAACAGGCCGACGAACCAGGGGGCCAGGAAGACGTACGGCCACCAGCCGCCGCCTCGTTTTCTCGCGAGCCGGCGCCGCATCCGTTCGCGTTCCCGCTCGTCGGTCGGGGTCGCCGGAGCCGGCGGCTCCTTCACGACCTCGCCGGTCTGCGCGGTGGTCATACTCATCTCCCTGGCCTCTCCCGGTGGTTCGTTGTGCGGTGCGGCGCTACGCCGACAGGATTCCGGCGGCCTGGTCGAAGAACTGGCCGAGCTGACCCTTGATCGTCTTCTTGCCGAAGGCGATCGCGAGGTTGGACTGGAACAGCAGGTCCCAGATCTGGTCGGCGCCCTGCGGCGGGGGCTGCGGTGCGGCCAGGACGTTGGTGGACTTGGAGACGCGCTTGGAGATGTAGTCGGCCATCGCGACGTTGCGCTTGTCGGTGGCGTCCAGGCCCCCGGAGATCAGCGCGCGGGCCTTCTCGGTCGGCGGGATGCCGCGCTGGAGCTTCATGTCCTTGATCGCGGTCTCGTCCTGCGCGAAGAACGACATGATCTTCACGGAGTCGGCGACCTTCTTGCTGGTCTTGGTCGCGCTGAGCAGCACACCGCCGTTGACGTAGTTGCCCTCGCGGGCGCCGGACCAGTCGCCCTGCGGGGTGGGCAGGAAGTCGAGCTGGGCGGAGGTGATGGAGCCGCCGACGCCGTAGACACCGGTGTCGAAGGTGATCAGGGCCTTGCCGATGACGACCGCGTTCTTGGTGAGGTCGTTGTGGGCGGCGGAGGTGATGGCGGGCGGCGGGCAGGCGTTGGACTTGCGCATGTCGGCCCAGTACTCCCACCACTCCTGGAGGGTGTCGGAGGTGAAGCCGAGCTTCTTGCCGTCGGTGGTGAAGAGTTGCTGACCCTTCTCGCGGGCGAAGATCTCGAACGCCTGGAGGGTGCCGCCGCCGACGTCGTCGACGCCGTAGATCTTGCCGCCGCTCTTCTTGTAGGCCTCGACGGAGATCTTCTTCAGGTCGGCCCAGGTCCACTCCGGGTCCGGGTAGGTCAGGCCGAGCTTCTCCAGGCCGCTGCGGTTGACGGTGAGGTCGTTGACGCCGATGCCGGAGGGGACGCCGTACAGCTTGCCGTCGACGGTGCCTGCGGCCAGCAGCGCCTTGGAGAAGCCGGTGAGGTCGAGGCTCTTGCCGACGTAGGAGTCGAGCGGGGCGAGGACTCCCTTGCGGGCGTACTGGGCGACCAGCGCGGTGTCCATCTGGAGCAGGTCGGGGGCGCTGCCGCCGGCGACCTGGGTGTTGAACTTGTCGAAGTAGCCGTCGTAGCCGGAGTAGCGCTCCTCGATCTTGATCGAGGTGTTCTTCTTCTCGAAGTAGGCGAGCGCCTTCTTGTAGGCGGCGTGCCGCTCGTCGCTGCCCCACCAGGTCATCGTCAGCTCGTCGCTGGTCGAGCCGGCGCCGGTGCCGCCGCCGCAGGCGGTGAGGGCGCTGCCGAGCGCGCCGGCGACGGCGAGACCGCTCGCGGAGCGGATGAGGGTTCTGCGCGAGATCTGGTGACCCACCGGGTCCTCCTTGGAGGTGCGTGTCGAATCCCGGCCGAACGGTGCGGCACGGGGGTGCGATCTGCTCTGGGGTGCTCTCCGGGTGCACGGCCTCGCCCGGGCCGCGTCGCCCCTGTCAGATGGGGGTCCCCGGCCCTTTTCGGCCGTTGCCTCGCGAGCACGCCCTCGCTGGGCTGCCGTACGTCGGTTCGCGTACCGGCGGGACGCTCACCCGAAGTCGGCGTCCCGGCCGACTTAGAAAGCGCTTGTCCGGACATTGGCAGACCGAGTCCGAGGCCGTCAATCCTTCGCCTGCGCGCCTTGGGTCACGTTTTGGACTCCCCGGGCCACGGCGAGCCGGGCGGCGCCCACCACGGTGCCGCTGTCCCCGACCCCGCTGCTGACCACCTCGGTGGGCCAGCTCAGACGGCCCAGCTCGGCCCGGACCCCGGGCAGCAGCTGCGGGTCGGAGCCGGTACTGCCGCCGAGCACGAGCAGCCCCGGATCGAGAACGGCGGTGACGGCGGCGGCCAGGCGGCCCACGTCGGCGGCGTGGGCGGCGACCACCGCACGCGCCGCCGCGCGCCCCTCCCCGGCCAGCCCGAAGAGCTGCTCGACGGTACGCGGCGCGGGACCGTCGATTTCCGGCCACGCGGCCTGGGCGCGGCGCAGCAGGGAGTGCGCCCCGACGTACTCCTCCAGGGCCTCCCGGTGGGGCGTGCGGCCCTCCTGCCACGGGTAGGGCAGCCGGGCCAGCTCGCCCGCCGCGCCGTTCGCCCCGCGCAGCACCTGGCCGCCCAGGACGATGCCGAGGCCTATGCCGACGCCGATCCGCAGGAAGCCGAAGCTGTGGCGCCCTTGGGCCGCGCCCTCGTGGAGTTCGGCGAGGGCGGCGCAGTTGACGTTGTTCTCCAGGCGGACCGGGACGCCGGGGGGCAGGGCGACGGACATCGCGTCGAAGACGGGGCCCGCCTTGGCGGTCGCCGGGCGCATGCCGGTGCCGGTCCCGTCGAGGGCGGCGACATCGCCGACGGCGACGACGATGCCGCGCAGCGGGGTGCCGGCGGGCAGCGCGGACAGGGCCTCGCGGACGGGCTCGGCGGCCTGTTCGCGGGGGGCGGCGGTGTCGGCGAGGAGGCTGCCGTCCAGGGCGCAGGCCCGGACCAGGGTGCGATGCGGGCCGAGGTCGACGGCGAGGACGGCACCGGCGGCGGGGCCGAGGCCGTACACGGCGGCGGAGCGGCCGGTGGAGCCGGAGACGGTGCCGGAGCGGGCGGCGAGCCGGGCGCCCTCCAGCTCGGCGACGGCGGAGGAGACCGTCGGCTTGGACAGGCCCGCGAGGCCGGCGAGTTGGGGCCGGGTGGCGCTGCCCGCCCGGGCCAGCACGGCGAAGACGGCGCTCGCGCTCTCGGTGAGGCGTGGGGCCTCGGCCACGACGTGGTGCACAGTTCCCCCATGGGTCAGGGGCCGTGCTCCCGAGTGGGGCGGGGCACGGCGACGGGATGGCCCTCGCGTCGCGAACTGCCCGCCACGGCGGCCCGAACGGCCGTTTCGGTGGTCGAGTGTGCGACGACTCTTGACGCACTGTACTTCGTTAGTTAACTTCCTAACGAAGTACACGGTACTCGCCTGCCGTGCTCCGAACGAGGCCCGTCCCGGGGCTTCCCGACTTCCTCAACTCCCTTTCCATCAGGCACGGTTCGCCCACCGTTCGCAGCTTCGCGCAACGACGAAAGAGGACCCGTGCAGGACACTTCCGCCACGCGCCCGCTCGTGGTCGGCATCGACGTGGGCGGCACCAAGACGCACCTTCGGGCGCACGCGGGCGACGACACCGTCGCCGACCACGTGCGCCCGAGCGCCGGTTGGCGGCCGCACGACCCGGTGGCCGCCGCCTCCTGGCTGGCGGCGCTGGTCGCCGACGCGCTGCCCCCGGGCACCCGGCCCGACGCGCTGGCCGTCGGCGGTCACGCCTGCGAGACCCCGCGCCAGTGCGCGCAGATCCGCGCCGCCCTGAGCGCCCACCTGGACGCGTCCGCGCTGGTCGTCGGCGACGCCGAACTCCTCGTTCCCGCCGCCGGGTTGGAGCGGGGCGTCGGTCTGGTGGCCGGCACCGGTTCGGTCGCCGTGGGACGGCTGGCCGACGGCAGCCCGGTGCAGGTCGGCGGCTGGGGGGCGGTCCTCGGGGACGAGGGCGGCGCGGCCGGTCTGGTCCGTGAGGCGGCGCGGGCGCTGTGGGCGGCCCATGACCGGGGCGAGGCGCCCGACGCCCTCGCCGGCCTGCTGACCGAGGCGTTCGCCGTGGCCGAGGTCCCGGCGCTGGGCGACGCGTTGGAGTCCGCCACCGACATCTCCGCCACCTGGGGCCGGCATGCCCCGGTGGTGTTCGCCGCCGCCGAGGCGGGCTCCGCGCTCGCCCGGGACGTGATCGCGGAGGCGGGCCGGGCGCTGGCCGGGCTCGTCGAACGGCTCGCCGCGCGCGGTCTGGTGGTGGACGACGTGGTGGTGGCGGGCAGCACCGTGCTCGCGCAGCCTCCCCTCTATACGGCGTTCACCGACGCGCTCGCCCGGTCCGTGCCGTCGGCCCGGCCGCAGCCGCTGCGGGTGGCGCCGGTGGTGGGCGCGGTGGCGCTGGCCCGTTCGATCCTGTGAACCGGTCGGCCCGGGTTCACCTGGGCGCCATGTCGCGGACCCCGGGGCATCGCCGTGGGGTCAGGACCCGGCCGTAGATCTTCATCCCAGGCACCACAGGGCACCCCGGTCCCCGCCGTACCGGGTGCCCCGCGCTCGCCCGTTCCCTCCCGGCCGTTCGGCCGCAGCATTCAAGAGAGGCCCCCGTATGCCGTCATCCGCCCGGTCCCAGTCCCCCCAACTCGCCGTCGGCAGGCGGGGGTTCCTCAAGACCTCGCTGGGCGCCTCGGCCGGGGTGCTGGCCGCGCCCACCCTGGTGTCCTGGCTGGCCGCCGCCGACGCCAAGGCCGCCACCGGTGCCGCCTTCGTCGACGCCTACCAGACCAACGTCGCCGCGAACCTCACCCCCGAGACCAACGCCGTCGTCCGCGTCCTCGGCGGCATGGCGCAGGCGTGGAAGACCGGCGCCGCCTGGAACACCGGCACCCCGCGCGAACGTGAGCTGCTGCGCGCCAACGTGCGCTACTCGGTGACGATCACCACCGCGCGCACCCCGGCGCAGGCGAAGGAGGCGTTCCTCTACGACCGCCAGCACCAGAGCTACGCGATGATCGCGGGCCTCGGTCCGCTGGCCGGCCTGTACGCCTCCGGCGCCCTCGCGGTCACCTCGATCACCAGCGCCCCCGACGGCACGCCCGCGACCACGATCGACGACGCGGTGCCCGCCGACGCGCCCGCCGGTGCGGCCCTCGGCCCCGGTGCGCACGACTCGGCGCTCGGCAAGGTGGCCGAACTGGTCGACACCCTGCGCGGCCCGTACGCCTCGGGCAACCCCGCCAAGGCCGCCTTCCAGTACCCGCGCCCGTGGCGGCTGAACGAGGACAGCCAGGTCGTCGACACCGGGCGCACGGACGCGTTCGGCTACCCCGTCTACGACTCGAAGGTCGTCGTCGCGCCCCAGCTCCTGCGCCAGCGCGGGACCACCCCGGCGAGCGACGGCGGTTTCCCGAGCGGTCACACCAACGCCTTCCACCTGGCGGCGCTGGCGTACGCGTACGCGGTGCCCGAGCGGTTCCAGGAGCTGGTGACGCGCGCCCTGCACCTGAGCCACACCCGCATCGTGGCCGGCATGCACTCGACCCTGGACGTGGTCGGCGGCCGCATCATGGCGACGGCGCTGGCCGCGGCGACCCTCGCGGACCCGGCGAACGCCGCGCTCAAGTCCGCCGCCCGCGCGCAGGCCCTGGCCTACTTCGAGCAGCACACCGGCACCACCGCCGACACCCTCTACGCCTACGCCCACCGGGCCGCCCCCGGCACCGACCCGTACGCCGACCGCGACGCCAACGCCCGCGCCAACAAGGGGAAGTTGACGTATGTGCAGACCCGGCACGGCCACAGCACGCCGCTGACCGTGCCGAAGGGCGCCGAGGTGCTCCTGGAGACACGGCAGCCGTACCTGAGCGCGGCCCAGCGCCGCGCGGTGCTGCGCTCCACGGCACTGCCGTCGGGGTATCTGCTGCTCGACGGGTTCGAACAGTGGGGGCGCCTTGACCTGTTCACGGCGGCGGACGGCTACGGCTCGTTCGAGTCCGACGTGACGGTCACGCTGGACGCGGCGGCGGGCGGCTTCGGCGCGGCCGACGCCTGGCGCAACGACATCGACGGCCACGGCGGCCTCACCAAGCGCGGCACCGGCACGCTCACGCTGACCGGCCACAACGCGTACACGGGCGGCACGAGTGTCGAGGCGGGCACGCTGGTGGCGGCGTCGGCGCACGCCCTCGGCCACGGCGATGTGCGGGTGACGGGCGGCACGTTGCGCCTGGCGCGTGCGGTGCGGGTGCACGGCGTGTACGCCCAGGAGAAGGCCACCCTGGAGCTGACGCTCCGCTCGGGCCGGACGCCGGCCCTGGAGGTCACCCGGCGGGTGGTGCTCGGCCAGGGCGGCGTGCTGACGCTGCGGCTCGACGCCGAGCGGCCCCCGGCGGCGGGAGCGGTGCTGCGGGTGCTGTCGGCTCCGGCACTGCGCGGCCGTTTCGACCGGGTCGAGGTGAACTCCGACCGGCTGCGGGCCGTACCCGTCTACACGGCGGACGGTCTGTCGGTACGACTCGTGAAGCGGTGACGCCCCCGGCGGCGGGAGCCGATGCGACCGTGGGCCCATGCACCGGGCCCCGCTCGCTCCCGCCGCCCCGCGCCCACCGTGGGGCGGATGATGACGCACGAACACCTCACCGGGACCCGGCAGCCGGTCCCGGCACCCCGCGCCCAGGAGCAGCACCCCCGGCCCGCGCCCGGGCCGCGCCGGTGGCTGCTGCCGCTCCTGGTGGCCGCGCTGCTCGCCCAGATGGCGGTGGCGATGGTGACGACGGCGCTCCAGCAGACGCCGACCATCGACGAGCCGGTGTACGTGGGCACGGCCGCCGACTACCTCCATGAGCACCGTCTGCGGCTCAATCCCGAACACCCGCCGCTGGGCAAGCTGGTCGTCGCGGCCGGGGTGGCCGTCGCCGGTCCCCGCGTCGACACGGCGTTCCCGGGGGACCAGGGCGCGTTCGGACGCCATCTGCTGTACGCGTCGGGCAACGACCCCTGGCGGCTGATGTTCTGGGCCCGCCTCCCGGTGATCGTGCTGACCCTGCTGTTCGGGCTCGTGGTGTTCGCGTTCGCCCGGGAGGTCGCGGGCGCCCCGGCCGGATCGGTGGCGCTGGCCCTGTACACCTTCTCCCCCGACCTCGTCGCCCACGGCTCGCTGGCCACGCTCGATGTCCCGGCGGCCGGTTCCGTGCTGACGTCGGTGTGGCTGCTGTGGCGGGCGCGCGGTCGAGCCCGCTCTCACCTGCCGCTCGCCGGGGCGGCGTTCGGGGCGGCGCTGGCCACGAAGATGAGCGTGCTGCCCGTGGTGCCGGTGGTGCTGGCGCTGGCCGGGTGGGCGGTGTGGCACGCCGGTGCGCCGGATCGCCGGACGGCGCTGCTGCGGGCGGTGAAGGGGGCGGCCGTGGTCGCGGTGGTCGCCGTTGCCGTCGTGTGGCTGTCGTATCTCGTGGTGGACCCGAGGCTGCGGTGGTCGCCGGGGGAGCCGGTGCCGGCCGTGCACGGGGTGCGGGGGCTGCTGGTGGAGCTGATGCCGTTCCCGGAGGCGTACCGGGACGGGATGCGGGTGCAGTTCGCCTTCGAGGAACTCCCTTGGCAGGGCTTCCTGTTCGGGCACCTCTACACCGGGTCGCTCTGGTACTACCTGCCGGTCGCGCTGCTGGTGAAGACGCCGCTCGGCATGCTCGTGCTCGGGGCCGCGGGGGTCGTCGCGCTGGTGTCCGTACGGGAGTTGCGGCCCGCCGCGCCCCATGTGCTGGTCCCGGCCGCCGTGTTGCTGCTCTCGGCGATGCAGGGCGCCCGGGACTTCGGGACACGGTACGCCCTGTTCGTGCCGATGTTCCTGGCCGTGGCGGCGGGGTGTGTGCTGGCGTCGCGGGTGCGGTGGGCCGCGGTGGCCACGGGTGCGCTGGTGCTGTTCGTGGCGGTCAGTTCGGCGCGGACGTTCCCCTTCTAGCGGGGTGCCGTCCTTCTACGGCATCGACGCGGCCGATCCGCGCCGGGTGCCGCCACGGGAGGTGCGCGGGCTGCTCGTGGTGTCCGACTCGGCGGCGGCCAAGGCGCGAGGGCGGCTCGCGGCGCTGCTCGACACCGCCCGGCCGGTCGAGGACGTGGGGCATTCGATCACGGTCTACCGGCGCTGAGGGCCGCCTCCTGAGCGCCCCGGACCAGCCAGGACGGCCACGGTGCGTGAGCTATGTTGAGGCACTGTGGCAGACAAAGAAGGAGTACCGGTGTCCTCGCCGCAGCAGGCACGCGCCCAGGCGTCCGCGATCACCTCGGGCCGGTCCGATCCGGAGGCCGAGGCCTCCCCGACCTCGCAGCTGCGCGCCCTCTTCGACCGGCCGCCCCTCTCCCCCGGCCAGCGGCGCATCGCCCAGTACCTGATCGAGCACATCACCGAGGCCGCGTTCCTGTCGATCACCGACCTCGCCGAACGCGTCGGCGTCAGCCAGCCGTCGGTGACCCGGTTCGCCGGCGCGGTCGGCTTCAGCGGTTATCCGGCGCTGCGCGAGAAGCTCCAGGCGATCGCCCTGGGCAAGCTGGCGGGCGGCCCCGGCGCGGCCGACGACAACGGCGGCAACGAACTCCAGGCGGCCGTCGACGCCGAGATCGAGAACCTGGAGAACCTGCGGCGCGACTTCGCCGACCCGGACCAGGTCATCTCGGTGGGCCGGGCGCTGTCGGCGTCCACCCCGCTGACCGTTCTCGGGCTGCGCATCTCGGCGTCCCTCGCCGAGTACTTCGCCTACGCGGCCCGCCGTATCCACCCCGATGTGCGGCTGGTGACGGGCAGTGGGAGTGTCGCCTACGACGCGTTGTTGCAGTCCCGGGAGGCGGGCGGCAGCTGGGTGCTGGCGTTCTCGCTGCCCCGGCACGCCCAGGAGACGCTGACGGCCGTGCGGGTCGCCCGGGGTGCCGGGCTGCGGGTCGCGCTCGTCACCGACCTGGCGCTCGGTCCGGTGGCCGACGAGGCCGACGTGACCTTCGCGACCGGCACCGGGTCGCGGCTGGTCTTCGACTCCTACGCGGCGCCCGGGCTCATGGCGGCCGCGCTGCTGCAAGCCATGACCGACGCCGACCCGGAGCGCACCCAGGCCCGCCTCGACGAGTACGAACAGGTCTCCGACCAGCACCAATTCTTCCTGCGCGACTAGGCAACGGCCCCGGAGCCGTCCTAGATCACACCCCGCCCCACGGCTGCCATAGACGGACCAATCACAACAAATCACGCATGAATGTTTTCATGCGCCTTGCAAACCGATCGGCATATATAAATACTGCTCACGGATCTCGCACCGGTCGGCTCCGGGACGTGGTCCCGCATGCCCGTCCCCACCGTTCGCCGCATCCGCCCGCAGAAAGCCGACGATCCGCCCATGCGCCCGCACCACCCCCCGCAGCGCCGGCACCGTCCGCCTTCCCGGGCCCCTGAACGGACACCCCAGGCCGCCGTCTCCTACCCGCGTCGGCACCCGGGGCGTTCCGGTAGGGCCTCGCCCCGGCGAGCGCCCTTGGCGGCCCCGGTCATCCCCTAGGCCGGGGTCGCCCGCCCCCGTCGGACCACCCTCCACGACGCCGCACACCCGGAAGCGATGATCATGCAACTGACGACGACGCGCCTCAGCCCGGACTGGCCGTGCCAGGTCAAGTCGCCGGGTTCCTACGACTGGGAGCGCACGGCCGCCAAGTGGCTCCGCGAACTCGTGCCGGCCCGCTACGCCAGCTACCCGGCGTTCATCCGCCACCCGGTGCTGCTCGCCCGGCACGCCCAGATCCAGGTCCAGCACGAGATCCGGGTCGCCCGCACCGCGTTGCAGACCGCCCGCGCCGATCTGCCCGGGCTCGGGCTGCCGGAGTCGGTCATCGAGCACACCATCAAGCTGTACGCGGCCGAGGTGCTCCAGCTCCAGCACATCGCCCGCAGCGTCCGCGCCGTCACCCAGGCCCTGACCGACGCCGGCCGCTGACCGGCGACGTCAGCCGGTCCGTGACTCCAGGGCGGTGCGGGTGTCGTCGCCGTAGACGCCGTTCTCGTCGCCCCTGATGCCGTACCAGAGCTGGAAGCGGGCCACCGCCTCGGTGAGCGTGGCGTCGTAGGTGCCGCTGGTGGAGCCGTTCTCGTAGACGTTCGGGATCTTCAGCAGGCGTTCCTGGAGGTCACTCACCTCGGGTCCTACGGCGCCCTCGCGGAGGGTTCCGGCGCCGTCGGGGTCGGTGGAACCCGAGGGCGCGGGGGCCGGGGCCCGGGTGGCGGAGGCCGACGGTTCGGGCCGGGTGGTGGCCGCGTCGGTGCGGCCGGGCAGCAGCAGGGCGCAGCCGAATCCGATGACGGCCGCCGCGCCGACGGCGATCACTCCGGCGGCCAGCCGCTGGCCACGCCCGAGCCCGGACCGGCCCGTGTCACGGTCCGGCGCCCCCACATCCCGCCGGGTGTAGGGCTGTTCGCGCGGGAAGGACGGGAGTTCCTCGGTGTCGTCGTCGATGTTCCGGGAGCGCTCGGGCGGCAGGGTCACGGACTCGTAGTCGCGGTGCGCGCTCGCGGTCGCGTCGTCGCGGCTCTCCTGCATCTCCCGGATCAGTTCCGCCAGCGCGTCGGTGCGGCGCGGGCGCAGGACGCGGATGGGCTCCAACGGGGTGCGCTCGTCCGGTGGGCGGGGTCTCGATCCGGGCGGTGTGGGCACAGCGCTCTCCTTCCGTCCCGTGGCGGGGCTTCGGCGGCCCTCGCCTGAGAGATACGCGGCGGCGGCGCCGGAAGTTCAGCTGCACCGCGTACCCTCCGGAGGCTGCACTGAGTGCCATCGTTCAGCTGCTGGTGCTACGTTCCCGGCATGAGCCCTGGTGACCTGGTCGAGGGGAAGCCGCCCATGCGGGACGCGCTGGTCGCGGCGGCCTTCCGGCTGTTCCTGGAGCGTGGCTACGAACAGACCACGATCGACGACATCGTGGCCCTCGCCGGGGTCGGACGGCGGTCGTTCTTCCGGTACTTCCCCTCGAAGGAGGACGTGGTCTTCCCCGACCACGAGCGGTGCCTGGCCGACCTGACGGCCCATCTGGCCGCGAGCGCGCCGGACGCCGAGCCGGTGCGGCGGGTGTGCGACGCGGTCCGGATGGTGCTGCGGATGTACGCCGAGAACCCGGCCTTCTCCGTGCAGCGCTACCGCCTCACCATGGAGGTTCCGGGGCTGCGCGCCTACGAGTTGTCGGTGGTGTGGCGCTACGAGCGCGCACTCGCCGCCTACCTGCGGGCGCGGTTCGCGGGCAGCCGCGACGGGGAGCTGCGGGCGGATGTGATCGCGGCGGCGGTGGTCGCGGCGCACAACAACGCCCTGCGGTCCTGGCTGCGTTCGGACGGGGCGGGCGACGCGGGCGCGACGGTCGGCCCCGCGCTCGACTACGTCCGGGCGGCGTTCGCCGCCGATGTCCCGGCGCCCGCCGTGGCCGCCGCCGCGCGGGCCGGGGACGACATCGTGGTCGTCGTCGCCCGCCGGGGAGCGCCGATGTGGCGGGTCGTCCAGGAGGTCGAGTCGGCGCTCGGCACCCCGTGAGCGGAGATCCGCGGTGGTGGCGGAACGGAGTGTCTTTACGGGTGGCACTGAGTGCCATACGCTGGCGCTGTGCACGGCCGCGCCCAGGGCCGGGCATGTGCGTGCACGGCGCCCCGGCACGCGGATTCCGGCCCGAGCGCAGGGAGTTGACCAGCGTGTACCACCACTCAGGAAGCGTGGCCCGAACGGCAGGCGGCTCCGCTGCGGGCACCCTCGCGCCCCGGGCGACGGCGGACCGGGACGCCCTGCTCTTCCAGCGCTGCACCTGGTGCGGCACCGCCATGTACCACCGGCTGCTCTGTCCGGTCTGCCAGGGCAGCGACCTGCGCACGGAACGCAGCGCGGGCACCGGCACGATCCGGCACGCCACGGTGGTGCACCGCAACTCCCCCGCCGCCCGCAATGTCTCCCTGGTCGAGATGGCCGAGGGCTTCGTCGTCCGGGGCCGGGTCACGGGCCCGCTCATCGCCATCGACAACGGCGCCCGGGTCCGGCTGACGGCGGCCCGGGACGCGGTGCGCGGCGAGCCGGTGTTCCAGCTGATCGACGAGCCGATTCGGGCCTGGACCTGACGAATCCCCCAACTCGCGTGGCCCAGTTGTTAGTTACGTGTCAGATCTCGGCGCATCGACAACCCGCCGTCTCGCTCGCACGTCCTCCCTCACACGCGCGGCCCCTGTGACCCACGGGGCGCCTGAGCGCGGATCTGCGAGGAGGACCCCTCTTGACCTACACCCGATACATAGGGGTGATCGCCGCAGCGGTCCTGGCGGTGACGGCAGGAGCACCCGGCCCGGCCCAGGCGGCCGAACCCGGGGTCAGACCCGTCCCGGCGGCGGCCGACGGCACGCTCGCACCGGGCTGGCGGCTGACCGGCGAGGGGACGGACCGGGAGCTGGTCTGGCGGTCCACCGCACCGGTGCCGATGGGCGACGCGCGGGTCGACTTCTACGCCGGTGACCGGCTGCTCGGCACCCCGAAGCCGGGCAAGGACGGGCGGACCTTCCGCCTCGATCTCCAACGGCAGCAGAGCACAGGTGAGTTGACGGACCTTCAGGTGCGGTCCGGTGGGCGTGAGGTGGACGCGGCGGGCCGCACCGAGACCCCCGTCGGCAACCGCGCCGCCCTCGCCGCCCGGCTTCCGGCGAAGCTCCCGGCGAACTCCGTCGACCCGGGGAAGCCCGGCGCCTACACCACGACCACCGGCGCCTACACGCTCGACCCGGTCCGGCTGCCCGGCTACCCCCAGCCGGTCGAGATGCAGGCCGTGGTGGTCGCCCCGGAGAACGCCCCCGGCAAGCGCCCGCTGGCGCTGTTCCTGCACGGCCGCCATGTCACCTGCTACCAGGGCGACGACACGTCCGACCAGTGGCCCTGCCCCGAGGGCTCCGCGCCGGTGCCGAGCTACCGGGGTTACCTCCAGGACCAGCGCCTGCTGGCCTCCCAGGGCTATGTGACCGTGTCGATCTCGGCCAACGGCATCAACGCCCAGGACGGCACAGTCGAGGACGGCGGCGCCCAGGCCCGTTCCTCCCTGATCCGGCGGCACCTGGCCGACTGGGCCGACTGGGCCGCCGACCCGGCCACCGCCCCCGAGGCCGTCCGCGAGGCCCCGGCCGCCGACCTGGACCGGGTCCTGCTGGTCGGCCACTCGCGCGGCGGCGAGGGCGTCAACCGCGCGGCGCTGGACTCCCTCTACCCGCCGCCCGCCGACCAGGACGGCTACCACGGCCCGGTCGGCTGGCACATCCGCGGCACCGTCCTGATCGGCCCCACGCTCTTCGGCCAGAACCCGGTCGCGGACGTCCCCTCGGCGACGATCCTGCCGGGCTGCGACGGCGATGTCCTGGACCTCCAGGGCGAGGTCTACGTCGACGGCACCCGGGGCGTCAGCGACGGCGCCGCCCTGCACAGCGCGGTGTACATGGTCGGCGCCGACCACAACTTCTTCAACACGGAGTGGACCCCGGGCCAGGCCGAGGCGCCCGCCTGGGACGACTTCTACGACGACCCCGAACGGCCGGACGCGGTCTGCTCGCCGGGCACCGCGACCCGGCTCACCGCCGACCAGCAGCACCGGGCGGGCAGCACCTACATCGCCGCCGCCGCACGGCTGTTCCTCGCCGGTGACGACAACGCCCGCCCGCTCCTCGACGGTTCGGGCACCCGGGCGCCGTCGGCCGACCCGGCGCGCGTGCTCACCCACGCCGTCGGTGCCGCCCGCGCCGGTGGTTTCCTGCCGGACGACGGGATCGGCGTCGTGGGAGCCCGGCTCTGCTCGGCGATCGACCCGGACCGGGACACGGTCTGCCTCGACCCCGCGAAGCCCGGCCTGTCCCCGCACTTCGCGACGTGGGAGACGGCCAACGAGGTCGGCCGCGGCGCCGTCGCCCTGGACTGGACGGCACCCGGGTCACCGGCCGCCATGACCCCCGCCGCGCCCGTCTCGCTCGACGGCGCCGAGGAGTTGGCGCTGCGGATGATCGTGCCGCCGAACTCGACCGGCACCCGCCTCGACGTCGCCGTCACCGACGCGGCGGGACAGCGGGCCCCGCTCGGTGAGGTGACGGTCGACGGACTGCCCGGCTCCGCTCGCACGGCGTCCTACTGGGCCCGCGAGCTACGCGTCCCCCTCAGCGCGGCCACCGCCGCCGGACTCGACCTCCGGCACATCACGTCCCTTGAACTGACGCCCCGTTCGGACACCGGCAAGGTCTGGCTGATGGACGCCTGGGGCTGGCGGGCGGGCACCCCGGCGGTGCGGGAGGCCGCGCTGCCCCGGGTCGACCTCGGCCGCACGACCGTCCAGGAGGGCGACTCAGGCGTCCGGACCTACCGGGTGCCCGTCCAGGTCACCGGCGCCGGCACCGGACAGGTCCGGGTGTACGTGGTCCAGCGCAACGGCACCGCCGTCGAGCAGCTCGTGACCGTGCGTCCGGGCGGCCAGGACATCGACGTACCGGTGGAGGTGACGGGCAACACCCGCTACTCCTACGGCGCCGAGCACAACGTCGTCGTCAAGGCCGTGCGGGGCGCGGTGGTCGGCGCGCACCGGGGCGGGATCAGCGTCGAGGACGACGACCCGATGCCGACGTTCACCGTGACGCCGGTGGCGGACCGGGTGACCGAGGGGCAGCCGCTGACCTGGAGGCTGACCCTGTCCGAGGCCGCCGACGTGGGTCTCGGGGTGACGTTCGCGACGCGGCCGCCGGCCGACGGGGCCGAGCTGTCGACGCGGGACGTCGACCCCGGGTGGCTCGCCTCCCACGCCGACGTGGAGCCGGGCACCGATCTGCCGCTGTCGCGGGTGGCCTCGCTGTCCCTGTGGACCAATGTGCGCCAGGGCGGGCTCACCGGCGAGCTGAGCCTGCCGACGGTGACCGACGAGGTGGCCGAGCCCGAGGAGTCGGTACGCATCCTGTTCGTCGACGACAGCGGTGAACCGCAGGACGGCGGGGCCGAGTTGACGGGAACGGTGCTGGACGCGCCGTGACCTGACGGGCAACGCCGCGCGGCCCTTTCTCCAGGGCCGCGCGGCGTCGTCATGCGGGGGTGTCGAGGGCGATGCGGATGCCGACGGTGCCGGTGGCGCCCCGGCGCAGTCGGCTGCCCAGCAGGGTGAGGCGGCCGAAGATGCCGTACTTGCGGGCGAGGAGCTGCCGGTAGCGGACGGCGGTCGCCTCGTCGGTGATCTCGGCGGTGGCCGAAACCTGCTCGCCGGTCGGGTTGCCGCGCACATCGCAGGGGCCGACCAGGACATCGGCGCGGGCCCTGATGCGCTTCACCTTCCAGGAGTCGGCGACCGTCCACACCCCGAGCGTGGCCTCGTCCCTGACCACCCACACGGGGGTCGCGACGGGGCTGCCGTTCTTCCGGAAACTGGTGACGAGCAGGTACTTCCCGGCCCCGAGCCGCTCCAGCGTGGTGTCGTCCATACCGCCGAGTCTAGAGGCGGCTCCCGGTATCCGCCCGGTGTGTGCCGTCCGAGGGACGAGAACATCGCGCCGGACTCTCGGCAGGGGTGAACGAACCGGTCTAGATTGCCGGTTGACTCGATTCGTACCCCCACCCGAGGCACTCCAGGAGCACCACCGTGACGGAGCACCCGTCGGCCGCCGAGGATTCCGCCGCCCTGCTGCGCGGCCGGATCGACACCCTGCGGCCGCACACCGCCCGTATCTGGAACTACTGGCTCGGCGGCGGCGACTACTACGAGGTGGACCGGGTGGCCGGTGACCGCATCCGCGCGCTGCACCCGGAGATCGGCGCCTACGCCCGCGCCGACCGGCTCTTCCTCGGGCGGGCCGTGCGCCATCTGGCAGCCGAGGCGGGGATACGGCAGTTTCTGGACATCGGCGCCGGGCTGCCCACGGCCGAGAACACCCACGAGGTCGCCCAACGGCATGCCCCGGACGCCCGGGTGGTCTACGTCGACAACGACCCGTTGGTGATGGCGCACGCCCGCGCGCTGCTGACGAGCGCGCCGCAGGGCCGCACCGACCACCTGGAGGAGGACCTGCGCGACCCCGACGCGATCCTCCAACAGGCCGCCGCCACCCTGGACTTGGGTCGGCCGGTCGCCCTGATGCTGCTGGGCGTGGTCATGTTCGTGGGGGAGGACGCGCAGGCGTACGGCATCGTGCGGCGGTTGATGGACGCACTGGCGCCGGGCAGCCATCTGGTGCTGTCCCACACCGTCGTCTCCCCCGGGATGCCGGAGATCGACTCGGCGGTGCGGTTCTGGAACGCGCACGGCACCCCGGAGCTGACCCAGCGCACCCCGGCGGGTGTCGCCCGCTTCTTCGACGGGCTCCACCTCCTCGATCCGGGGGTGGTGTCGTGCTCGCGCTGGCGGCCCGACCCGGCGGAGGGGGGCGAGGCGGCGGAGGTCGCGATGTTCGGCGGGGTGGGCCGCAAGGAGTGAGAACTCCGGCCCGCTGAACGCTGCGTTTCCCGGCCGCGTATGGAGGGGCGGGTCCGCGACGACCGGAGGACCCGGCGGTGTTGACGCCGTGTGATCGGGTTCGGGAGTCAGGCATGAGGCACGCACGACGACGGATCGTCCGGCGAGCGACGCGGTGCGCGGCGGTCGGCGGACTTCTCCTCGGAGGAACGATGGTGACGCAGGCCGCCCTGGCGAGCGAGCCCGCGGACACGTCCGCCGTGCCGTTCAGCGCGTCGACCGACGAGGCGGGCGCCGCGCTGGTGTCCACGCTCGGCACGTCCCGCACGGCGGGCCACTGGGTCGACGACGAGGGCCGCCCGGTGGTGGCGGTGACCGACGCCGAGGCCGCGGCCGAGGTGCGGCGGGCCGGGGCGGTGGCCAAGGTGGTGTCGCACAGCATGAACGAGTTCCAGCGGGCGGCGGCGACGCTGCGGGCGGCGCCCAAGGTGCCCGGCACGGCCTGGGTGGTGGACTACCGGACCAACCGGGTGGTGGTGCAGGGCGACAGCACCGTCTCCTCCGCCGACTGGTCGCGGATGACAGACGTGGCCTCCGGCATCGGTGACTTCGTGCGGATGGAGCGCACCAAGGGCACGTTCACCACCCGGTTGAACGGCGCGCAGCCCATCCTGTCGACGGGCGGGCGCTGTTCGGCGGGGTTCAACGTCACCAACGGCACGACCGACTTCATCCTCACCGCCGGGCACTGCGGCCCGAAGGGGTCGACCTGGTTCGCGGGCAGCCAGGCCAGCCAGCAGCTCGGCACGACGGTCGAACAGAGCTTTCCCGGCAACGACTTCTCCCTCGTCCAGTACGCGAGCGGCACCGCGGGCGCCGGTGCGGACGTGGTCGCGATCGGGGACGGCAACGGGGTGCGGATCACCGGCGTGGCCGATCCGACGGTGGGGCAGCGGGTGTTCCGCAGCGGCAGCACCAGCGGGCTGCGCGACGGCCAGGTGACCGGTCTCGACGCGACGGTGAACTACCCCGAGGGCACGGTGACCGGTCTGATCGAGACCACCGTGTGCGCCGAACCGGGCGACAGCGGTGGCCCGATGTTCTCGGAGGGCATCGCGCTGGGCGTGACCTCGGGCGGCAGCGGCGACTGCACGGCGGGCGGGACGACGTTCTTCCAGCCGGTGACGAAGGCGATGGCCGCGTTGAACGTCCGGTTGATCGTGGCGAAGCAGGCCGCCGCCGACCGGAGCGGGACCCCCTCGGGCACGCCGTCCGCCCCGGCCACGCAGGCCGCGCTCGCCCCGGGCTCGACCTCGCCGGGTTCCTCGACGCCGTCGACGGGCGGCGCGGGCGGTTCCTCGCTGCTGGCCGGTCTCACCGACCCGGACACCATCGGCCCGGGCCTGCTGGTGATCGGGGGCAGTCTGATCGCGCTGGTGGGCACCCGGTACTTCCGAGCGGAGCAGGACCGCAAGGAGTACCAGCGGTACTACTCGGCGACCTGGGGATGAGCGGGCCGGGCGAGCCCTGCGGACGGGGCGCCGCGAACGGCGGGCAGGGCCACGGAAATCCCGGGGAGTCCGGGGCGGAGGGCAAGAAGAAGGGCACCCAGCTGGTGGGTGCCCTCGATGGAAGCGGGGTCGGGCTGGTCGTCGAGGCTCGGCGGGGTCCGGTCAGGCCGGTCAGGCCGCTCGGGCCGGCTGGGGGACCGCGGCGGCCCACTCCAGGACGAGGCGCTGGTACTCCGCACGCTGCTCGCCGCTCAGTGTCCCGCCCGACCGGCGCCACAGGGCCCGGATCTCCTCGTTGACCTCGTCCGCCGATCGCTCGGAGCCGGGTTCAACAGTGGTGGACATGATGTGAAGCATACGGTCAGCAAGGTGAAGGCGCTGTGAGTGATCAGGAGTAAACCCGACATATCGGACCGTGTTGCTGATCACGTCCATCTGACCATGATCGGCGGCCAGTTGATCCCCGCGCGCCCCGCTCACCGGTCGGCGCCCAGCACGAGCACCTGGATGGCCAGCACCGCGGCGCCCCGGGCCCAGTCGTGGAAGTCGGACACCTTGGTCTCCAGCGCGACGGGGTCGGCCAGCGGATGGCGGAGCCGGCGGATGGTGTCCCGCACCGTGTTCCCCGCCACATCCATCAGCCCGACGCCCTCCCCGGCGAGCAGGATCTTCTGCGGCATCGCGAAATTGGCGATCTGCGCGACAAGGGTGCCCAGCGCGCGAGCGGCCTCGTCGATCACCCGGGCGCACATCGGCTCCCCGGCGTCCGCGCGGGCGAGGATCTCCTCGTAGCCGTGGTCGCGGCCGGTGGCGGCGCCGACCTGGTAGCGGATGCTGGAGACGGTCAGCAGGGACAGGGCGCTGCCACGCTCGCCCTCGGGGGTGAGCGGCCCGTGCGGGTCGACGATCCAGTGGCTGCCGAAGCCCCGGTCCTGCTCGGCGGCGCGCACCCGGGTGCCGCCCAGCACCAGCCCGTAGCCGACGCCCGCGCCGATGGTGAGGACCACGAAACGGTCCAGACCGCGTCCGGCGCCGAACCAGGTCTCGGCCTCGACCAGGGCGGCCACGTCGTTCTCGACGACGACGGGGAGCCCGGTGCGTTCCTCGACGAGGGCGGCGAGCGGGACGTCGTGCCAGCCGAGGAACGGCGACTCCCCCACCACGGCCCGGTCGGACACATGGCCGCCGACGCCGATGCCGATCCCGGCCGACCGGGGGTGGGCGCGGGCCAGTTCGGCGGCCATCTCGGCGACCAGGTCGGCGACCCGGGCGGGCTCGTGGGTGGTGAGCGGGCGGGCGTGGCGGGCGACGATGTCGCTTCTGAGGGTGGTGACGACGGCGTAGACCGCGTCCTCGGTGATCTTGAAGCCGAGGAAGGAGCGGGACTCGGCGACGATGTCGAGGGGCTGCGAGGGGCGCCCCTGCCGGCTCTCCGCGAGGGCGTCGGCCTCGACGAGCAGGCCCGACTCGATCAGGGGTTTGGTCAGCCGGGTGAGGCTGCCTGCGGAGAGGTCGAGGCGCCGGGCGAGGTCGGTGCGCGAGAGCGGGCCGCCCACGAGCACCTCGATCGCCACCGCCCGCTCACCGGGGCTGAGCGGCAGCCAGCTGGCGGCAGCTGTGGTCATGAAGGGCGAACTCCCCCACCATTTCTTTTGCTCTGAAACCAACAAACTCACTGTAGCGGTCAAAGTCCGCCAGGGAAAAGGTTCCGCACACCTCTTGACGGCTTGATTCTTCCACCCCAAAAGTAAGTGCCCCGAGGATGCGCCGCCGAGACAAGGGAGTCTCCCGATGACCATGGCCTCCAGCAGCCCACCGACGCGCCCCTCGGCGCCGAGGGGTGACGGGCGGCTCGCCGCCGTCTTCCTCGCACCGGCGCTGCTCGGTTTCGTGGTCTTCCTGCTCTGGCCGACCCTGCGGGGCGTCTGGCTGAGCTTCACCCGGTTCAACCTGCTGACCCCGGCCGAGTGGGTGGGCCTGGACAACTACGTGCGGATGGTCCACGACCCCGTCTTCTGGGACTCGTTGCGGGTCACCGTCGGCTATGTGCTCGTCAACATCGGCGTCCAGACGGTGTCGGCGCTGGCCATCGCCGTCCTGGTGCAGCGGCTGACCCGCTCGGCGCTGCTGCGCGGGATCGTGCTCATGCCGTATCTGATGTCGAACGTCGTCGCCGGGATCGTCTGGCTGTGGATTCTGGACACCCAACTCGGCATCGGCAACCAGATCCTCGCCGGGCTCGGCCTCGACCGGATCGCGTTCCTCGCCGACGAGACCTGGGCCGTTCCGACGCTCGCGCTGATCAACGTGTGGCGGCACGTCGGCTACACCGCGCTGCTGCTGTTCGCCGGGCTCCAGGCGATCCCGGACACCCTGTACGAGGCGGCGCGGGTGGACGGGGCGGGCGAGGGGCGGATGTTCTGGCGGATCACCCTGCCGTTGCTGCGGCCGGTCCTCGCGGTCGTGCTGATCATGACGGTGATCGGGTCGTTCCAGGTCTTCGACACGGTCGCGGTGACGACCTTCGGCGGCCCCGGCAACGCGACCAACGTCCTCCAGTACTACATCTACGGGGCCGCCTTCGGCCGCTTCCAGTTCGGCTACGCCTCGGCGATGTCCGTGGCCCTGCTCGTGGTGCTGAGCGCGATCACCGTCCTGCAATACCGGCTCACCCGGGCCGGCCGCAGCGACCTCGGCTGACGGGGAAGGAACCGACCGCATGACCGGCATGACCGCCGTGAGAACGGCACCCGCACCCGCCCGCCTCTCCACCCACCGGCCCTCACTCGGCCGGATCGCCGCGTGGACGGCGCTGGGCGTGATCGTCCTGGTCACCCTGCTGCCGTTCTACTGGATTCTGCGCACCGCGCTGTCCACCAACGCGGGCCTGGCCGCCGACCCCGCCGATCCGCTGCCGGTCGATGTGAGCCTCGGCGGCTTCGAGCGGGCGCTCGGCCTCCAGTCGGCCGAGGAGGCGATCGCGCAGGGCGGCGCGGGCGGCGGGCTGACGTTCTGGCGCTATCTGCTCAACTCGGTGCTGGTATCGACGTTGGTGACGGTCTGTCAGATCTTTTTCTCCGCGATGGCCGCGTACGCCTTCGCGCGGTTGCGCTGGCGGGGCCGGGACACGGTGTTCGGTCTGTTCCTGGCCGGGCTGATGGTCCCGGCGCTCTTCACGCTGCTGCCGAACTTCGTGCTGATCAAGCAACTCGGCCTGGTGGACAGCCTGGTGGGGATCGCGCTGCCGACGATGTTCATGACGCCGTTCGCGGTGTTCTTCCTGCGCCAGTTCTTCCTGAACATACCGGCCGAGGTCGAGGAGGCGGCGCTGCTGGACGGCGCCGGGAAGGTGCGGGTCTTCTTCCGGGTGCTGCTGCCGATGGCGGCCACCCCGGTGACGACGCTGGCCGTGCTGACGTACATCACCTCCTGGAACGACTACTTCTGGCCGCTGATGGTGTCCTACAGCGACCGCTCCCGCGTCCTGACCGTCGCCCTGGCGATCTTCCGGGGCCAGACTCCGCAGTCCGGCGTCGACTGGTCGGGGCTGATGGCGGCCACCCTCATCGCCGCCCTGCCGATGCTCGCGCTGTTCGGCTTCTTCGCCCGCCGCATCGTCGGCTCCATCGGCTTCACCGGCATCAAGTAAGGGGACTCACATGCGCGTTGGATTGCGGAGGGGGGCGGCGTCGGCCGGTGCGCTGGCGCTGGCCCTGGTGAGCGGCTGCGCGGGCGGCTCGGTGCCGGGGGCGTCGTCGCGGACGGTGTCGTACTGGCTCTGGGACGCCAATCAGCTGCCCGCCTACCAGGCCTGCGCCCGGGGGTTCGAGCAGGACAACCCCGGACTGGACGTGCGGATCACGCAGATGGGCTGGGACGACTACTGGACGAAGCTCACCGCGAGCCTCATCGCCGGGACGCAGCCGGACGTGTTCACCGACCACATCTCGAAGTTCGGCCAGCTCGCCGAGTTGAAGGTGCTCGAACCCCTGGACGGCCTGGGTCTCAAGGACGACGCCTACCAGCCGGGCCTGGCCGCCAACTGGACGGGCCAGGACGGGCATCGCTACGGCGCCCCCAAGGACTGGGACACGGTCGCGCTGGTCTACGACACGAAGCGGGCGAAGGCCGTGGGGCTCGACGCCGACCAACTGGAGAACCTCTCCTGGAACCCGAAGGACGGCGGCACCTTCGAGAAGGCCATCGCCCGGCTCACCGTCGACGAGAACGGCAGGCGGGGCGACGAACCCGGCTTCGACCGCAGCCACGTGAAGGTGTACGGGCTGGCGAGCAACGGCGGCGGCGACGGTGACGGGCAGACCCAGTGGAGCACCTTCGCCGCCTCCGCGGGCTGGACCTATACGGACAAGGAGCGCTGGGGCACCGCGTACCGGTACGACAGCGCCACGTTCACGTCGGTGGTCTCGTGGTACTTCGGGCTGGTGAAGAAGGGGTACATGGTGCCGATCTCCGCCTTCAACTCCCAGTCCAACCCGGCCAATGTGCAGGTCGCCTCCGGGCAGGCGGCCGCCGCGTTCGACGGCGCCTGGATGATCTCGACGTACGCCGGGATGAAGGGCGTCGACGCCGCCACCGCCCGCACGCCGACCGGCCCGACGGGCGAGCGGGCCACCATGCTGAACGGTCTCGCCGACTCCGTCACCCGCAACGCCCGCAACAAGGCGGGGGCGTTGACGTGGGTGCGGTACCTGGCGTCGGACGACTGCCAGAAGACGGTGGGGAGTTACGGCATCGTGCTGCCCGCGACCCCCGCCGGGACGGACGCGGCGGTGGCCGCCTACCGGAAGAAGGGCGTCGACATGTCGGCGTTCACCGAGCCGGTCACCGACCCGGCGGACTCGACCACGTTCTCGTTCCCGATCACCGACCACTCGGCCGACGTGTTCGCGCTGATGCACCCGGCCATGCAGGACGTCTACGCGAGCGGCGGCTCGGTGGCGGGCCTGTCCTCGACCAACCGCCAGATCAATCTGATCCTCGGCCAGTGACCGAGCCGTCCCACCCATCCTCGAAGGGCACCCCCACCATGACGTTCTCCCTCGGCATCGTCGGTGCCGGTCAGTTCTCCGGCCAGTTCGCCACGTTGTTCCTGGCCCACCCCGGCGTCGGTGACGTGTATGTCACCGACCTGCTGCCGGAGCGGGCCGAGCGGCTCGCCGCCGCCCAGGGCCTCACCGGCACGTTCGAGTCCTACGAGGCGATGCTGGAGTCACCGGACGTCGACGCCGTCGCCCTCTTCACCCAGCGCTGGACGCACGGCCCGCTCGTGCTCCAGGGGCTCGGCGCGGGCAAGCACGTGTACTCGGCGGTGCCCATGGCGATCACCACCGAGGAGGTCGCGGCCATCATCGACGCGGTCAAGGAGACCGGCCTGACCTACATGATGGGCGAGACCAGCCAGTACGTCCCGGCGACCGTGCACGCCCGCAACCAGATGGCCCAGGGCGCCTTCGGGCGGCTCTTCTACGCCGAGGGCGACTACGTGCACGACATGGACCTCGGCTTCTACGAGGCGTACCAGTACAGCGGCGGCGACAACTGGAAGGCCACGGCCAGCTATCCGCCGTTGCTGTACCCGACGCACTCGGTGGGCGGGGTGCTGGGCGCCTGGCAGACGCACGCGGTCAGCGTGTCGGCGATCGGGGTGGTGGACCAGCGGGGCGACGGTGTCTTCGACCGGTCGGTGAGCCAGTTCGACAACGACTTCTCCAACGCGACCGCGCTGTTCGAGGTGGCGGGCGGCGGGTCGTTCCGGACCAACGAGTTCCGGCGGGTGGGGTACCCCTCGCACATCCGGGAGTCCCGGTTCCGCTTCTTCGGCACCGAGGCGAGCATGGAGCAGCTGGCGACGGTCGCGCTGTGGCAGGACAAGAACGGCGTGCAGGACATCAGCGAACTTCTGGAGCCCAAGCCCACGATGTCCCCCGACGACCCCTCGCTCCAGCACATCGCCCCCGACCTGCGGGCCGCGTTCACCTCCGGCTCGGCGCCCGTGCACGACCGGGAGCGGCTGCCACGGTCGTTCGACCGTCTGCACAACGGCCATGAGGGCAGCCACCACTTCCTGGTGGACGACTTCGTCAGGGCCGTCGCCACCCGGACCCTGCCGACGGTCAACGCGTGGGTGGCGGCCCGCTACACCCTGCCGGGCATCGTCGCGCACGCGTCGGCACGGCAGGGCGGGGCACGGCTGGCGATCCCGGACTTCGGGGACGCGCCGCAGGCGTGAGCGCGTCCGTGGGCCGGGCGCCCGGTGGGATCAGGTGCCCGGCTTGCGGCCGTAGACGTAGACGTCGTCGCCGTTGCGCAGCAGGGACCAGTACTTCTTGGCGGCCGTGGTGGTCATGTTGACGCAGCCGTGGGAGCCGGGCGGGTTCCACATGCTGACGCCGACCGAGTGGAAGGCCTGGCCGCCGTCGAAGAACTGGCTGTAGGGCATGGGCACGTCGTAGATCGTGGAGACGTGGTCGATGTGCCGCCAGTAGATCTTCTTCAGTCCGGTGCGGGTCTCGTAGCCGTCGCGGCCGGTGCGGACCGGGACGGGGCCGTAGACGAGCTTCTTGCCGTCCTGAATCCAGCTGAGCTGGAGGGTGAGGTCGACGCAGGCGATGCGGCCCTTGTTGGTGGGGCATGTGCCGGCCTTGTTCGGGGTCTTCCCGACGGCCTTCTGTTTGTTCATCAGGGTCATCACGCCCCAGGTGACCGGGCCCGCGTAGCCCACGTTGGGGGTGATGCCGTGCTTGGTCTGGAAGGCCTTGGTCGCCTTGCAGTCGGTGACGGACTGTCTGCCGTCGACCGGGCGGCCGAGGAACTTCTCGACCTGCTTCTGGTAGGGCCCGGTCGGTGCGGTGCAGCCCGTCGCGGCCTGCGCCGGCGCGGTGCCGAGCGCGAGGGTGAGCGGTGCCACCAGCGCGGTGACCCCCAGGACGACGGCTCCCCGTCTGCGTATGTCCCCCATGCCGTCTCGCCTTTCGCGTGGAGTGGTCAGGGTGTGGTCGCTGAACTGCGATCCCCGCTCACTGGACCGGCGTCGGTCGGGATCGGTTGTGGGCGCGGCGGCTCTGCGACGAAACGGTGACATTACCGTGTGATCAGTAGGACCGGGAAGGATGCGAAACAAGCCGCATTTCCAGGATTGGCCCGCGTTCCCGGCCGGGTGGCGGACCTACCCTCGCCTCATGCATCGCGCCCTCGCCGACGACCTCGCCCGGCTTCCCGAACTGCTCCGGTCCGCCCGTGATCTCGCCGCCAAAGAGCTGGCCGGGCTCGCCGAACGGCCCGTCGCCCAGCCCGGTGCGGCGCCCCCGGCCGTGCCGTTGCCGGTGGCGGGGACGGGTGGCGCGGGCGCGTTGACACGGTTCGCGCAGCGGTGGGCGCCGGGGTTCTCGGGGTCGGCGGGGCCGCGTTATCTGGGGTTCGTGACCGGTGGCGCGACGCCCGCTTCGGTCGCCGGGGACTGGCTGACCAGCGCCTACGACCAGAACGTGTCCGGAGCGGCCGGTTCCTGGGCGGCCGCCCTTGAGCACGAGACGGTGGGCTGGCTGCGGGAGTTGTTCGGGCTCGGCGCGGCGCACACGGGGGCGTTCGTGACCGGGGCGACGGTGTCGAACACGGTGGGCCTCGCGGTCGGCCGGGAGTGGCTCGGGGAGCGGCTGGGCGTGGACGTGTCGCGGGCCGGGGTGGCCGCGCTGGGCCCGGTGGACGTGCTGTCCGGAAGCCCGCACTCCAGCGTGGGCAAGGCACTGTCGGTGCTGGGCATCGGCCGGGACCAACTACGGCCTGTGCCGCTGCTGGAGGGCAACCGCGAGGCCGTCGATGTGGGGGCGCTCGACGCCGCGCTGACGGCGCTCGGTGGCCGTCCGGCGCTGGTGGTGGCGAACGCGGGCACGGTGAACACCGTCGACTTCGACGACCTGCGGGCCATCGCCGCGCTCAAGGAACGACATGACTTCTGGCTGCATGTGGACGCCGCGTTCGGCGCCTTCGCCGCGCTCAGTCCGGCCCACGCGCCGCTGGTGGCCGGGCTCGACGCGGCCGACTCGGTCTGCGTCGACCTGCACAAGTGGCTGAACGTGCCCTACGACGCGGCGATCCAGTTCACCCGGCGCCGTGACCTCCAGGTCGCCGTGTTCCACAACGCCTCGCCCTACCTCGGACTCCCCACCGCAGAGCCGGACTTCCTGCACCTCACCCCGGAGAACTCCCGGCGCCTGCGGGCCCTCCCGGCCTGGTTCTCCCTCCAGGCCTACGGCCGCGACGGGCATCGGGAGATCGTCGAACGGAACGTCGCTCTCGCCCGTGCCCTCGGTGAACGTCTGGACAGCGCGCCGGAGTTGACGCTGCTCGCGCCGGTCCGGCTGAACGTCGTCTGCTTCACGTCGGCCACCGGGGCGAGCCCGGAGCGGATGGCCGCGCTGGCGTCGGCGGTCACCGCGAGCGGCGAGGCCTTCCTCACCCCGACGGTGTACCGGGGAACTCCCGCGCTGCGGGCGGCGTTCAGCAACTGGAGCACGACGGAGGCGGACGTGGAGCGGGTCGCGGCGGCGGTGACACGGGCGGCACGCGCCTGAGCCACACCGACCGCTCCCCTCTGCAACTCCCTTGTCCCGCCGCCCTGTTGCCGGTCGTGCGCGGCAACCCACGGTGACCGCAGGGGGCTTGCGGGCGTTCTGGTCACCGGTATCCGGTCACGTCGGCCGGGCGGCCCGGGTCCTGTACCTCGACGAGGTAGCGCAGCGCGTCCGGGCGGCTGCCGTCGAGGTCGGTGAAGCCGTACTCCTGGGCGAGTCCCCCGCTGGAGAGGGACGCGCCGTTGAAGCGGGCGACCTCGGGGTCGGCGGCGAGGGCGGCGACGGCCCGGCCGACGTAGCGGGGGCTCTCGGAGATGGCGAAGTGCGGGACCCGGTCGAGGGCGTCGTGCCAGGTGGGCTCGGTGACCCCGAAGTGGTCGAGCATCATCTCGGAGCGCAGCCAGCCCGGGGTCAGGGCGAGGGCGGTGGCCCCGCGCGGGCCGAGTTCATGGCCCAGCGAGAACGCCATCCGCAGGACGGCCGTCTTGGCGAGGTCGTAGAAGAAGCTGTTGCGGTAGGTGGCGCGGTTGTAGTCGGCGGTGCCGTCGGTCATCTCGACGAGCAGTCCGCCGGGCCGGCGCAGCAGCAGGGGCAGGGCGTGGTGGCTGGTGACGGCGTGGGTCTCGACGGCGAGCCGCAGCAGGCGCAGTCCGTCGTCGAGGTCGTGCTCCCAGAGCGGGGTGTCCCAGGCGAAGAGGTGTTCGGCGCCCCAGATGTCGTTGACGAGGACGTCGAGCCTGTCCTGTTCGGTGGCGATCCGCTCGACGAGGGCGGCGACCCGGTCGGGTTCGAGGTGGTCGGTGGGGACGGCGATGCCGTGGCCGCCGGCCTCGGTGACCAGGTCGGCGGTGTCCTCGATGGTCTCGGGGCGGTCGTACTCGGAGCGGTGGTCGCGGGTGGTGCGTCCGGTGACGTAGACGGTGGCACCGGCCGCGCCGAGTTCCACCGCGATCCCGCGTCCGGCGCCTCGGGTGGCCCCGGCGACCAGGGCGACCTTGTCCTTCAGTGGTGCGGACATGTCCGACCTCCCGTTGTTCCTGTCCGTGCGGTCACCGATCAGGTTGCCGGGGAAACCGGACATCTCCTGTCGCCTTTTCGGCGCGTCTCACGCCGTTCCGGCTGATCCCCTGTCGGTCACCGCGCTCCACGGAGTCTCGCGGCGAGGGCGTCGTCGTCGGGGAGGAACCAGATGTGTCCGCCCTGGTTGGTCTCGTGGACGAGGTCACGCAGCGCGGAGCTGTCGGCGAGGTGGTGGGAGAGGTCACCGATGACGGCCAGGCGGACCCGGTAGGCGACGAACTTCTGGAGGACCGCGCCCGCGACACCCGACCTGAGCTGGAAGAAGGCGTCGGTGACTCGGGAGGCGGGCAGCACGACCAGTTCGGCGCCCTGCCCCATGGCGTCCCCGATCAGATCGAGGGCGGACTGTTCGCCGTCGAGCGCCGGGCCGTCGGGGGCGCAGCGCAGGACGGGGACGTCATGGAGCGTCACGAGCGTGTCAGTGGTCATGACAAGGCAGCGTAACGGCGGCCGGTCCGCCGGGCACCGGGGTTTCCGGTGGCCCGGACGGGGTCAGTGGCCGCGCGCGATCCACTCCGCCAGGTGCGGGGCCTCGGCGCCGATGGTGGTGGGGTCGCCGTGGCCGGTGAGCACCTCGGTCTCGGGCGGCAGGGTGAGCAGCCGGTCCCGGATCGAGTCGATGATGGTCGGGAAGTGCGAGTAGGAGCGGCCGGTGGCGCCGGGCCCGCCCTGGAAGAGGGTGTCGCCGGTGAAGACCGCACCGAGCCCCGGGTCGTGCAGACAGACCGCGCCGGGCGCGTGCCCGGGGGTGTGCAGCACCCGGAGGTCGACGCCCGCGGCTTCGATGACCTGGCCGTCGACGAGATGCGCGTCGGGGTCGCGGTCGGGGTGGGTCTGCTTCCACAGCGGCAGATCGTCGGGGTGCAGCCAGATCTTGGCACCGGTCAGGTCGGCCAGCGCGGGCGCGGCGTCGATGTGGTCGTTGTGGGCGTGGGTGCACACGATGGCCACCAGGCGCCGGTCACCGACGGCCGCCGCGATGGCGTCGGCGTCGTGGGCGGCGTCGATGACGAGGGCCTCATGGTCGTCGCCGACGATCCAGACGTTGTTGTCGACGTCCCAGGTGCCGCCGTCCAGGGTGAACTGGCCCGAGGTGACGAGGCGTTCGATGCGCGCGGCCATCACAGGACCACCACCGAGCGCAGGACGTCACCGTCGTGCATCCGCTCGAAGGCCTTCTCGATGTCGGTGAGTTCGATGGTCTCCGTCACGAACGCGCCCAGGTCCAGGCGGCCTTGGAGGTGGAGGTCGATCAGCATCGGGAAATCGCGCGAGGGCAGACAGTCGCCGTACCAGGAGGACTTCAGGGCGCCGCCGCGGCCGAACACGTCGATGAGCGGCAGCTCCAGCTTCATCTCCGGGGTGGGCACGCCGACCAGGACGACGGTGCCGGCGAGGTCGCGGGCGTAGAAGGCCTGCCGGTAGGTCTCCGGGCGGCCGACGGCCTCGATGACGACGTCGGCGCCGAAGCCGCCGGTGAGGTCCCGGATCGCCTCGATCGGGTCGCTGGTACGGGAGTTGACGGTGTGGGTGGCGCCCATGGTGCGGGCGGTCTCCAGCTTCCGGTCGTCGATGTCGACGGCGATGATCTTGGCGGCACCGGCGAGTCCGGCCCCGGCGATCGCCGCGTCGCCGACGCCGCCGCAGCCGATGACGGCGACGGTGTCACCGCGGCCGACGTTGCCGGTGTTGAGGGCGGCGCCGATGCCGGCCATCACGCCGCAGCCGAGCAGCCCGGCGACCTGCGGGGCGACGGCCGGGTCGACCTTGGTGCACTGGCCGGCCGCGACGAGGGTCTTCTCGGCGAAGGCTCCGATGCCGAGCGCCGGGGAGAGTTCGGTGCCGTCGGTGAGGGTCATCTTCTGCTTCGCGTTGTGCGTGTCGAAGCAGTACCAGGGGCGGCCCCGCAGACAGGCGCGGCACTGGCCGCACACCGCACGCCAGTTGAGGATGACGAAGTCGCCGGGCTGGACGTCGGTGACGCCCGCGCCGACGGACTCGACGACGCCGGCCGCCTCGTGGCCGAGCAGGAAGGGGAACTCGTCGTTGATGCCGCCCTGCTTGTAGTGCAGGTCGGTGTGGCAGACCCCGCAGGCCTGGATCTGGACGACGGCCTCGCCGGGCCCGGGGTCGGGTACGACGATCGTCTCCACCCGCACCGGCTCGTCCTTGCCCGGTGCGATCACGCCCCGTACTTCCTGCGCCATGGTGCTGGACCCCTTCCGTCGGCCGGTGTGTGTGCCCTGACCCTACGCGCAACTGATCAGTAGGGAGACGGTTCCAGGCCGCCCCGACCGCCATCCCGGCCCCGATCCGCCCGGGGAGGTGGGTCCGCCCGGGGCACGCGGGCCCGGAACACCCGCCGCGCTCCCCCTCCTCCGGCTCCTCCGGCTCCTCCGGCTCCTCCGGAACCGATGGCCCGCCGGGCCGACCGCTGCCGGGGCCGACGTAGCCTGAGAGCTTCCGCCGACCCGAAGGAGCGCCGTGAGCGTCGCAGAGTCCCGGCCCGTCCCGCCCGCCTGGCGCCTCCTGCTCGGGTATGTGCGGCCGCACCGCAGGGCCCTGGCGGCGGGCGCGTTCCTCTCCCTGCTCACCGGCGTGACCGGGCTGCTGCTGCCGCTGGTCGCGAAGGGGCTGATCGACGACCTGTCCCACGACCGCGCCATCACCGGCGCGCTCCTTGCCATGTCGGCGCTGGTGGTCGCCAACGCGGCGCTGGGCGGGCTCGGTTCGTATGTGCTGCGGCGCACCGCCGAGTCCGTGGTGCTCGGCGCGCGGCGCACCCTGTCGTCGTATCTGCTGCGACTGCGGATCACCGCCGTGGACCGCAGCGAGCCCGGTGACCTGATGGCCCGGATCACCTCGGACACCACCCTGCTGCGCCAGGTCACCACCGACTCCCTGGTCGGCCTGGGCACCGGCGGGCTGACGCTGGTCGCGACGGTGGTGATGATGGGGTTCGTGGACCCGGTGCTGCTCGGGGTCACCCTCGCGGTGGTGGTGGGCGCGGGCACGGTGATCGGCGTGATGTTCCCGCGCATCCAGCGGGCGAGCCGCCGGGCGCAGGACGCGGTGGGCGCGATGGGTGCCTCGCTCGAACGGATACTGGGGGCGCTGCGCACGGTCAAGGCGTCCGGCGCCGAACACCGCGAGGAACGCACGCTGCACGCGGCCGCCGAGGAGTCCTGGCGGCAGAGCGTGCACGCCGCCAAGTGGTCGGCCGCCGCGGGCAACACGGCGGGCCTCGCGATGCAGATCGCGTTCCTCACGGTGCTCGCGGTGGGCGGGGCGCGGGTGGCGACGGGGGCGATCGACGTCGGCACCCTGGTCGCGTTCCTGCTGTACGTGTTCTATCTGATGGCGCCGATCCAGCAGGTGGTCAACGCGGTCACCCAGTACCAGGCGGGCTCCGCCGCGCTCGCCCGTATCCAGGAGTCGCTGGCCCTGCCCGCCGAACCGGCCGCGCAGGCAAGCCCGTTGCCCGCCCCGGACGCCGAACCGGCCGCCCTCGCCTTCGAGGACGTCCGCTTCCGCTACGACGACGACCTGCCCTACATCCACCACGGGGTGACGTTCACGGTGCCGGCCCGGGGCATGACGGCGTTCGTCGGCCCGTCCGGCGCGGGCAAGACCACGGTGTTCTCGCTCATCGAACGGTTCTACGATCCCGCGTCCGGCACCATCACCTTCGATGGACGGCCGCTCGGCGACTGGGAGTTGCCCGCGCTGCGGGCGGCGATCGGGTACGTGGAGCAGGACGCGCCGGTGCTGTCCGGTTCGTTGCGCGAGAACCTGCTGCTCGGCAACCCGGAGGCGGGCGAGGACGCGCTCGACGAGGTGGTGAAGACGACCCGGCTCGACGGTCTGGTGGCCCGGCTGCCCAAGGGGCTCGACACGTTGGTGGGGCACCGGGGCACCAAGCTGTCCGGGGGTGAGCGGCAGCGCGTCGCCATCGCCCGCGCCCTGCTGCGCCGGCCCCGGCTGCTGCTCCTCGACGAGGCGACCTCGCAGCTGGACGCCGTCAACGAGGCGGCGTTGCGGGACACCGTCGCCGATGTGGCCCGGGAGACGACGGTGCTGGTCGTCGCGCACCGGCTGTCCACGGTGACGGCGGCCGACCGGATCGTCGTCATGGACGCGGGCCGGGTCCGCGCGGTCGGCACCCACCGGGAACTGGTGGCCGCCGATCCCCTCTACGCGGAGCTGGCGACCACCCAGTTCCTGGCGACGACGGGCTGAGCACGGCCCCGTCGCCTGCCTCCCCCCATGACGAGGGCCGCCCGGTGCGTACCGGGCGGCCCTCGTCAGGTGTGCGGTGACGGCTAGGCGCCGAGCAGTCCGAGGACGGGCGCGGCCGGGGCGAGGACCTGTCCCACCTCTTGCAGGTTGTTCAGCCCGTTCAGCTCCTTGAGCTGCTGGGACGGCTTCGGCAGGTTCGCCTGGTGCTGGGCGGGGATTTCCTTTGTGGTGAGCGAGTCCAGCATCGCCATCGGGTTGATCTTGCCGCTGTCCGCGGCGGGCTCGGCGGCGGACGCGAGCGGGGCGGCGAGACCGGCGAGCCCGGCGGCGAGACCAACGGCGGCGACCATACGACGTGTTGAGATCATGCCCTCAGCAACGGCGGACCGCGCCCGCCGGTCACGGGCACCGGGCGCCCCTCACCCGACAGGCGGAGCACCGGCCCCGCGCTTGCCTGGGCGCCCCGGCCGGAGGAGCCTCGAAGGTGAGCCGTGAAGGAGGCGACCATGACCCTCGCCGCACCCACCCGGGCCCGGACATGGGCCGGCTGACCGATCGAGCCCCGGGAATCGCCGTCACGTCCCGGCTGACCTGGACGTTCTCGGCACGGATCACCCGAGGCCGCCGCCGACCCGGCCCCTTCGCCAGCGCGGGCCGCCTGGTCTCGGCCGCTCTGCTCCGCCGGGCCCTGACGGCGGCCCGGCCCCGCCCCTGCCCGCCTGCCGCCCAAAGTCGGCACCTGCGCCGCCGGTGAGCCGGGGCCGCCACATCGGTACGACCCTGGGCCGCGGGTTCGATTTCTGACCTCGTCGGTTCGCGGTGCGGCCCGTCCGGCGGGTTCGGACGGGCCGCGCGGGGAGCGTCAGTCGAGGGTCCACTTCTGGTTGCTCTGGCCGTTGCAGGTCCACAGGACCAGGGGGCTGCCGTTGGACGTGGCGTTGTTGTAGGCGTCCAGGCAGAGGCCGGAGTTGACGTTGACGAGGGTGCCGTTGCCGCCGACGGTCCACTTCTGGTTGTTCTGGCCGTTGCAGTCCCAGATCACGACCTTGGTGCCGTCGGTGGTGCCCTGGTTGTAGGCGTCGAGGCACTTGGTGCCGTACACGACCAGTTCCTTGCGGGACGTGGCTGTCCAGGCCTGGTTCTGGCCGCCCTCGCAGCTCCACAGCTGGGCCTGGGTGCCGTTGGTGAGGGTGTTGTCGTCGATGTCGAGGCAGCGGCCCGACTGGCCGCCGATCACCTGGTTGCCGTCGGCTCCTGGCAGCGGGCGGACCGTGAGGTCGGCGAGGGTCGGGGCGCCGGTGAAGGTCAGGGTGTTGGCGGAGCCCTTGGCCAGGCCGACCTGGAGGGAGACGGTGCCCTGTGAGGAGCCGGTCGGCGGGAAGGAGACGGCGGTGGAGCCCTGCCCGTTGACCTTGAGGGTCGCGGTGCGGGCGCTCGCGGTGTTGTTGGTGTAGGCGACGTCGACGACCTTCACGCCGGTGCTCGTGGCGCTCACCCCGGAGAAGGCGGAGGTGCCGGTGTAGGTGCTGCTCGCCGCCTCGGTGCCGCCGGTGACGGTGAGCAGCACGGAGCCGCCGGCCGGGACGCTGGTCGTGTAACTCGTCCCGTAGGAGCCGACATTCGCGCGGGCCCACAGGTCACGGACGGTCGCCGACGCGTTGGTGAGGCCGAGGTCGGACCAGCGGACGGTGATGTTCTGGGCGCTGGAGGTGCGGTTGAGCAGGACGACGGCACGGTTGCCGGTGCCGGACAGGACCTTGCCGTAGACCTGGAGTCCGGCGGTGTCCTCGGCGACCTTGACGCCCTGGAGTCCGCGCGCGTCCTGGTCGACGCCGATGACCTCGGGGTTGGTGAGGATGCCGGCGGTCTCGGAGGTCATGGTGGTGAGGTCGTTGCCGGCCAGCAGGGGGGCGCCGGAGACGGCCCACAGGTTCATGTGGGTGCGGTTCTGGGCGGCGGTGAAGCCGCTCATGCCGACCATCAGCATGTCGGGGTCGTTGTAGTACCCGGTGTGCTGGGCGGTCGGGTGCAGGGTCTGGTCGAAGTTGGAGAGCAGGTTCGTCATGGACGGCGCGTTGCCGTAGTAGATGATGTCGGTGCTGGTGCGCCAGAGCGGGGCCTGGCCCGGCGCCCAGTTCCAGGGATTCTGCTCACCCCAGTTGCAGATGGACAGGGTCAGCGGGCGCCCGGTGGTGGCGGCGGCCTTGGAGACGGCGTCGCTGATCGACTGGTAGGTGCTCGCCGCGTCCAGCTTCTCGGCCGCGCCGCCGCACCAGTCGACCTTGACGAAGTCGAAGCCCCATCGGGAGAACTGCGTCATGTCCTGGTCGTAGTGGCCCTCGCTGCCGCTGCCGGGCGCGGCCGGGCGGCCGGTCGGGTAGTAGTAGCCGCACCCGTCCTTGCCCGCGTCGGTGTAGATGCCCGCCTTCAGGCCCTTGCTGTGGATGTAGTCGGCGATGGCGCTCATGCCGCCGGGCCACTCGCCGGTGTCGACGGTGATGTTGCCCGCGCTGTCGCGGGTGCCCTGCCACCAGCCCTCGTCGATGTTGATGTGGTCGTAGCCCGCGGCGGGCAGTCCGGACCGGGCGAAGGCGTCGACCTGCTTCTTGATGACGTTGTAGTCGATCTTCGCGGCGAAGCTGTTCCAGGAGGCCCAGCCCATCGGGGCGGTGGGCACGGCGATCTGACGGCTGGTCGCGGCCCGCGCCGGGGCGGGCGCGGCGAACAGCAGCGCGGCGGTGACGGCCAGGACCAGCGCCAGGAGAGGGGCGAGCGGTCTGCGGGGCGTGCGCGGTGGGGCGTACATGCGGCTCCTTCGACAGGGGGACCCCGGGGTGGCAATGTCCCAGGGTGTCGAGATTTCGAACGAGGATCGGAGAACCGAACGCGTCGCGGGCCGAAATTAGAGCCGCCGACCGTCCGAAGTCAACGGTTGTGACAGGCGCGAAGTGACCGACAGGGAGGCCTTGTTGTCACCGGGGTTGTCACCGGGCGCCGTCGGCGGCCGCATACTGGCCGACGTGCGAGTAGCGATCATCACCGCGGGCTCCCGGGGTGACGTGGCCCCCTACACCGGCCTCGGGCACGGGCTCGCCCGCGCCGGACACGAGGTCACGCTCGTCACCCACGCCCGGTTCGAGCCCCTCGTCGCGGGGTCCGGGGTGCGGTTCCATCCGCTGCCGGTCGACCCGCACGCCGAACTCCACTCCGCTCGCGGGCGCGGGCTGCACCGCAGTACCACCGGCGTCGGCAAGCTGGTGCGGGCGGTCGGGATGGCGCGGGCCCTGGTCGACCGGATGACCGGCGAGCTGGTGGCCGCCGCCCGCTCCAGCGACCTGCTCCTGCTCTCCGCGCCGGTGGCCCCGCTCGGCCACACCGTCGCCGAGGGCCTCGCCCTGCCGAGCCTCGATGTGCCGCTCCAACCCCTCGCCGCCACGCGGGAGTTCGCGCCGCCGATGCTGACGGACCGGTCCTTTGGAGCGCACGGCAACCGGCTCGCCGGACACGGGGTGGCTCTCGCCGTGGAGCAGGTCTTCGCGGGCGCCCTGCCCGCCCTGAGACGGCAGTTGGGGCTCCCGCCGCTGAGCGCCGTGGCGGCCTGGCGGGCCCGGGAGCGGCGGGCGCCGCGCGTCCTGCACGGGTTCAGCGACCTGGTGGTGCCGCGCCCCCGGGACTGGCGCCCGGGTCTCGACATCACCGGTTACTGGTGGCCCTACGACGGGGCCGCCCAACTCCCCCCGGCGCTGCGGGACTTCCTCGACGCGGGGCCGCCCCCGGTCTTCGTCGGCCTCGGCAGCGCGACCGTGCCGCACCCCGAGCGGCTGAGCGCGGCCGTGGTGCGGGCGCTGCGGCGGGCGGGGCTGCGCGGGGTGATCCAGCGCGGCTGGGGCGGGCTCGCGGCGCACGGCGACGACATGCTGACCATCGACGACGTCCCGCACGCCCTGCTGTTCCCGAGGACGGCCGCCGTGGTCCATCACGCGGGCGCGGGCACCACGGCGGCGGGGCTGCGGGCCGGGGTCCCGGCGGTGCCGGTGCCGATCCAGTTCGACGAGGCGTTCTGGGCGTCGCGCCTGGTCCGCCTGGGCGTGGCACCCCGCGCCCTGCCGCTCAGGCACCTCACGGCGGACACCCTCGCCCTGGCCCTGACCCGGGCGACGACCGACCCGGCGTTCGGGCGGCGGGCCCGGGAGCACGGCGCGCGCATCCGGGCCCAGGACGGAGTGACACCGGTACGGGAGGCGGTGGACCGGCTGAACTCCGGTTCTCTGTAACGGCGTTGGGGTCCGCCCAGGTCACGAGGTAGGGGTCGGTGGGTCGGTGGGGTCCCGTCGCGGGGGCGGAGGATGGCGAGGAGCCGGCCGACGAGTTCGTCGACGACGACGACGAGGGTGGCGTGCACCCAGCCCGCGTTCCCGTCGTGCAGCAGGCCGTTGACGCCGCCGATGAACGCCGCGCACGGCGATGCGGTAGTCGCGGGGCGCCGCCTCCCCGTGCGCGGCGGCGGTCTCGGCCTCGGCGCAGCTGAGGTCGACCCCGCGGGAACGGCGGGCCAGGCGCTGTTCCGCCAGGCGGGGGCTGACGCCGATGATCTCGACGAAGGTGATCCGTATCCGGCGTGGATCGCCGCTCACGAAGGCCGCGTAGGCGCCGAAGAGCGCGGCGGTCCGCTCGGCCAGCGGGCGGTCGCGGCCGTGGGGGGGGGCCCCCCCCCGGGGGGGGGCCCGCGCCCCCCGGGGGGGGGGGGGGGGGGGCCCCCCCCCCCCCCCCCCCCCCGGGGCGGGGGGCGCGCCACCCGGTCGGGGGCCGCGCG